>JBBQUA010000225.1:0-8396 GCA_038212905.1 Hyphomicrobiales bacterium
CGCGCCCGCGCCATCGTCCGCGCCGCGCGCGAGGTGATCGAGGGCAAGTTCGACGATCATTTTCCGCTGGTGGTCTGGCAGACCGGCTCCGGCACCCAGACCAACATGAACCTCAACGAGGTGATCGCCAATCGCGCCAGCGAACTCTTGGGCGGCGAACTCGGCGCCAAGAAGCCTGTTCATCCCAACGACCATGTCAATATGAGCCAGTCCTCGAACGACTCGTTCCCGACCGCGATGCACATCGCCGCCGCGACACGCATCATCGCCGATCTCATTCCCGCCCTGAGCGAACTGCACCGCGCGCTGCGCAAAAAGGAAAAGGCGTTCGCAGGGATCGTCAAGATCGGCCGCACCCATACCCAGGACGCGACGCCGCTGACGCTCGGCCAGGAATTCTCGGGCTATGCCGCCCAGGTCGAGAGCGGCATTGCGCGGCTGCGGACAGCCGTAAAGGATCTTTACCCGCTGGCGCAGGGCGGCACCGCGGTCGGCACCGGCCTCAACTCGAAGCCGAGATTCGCCAAGCTGTTTGCGCGCCACGCCGCCAAAATCACAAAACTGCCGTTTACCAGCGCGCCCAACAAGTTCGAGGCGCTGGCTTCCAACGACGCCTACGTGTTCGTGCACGGCGCCATCAATTCGGTGGCGACCGCGCTGTTCAAGATCGCTAACGACATTCGCCTGCTGGGATCGGGGCCGCGCTCCGGCCTCGGCGAATTGATCCTGCCCGAAAACGAACCGGGCTCGTCGATCATGCCGGGCAAGGTCAACCCGACCCAGTGCGAAGCGATGACCATGGTGTGCTGTCAGGTGTTCGGCAACCAGACCACCATCACCGTCGCCGGCAGCCAGGGCCATTTCGAGCTGAACGTCTACAAGCCGGTGATGGCGCATGGCATGATGCATTCCATCGAATTGCTGGCCGACGTCGCCCGCTCGTTCACGGAAAATTGTGTCGAGGGGATCCGCGCCGACGAAAAACGCATCCATAATCTGATGGAACGCTCGCTGATGCTGGTGACCGCGCTGGCGCCGAAGATCGGCTACGATAACGCGGCCAGGGTTGCGAAGGAGGCCCATGCGCGTGGAACCACGCTGCGGGAAGAGGCGGTACGGCTAAAATTGGTTTCGGAGCAGGAATTCGACCGGCTGGTACAGCCGGACAAAATGACACACCCCGGCTGATCGCGCGGCGAGACCCCCGGGATACTACGGGGGCCGCGTTATATTTACGGGCCGGCATTATAGTTATAGATCATTGGCTACAGACTTAGGTGAATCCGCTGTCGTCGTTGACCTGGCTCAAGGTAGAGCCCGGCAATATTTTGGTTTTCGCAGGGCGAAACGTATTTTTGATGCTATCAGAAGGCACTGACGGGGATTTCCTGGGATGACGACCGAACCCGCAAAGGCGCGTAGCGATCACTCACGCCTTCGCTATTATTTTTCGTGTCCTTCAATATTTGCAATATTTGGATGACGGAGACAGGCATGGGGGACGTGGTCAACCTGAATCGGTTCAAGAAGCGCACCGAGCGCACAGCTTCGGCGAAGCAGGCCGACGCCAACCGCACGCGATTCGGCCGAACCAAATCCGAACGCGCGCTGGACCAACAGCGCGAGACCCGTGCAAGCAATTTGCTGGATCAGCACCGCATGGATGGCGAGGACGCATCATGAAGTCGCCGGTCGTCAAGCGCTCGATCGTGGTCGCCGGCCACAAGACCAGCGTCAGCCTCGAAGAGGCGTTCTGGAACGGCATGAAGGAAATCTCGGGCCTGCGCGACATGACGCTGTCCGAGCTGGTGGGCGAGATCGATTCCAACCGCCAGCAGGGCAATCTGTCGTCGGCCATTCGCCTGTTCGTGCTCGATTACTTTCGCACCCGCGCCATGGCCGCCGGCCTGGATCCGAAGCCGCAGCAGACTTAGCCGCTTGACGTGACCGAGGCCGCGAGCGCATCGACAATACGAAGCGCCCGCCGAGTTGCGTCCCGAAATTCAGTACACGAGACCGGAGCCCGGGGCCTGTTCGAGCGCTGAGGCCAGTGACCGGTATTCCTCGCAAGCCGTGCCGCAAATCGCGGCGATCCGGCTCAGATGATATTGCGCGGAGTCACGGTTGCCCTGTTCGATCTGCCACAGGCCGTAATACTGCCAGGTCAGCACATGGTTTGGGTCGGCCTTCAGCGCGCGCTCGTACCAGATCTGCGAGAGCCGGTAGTCGCCGAGCTTGCGATAGGAATAGCCGATCAGATTGGCGACGTTGGCGTAGTCGTCGTGGCCCAGCGCCCTGAGCTGCCCGATCGCCGCGGCATAATCGTTGCGGTCATAGATCGTCGTATAGGCCGCGCGGTAACCGCTGGCAAAGGCGGGGTCCTCGACGCTGGACTGCTTGCTGGGCTTCTTCTTGGATTTTTGACCGGTGCGCCCGGCGGGCGCGGACCTGGTGTCCGGCGGCGGCGCGGTCGCCGACGGAGGATCGCCGCCGGCGGCCAGCGCCGGTCCGAGCGGGGACGCGGCGAATGGCGCCGCCAGAAACATGGTCAGTATCACCAGCCTAATCGCTGATCGTGTCATGCGGGCCTCCTCCGTGTCTGTGTGGACGATTCCTCCAGCCGCAAATGTAAACACCGCTCTGCCGCTGACATTCCCTTGAAAATTCCTCCTGGAACGTTCGTGACAGACGAAAGATGGCGCTCTTCACGGGACTTCATCGGCCGGAGCCGGATCGCGCTCGCTCTGAGAAGCCGCCGCATCGCGACCACCAAGCTTGATCGGCCCGCCGCCGGTTGAAAATACAAGCCATGACTGAACAGAACGGCGATCGTCCGCAGATGCCGCTCGGCCTGGCCAAGCGCGGCGCCGGCTGAAGGCTACCTGAAATAATCGACAATGAGGTGAACGTCGGATGGCGGCGCGGGCCTGCCGTTCAGGTTCGCGTCGATCACCCGGCGGCAGGCTTCGACGGCGGCGTGGTCGCCGAGATCGTTGGCGGCTTCGAGAACCAGCCAGGCCATATCGACCGAGAGGGCGTCGGGCTTCGGTTCACCGGAAGCCACGCCGAGGCGTTCCCGTGAAGCTGTGCCGAATGAGAGTGCGTTCATCGCCGATATTCCCCAGCCTGCTTCCAATCGCTAGCCCGTCACACGGCCACCGCGGGCTGCCGCTTCGGGCCCGCCTCGCCATACCCGGCATTCTTGCGGGACTGATAGAATTCCAGAACGCTGCGCGATGTCTTGAGGTTGAGCCGGCCAAATTCGCTTTCCAGCTCTCTCAGTTCGTTCGCGGTGATGCGATGATCCTTGGCGCCGAGAAACAGCAGCGCCATCGTGGTCGCCCACGAAAAGTCGAGGGCCTTGGCCAGGATCAGCAGGGTTTCGCGGTTCTTGTCCAGCAGGGCGCGCTCGATCACGTCGCCCGGCAATGAACACAGCAAGGACAGTCCGATCGTGACCTCGTCCAGCTTATGCGACCTGGCGTACAGCGAGATGCTGTTCTCGTTCAAATTGCCCTGGCGATGTTGCGCCGTCACCAAACGCTTGGCGACGAAATAACTTCGCGATACCGGGCCGAACTTGGATTGCAGCTCGCCCGTGACATCGGACATCGTGGACTTGATCTGGTCGACCATCGCCGGCCGCTCCTGCTCCAGCCGCTTTCTGACGTCGTCGGACGCCTTGGCAATCAGCTGCTGGAAAATATGCCGGGGGATGTCCTCACGCAGACCGAGTTGCTCGGCGAGAATGGAATCGCCTTCGGCGCGCTGGATCATGTGCAGGAAGCCGAAATCCGAGAAGCGCGCGCCGCTGTTGGTGACGACGGAGTTCACGACCTCTTGGTCGCCGCGGGCCACCAGCACGTCGGTGACGGTTTCCTCGAGCGACTTCCGCTTCGAGATCGCGAGCAGATGGGTCTGGCCCTTGGTGCAGACGTTGGCGACCAGCGCGTACGGCTCGAGCTTTTCGGACTCCTGCAGGATCGGGCCGGCGACATCGATCGAATCGTCGAAAGCGAGTTTGTGGATGATATTGACCGGAGCCTTGTCGAAGCGGGCCAGCCGCCGCGCCAGCTGGGCGCGGGCCGCCACTTCAATCTCGTCCGCGAGCCGTCCGATGACCTCGCCGAAGGTCCAGATCTCATCGTCGCTGTAGCGGCCGGTGATCATCAGGTCGGTGGTATGCCACAGTGCCCGGGTGCGGCTCTCGGCTGTCCCCCGCGACACCGCTTGGTCGAGATCCGTTAGAAACGATTTTGCCGCACTCATTTTCTTCAGACCCTGGATCGCAACAAACCTGCGCAAAGCTGCGCGCGGGTAGAACCCTAGCGGGCAAACCCGAGTTTTCCGTAAAGTTGGCACAGAAGTATTATCGCTAAAAATTCGCTCAAATTGCCCGGAAGTCGTTGATCTCTTGCGCCTAACGCGGCTGCGGCCGGCGCTCGAGACCGGCCCCGGATCGCGGCCATTTGGCACATTTCCGGCAAATGCTCGCGCAAGGCGTGTTGGCGCGCCGGCTCAGCCGGTCAGCATCAGGTCATTGGGGAGCGGCCACCTGGGGCGTCAGCACCAGCGGCGGCCCCAGCTTCGGCGGTCGCGCGACAGCGGGCGCCGGCTTGACCTCGATCGGGGGCGGCAACGGTGCCGCCTGCTGGCTCGCGACCGGCGCACTGGGAGCCGTCGCACCGGGAGCCGGTGCAGCGGGAGCCGGCGGCGCAACCGGTGGACGCGGAATTGCGGCCTTGGCCTTTGGCGGAGGCGGAGGCCGGCGCGGATCGCGGCCGGGGATCGGCCTTTCGGAGGTTGGCAGGCCGGGCAGTTCCGCGTCCGGCGTTCTCGGCGGCGCCGTGGTCGCCGGCGGCAGCGAGGCTGAAAACGGCGGCGGCGGCTCGCCGCGCTCGATCGCATCGAGCCTTCGGGTTTCGCGGTCGATCGCCCGCACCGCCAGCCATGACGACAGCGCCGCCACATCGACAGTGCGATCAAGCGCGTCGGGCGGGCCCGCGGCGAACAGCTGAATCTCCGGCCGGCTGCTCGCCGACCCCGCCACCGTCGAAGCGAGGCTGGCGCGGATGTCGGCCTGGTCGGCGGGAATATCGTATCCGCCCGACACGATCGCGCGGGCGCCTTCGGCATCCAGCGTGGTCGCCCCGATGCGGATCCGGCCGTCCCCGATGCTGAACGGAATCTGCGCCGACTTGACCGACAGTGAGCCTGCCGACAGCACCCGCTCGACGATCTGCCGCAGCTTGACGTCGTCGGTCGCCTGTCCGCCGTCGCTGGCGCGGATCGCGGCGTCGAAGGCGCGCGGATCGAGCCCGGCAACTTCAGCGGATTCCAGCGTCACCGTTCCACTGCCGGACAGCGCGCCGGTCAGCGCCGACGCGCTGCGGCCGTGGCTTGCCAGCGTCATCTGCATGGAGGCGCGGCCCGCCGGCATCTTCAGCCCGCGATAGCGCAGCGCCGCACCATCGACGCCGCTGAGCTGAACCCGCGCATTCAAGGCAATGCCGTTGCCGGTCTGCCTGGCGTCGATACTGGCGCTCGCCTCGCCGCCGCCGATGCCGCCGGTGATCGCTTCGAAGCTCAGCGACTGGCCGTCACCTTTGAGGACGCCGCTGACCGGGCGCAATTCGTCGCCGCCCGGCAGCGTGCCGCGCAGCGCCTGAAACGCGACGCGGCCGCGCCAGCCTTTCGAGAGCCCGGAACCGAGCGGCTCGGCGGCATCGTGCCCCGCAGCGCCAATGGCCAGTGCAAACGCCGGCGCGAGATCGAGCGTGTCGAGACCAATCTCGCCTTCGATGTTCGTTTCGTCGCCAAGCACCAGCGCCATGCGGCCGCGCAGCCGCGAGCCCGCTATCGCGCTGTCCAGATCGTCGAACGTCAGCCGGTTGCCCGCGAGCGAGACGCGGGACGACAGGCCGATATTCTGCGCCAGCGTATCCGACGCCTTGAGGTCCAGCAGCGGCCCGAGATTGGCGCTGCGGACCTTCAAATTGACGCTGGCCTTCGGCTCGGCCGCCCACGGCTCGGCGGTGCCCTCCGCCTCGGCGTCGAGGCCGGTTCCTGACATCTTCACTTTCAGCCGCAGCGGCGCGCGCCACACGCCCGTCACCGAGCCTTCGAATTGCGCCGGGCCGTCGCCCGCCGTCACCGCGCGATCGAGCCCCAGCGCCGCCAGCAACGGACGGCCCTGCCCCGATGTCAGCCTGGATTCAAGACTGAACTCGCTGCGCCCGAGCGCCTCCAGATCGATGCCATGGAGTGCTGAGATGACGGGCTTTGCCGCGATCGTGACCACGCCCTTGAGCTCGGGTGCATCGAGATCGAACACGGCGCGCGCATTGGCGCGATCGGCCTGCGGCGCGGTCTTGTCCAGATCGAGCGACAGCTTGAGGCGCGCTGGACCGGGACGTGCGTCCATCGCATTGATCCGCGCCGCCAGCGCCGGCGCCAGCGGCGCGATCAGGGCGGTGATCTGGCCGAGCGACGCGGCGCTCGAATTCAGCATCAGTTTTCCCGACGTATTGACGCGATCGAAACTTCCCGCGCCTTCCAGCATCACGTGGCTGGCCTGACCGATCTTCAGCTGCTCCAGCGCGAACGATTTCGGGCTGTAGCCGACCTTCGCCACCAACGGGCGCAGTTCCTGCCCGGCCGATGTGGCGCGGCCGATATCGAGCGTGAGCCGCGCCTCGTCAGGCCATTCGGCCTGCGGCCCCGCCAGCGAACGCGCAAGCGCCGTTGCGGCATCGAGATCGAGACGTTCCGCCTTCAACTCGGCATCGATCCGCGAGTGGCCCTTTGCCGTTGACACCTCAACCCGCCCTTCGACGGCGCCGCCGTCGATCTCGGCCTTCATGGCTTCGATCGCCACGCGATCCCCGGCCACGGTCAGATCGCCGCGCAGCCGCAGCGGCTTCTGGCTGCGATAGACCACCTCGCTGCGGCCCTGCAGCCAGGTCACCAGCGCATCCGGATCGGAGGAATCGACGCTGAGCGCGCCGGTGAAACTGCCGGCCTGTGCGTTCGAGCCGCTCAAGGTCACGCGGGTCGCGCCCGGCGCCCGAAATTCCAGCCGATCGATCGTCCAAGACTCGGCACTCAAAGACTTATCGCTCAAAGATTTGGCGCCGGCCTGCAGTGCGGCAGCGAAACCCTGCAGCGGGCGGCCGCCCAGCATGATCTGATCGGCGTTGAACTCGATTTGCGCCGGTAACGGCGTGGTCTGCGGGATCGCCGCCATCAGCGCGCGTAATCCCGGCAATAACCTTATCGGCTCGGCGGCGCTGTTGCCTTTGGCGGCGAATTTGTCGGCATCGAGCTGCCGCGCCGACAGCGTGGCCCGCAGCAGCGGCGACGCGCCGAAGCTGATATCGCCGGCGCCTGCCAGTCGCAGCGCGCCGTCATCCGCGCCATAGACGACCTCAAGCTGTTCCAGCCGCGCGGCGGAGGGATCGGCCTTGCCCTTGGCCGATATCCGCCAGGGCGTGACGGGAGCATCGCCGTTGGCCTTGAGGCGGGCCGGAGCCGCCAGGATCAGCGCCCCCTCGAAGCGCGGCGCGCGCCCCTCGAACGACAGCACACCGTCGAGATCGGCCGACACGGCCCGCGCCCCGGGATCGATGTTGAGATGAACGCGGGTACCGTTGCCGTCGGCGGCCTGACCGGACGACACCCGAAACGGATAACGGGTCCCGGAGACCGCAAAATTGCCGTCGCCGCGCACCGAGCCGGCCAGCGCGCGCACATCGCCGCTGAAGGCGATATCGTTCAGCTCCAGCGTGCCGCGGCTTGCCGCATCATGCAACGCGATGCGGCCGGTCAGGTTCACCCGGTCGATCGCCAGCGATCCCAGATTGAATTTCCCGGTCGAGGCCGGCCAGTCGATCCGCCCCTGCGAATCCAGGCCGAGATCGAGCGCCATGCCATTGATGGTCAGTTCAGTGGCCCGCAATTCGCCGCGCATCAGCGAGCCCAGGCTGAACTCGACGTCGAGCTTGTCGGCGCGCACCTTGCCCAGATCGTTGGCGGCGCCGACCACGACCGAGCGCAAATGCAGCGAAGGCGCCGGCAGCAGGCGCGCATCCAGTTTGCCGGCAAAGCGTACCTGCGCGCCGATCACCCTGGTGGCCTCGGCTTCGAATTGCGGCCGGAACTGATTCCAATCGATGAAATACGGGCCGATCAGCGCGGCCACCAGCGCAATGATAAAGGCAATCGCCAGTCCGAGCAGCGTCGTCTGCACGGCGTCTCCCTTTGGGCACGCCCCGGCGCGATGGCGGCCCGGAACGGCCCACCCGCCGCACGCTGAAATCAACGCCGGAGCAAGCCCATATATAGAGGCAATCGTGGCGAAGTCACAGCGGCGCCTGCGACGGCTCCGCGCAGGCCGC
>JBBQUA010000226.1:0-8385 GCA_038212905.1 Hyphomicrobiales bacterium
TTCGCAACGAATGAAAGTTACCAAATGGTGAACCTTTACGGGAGAAGTCGAACGTGAGCGAACAGCAGGCCGAGCCGACCAGCAGCGAGTCCGGATCCGTCAGCGCCGTGCCGGCCGTTTCCAACTCATCCGACGTGGCCATCCAGGCAGCGGCGCAGGAAACCCCTGAAATCGTGGCCGAGGTCGAATCTCCCGATCTGGTCCCCGCGCAGGGCGACGCCGCCAAGGCGGACGTCATCCAGCTCGGAGCTCCCAAGGTTGAGGCGCCCAAGCTTGAAGCGCCCAAAGCTGAGCCTGCCGATACCGCCAAGGCGGACGCGCCGCGCGCCCCGGGCAAGATCATGATCATGTCATCAGGCGAACGCGGTTGGAACCACCACGGCGTCGAGCCGGAGGTGGAATCCGAGCAGGCCCAGGGCATGTTCGGCAAGCGGCGGTTGTCCGCACTCGCAGCCGTGGTGGCGCTGGCGGCGGTGGCGGGCGCGCTCGGCGGCGCATTGGCGACGGCAGGCGTGATGCATTTTGCCGGCGGAGCCTCGGCGACATCGAACAATATCGTTCTCGAGGCTTCCATGGCCCGGATCGACGCCGACATCCTGGCGTTGAAGGCCAGCGTCGAGCAAACCTCCAGGGTCGGCATCGTCAGGGACAACAAGGCCAGCGATCGTCTCGACAAGATCGAGAAGGCGCAGGCCGAACCCGCCGCCAAACTCGCCAGGCTCAGCGAAGCCGTTGAGAAGCTCAAGGCCGCACAGGCGGCGCCCGTGCCGGTCGCCGCCGTCCCGGCTGCGGCAAAGGACGTCACCGGCTCGATCTCGCACCCGGCAACCGCGGCGGTCGCCGCCCCCGTTCCGCTCCCCCTGCCGAAACCCGAACTGGCGAGGCTGCCGACGATCGAGGGCTGGGTGCTGCGCGAGGTCGCCAATGGCGGCGCGCTGATCGAGGGACGTCAGGGAATCTATGAAGTCTATGCCGGCGATCCCGTCCCGGGACTCGGTCGCATCGACGCTATCCGCAAGCAGGACGGCCGCTGGGTGGTCGTCACCAGCAAGGGCCTGGTCGTCGCGCGCTGAAAACTCTTACCTCGCCCCGCTTGCGGGACGAGAGGGAAGCAAGATCCCCGCAGAAGCCGCGAGACATGCGGTCCGCTCCCAGGCTATTTTCCTGACCAGTTTAAGCTTGCCCGCAAGATGCCCGGAATGAGGGCTCTGATGCGGTGTTTGTCAGGATATGGACCGCGCGTTGCCACTTTTTCTCGCCATTCTTGTTCTGCTGTGCGGCGCGGTGTCCGCGCGCGCCGCCGAAAGCCCGGCGCTGGAGCGCGGGGCTGCGATCACCGATCCCCTGGCGTTGCGCGAGCTCGATCGCGGCCGGTTCGCCGTGGCGCGGATCATGGCCCCTGCGAGATCCGTTGATGTTTCCCTGACCAGCGGGCAGCTGTTCGCCTTGCCGTCGATGGCGATGGTCCGCACCGCGCTCGATGCCGAGTTCGACCGCTATGTCATCAGGCACAAGGCCGTTCTGCCGAACGAGAGCATCGGCGTCGGAACCGGCCATGACTTTCAACTGTTCGACCGCGCCCTGCTTGATACAGGCGACGCGCGCTTCGTGCTGGCCGGCATCGTCAACCGGATGGACCGCGCCTTTGTGTCACCGGAGAGCTGCGGCGAAATCAGGCTGATCTATCGCCTGACGCGGACGGCGCCAGCCGGCGAGGACGGCGCCTCGCGGCGCCTGCCGATGACGCTGAACATCGTGCTGAGGGCGAAGGGCGGGAGCATGGTCGACGCCGAGGGCGTCGGGATCAGCTGCGCCGGGATCGCCCGGCGCTGGCTGGATGCCGGCGAATCGACGCTCACCGGCGTCGCTCTCGCGGCCCGGCTGCTCGCGAAGGACGGCCCGCTCGATCTGATCCGGCCTGAAAACATCGATCGCATCGAAACCAATCTGCAGATCGCGCATGCGCCGAAATCGGCGGTGCGCGAATTTCGCACCGACTACCTCTTGAAGGTGTTTCGCTTCGATCCTGTCGCGCGCGCCTTCGAGGAAGCGCCGATGGAAAACCAGATCGATCGCGAGCGAATTCTGGCCGACCCTGATCTCGGCCGCGACTTCAAGGCCTGGCTGCTCGATCCCCGGCATCTCAATGAATTCGATCGCGGCACGATCCTGATACCCGAGCGGTTCCTGGCCAAAGCGGCGATCGCCTCGACGCCAGTCGGTTTCGATCCCTCGGAACTGCAGCCGGTATTCGGACTGGTGCAGGGCGAGGGCGTCGCCGCGAACCCCGTGTTCAGCGAGAGCGAGGTCGTTGCCGCGCTTCGCAAAGCCGCTGACGTCGGCGTAACGCCCGCCAACATCCGCTCGGTGGCCGGCTTCAAGCGCCGGCTCAACGATGTTACCTGTTCGGGCTGTCATCAGACACGCGGCATCGGCGGTTTCCATTTTCCGGGTGTGGACTGGATGGCAGTCAAGCCCTCGAACGCGACTGTGGTGCCGGCGTCGCCGCATTTCTTCGGCGACCAGATCCGGCGCCGGGATATTCTCAACTCGATAAAATGGGGCAGCAGCCCGGATTATTCGCGAGGATTTTCCGAGCGCCCGCAATTGCGCACGCGGTCGGAATTTTTGGCGGAACTCAAGGGCACCGGCCATTACGACGGCTGGGGCGCGCATTGTTACCAGCCGAGCGCGAAAGCCGCCGACAACGACCCGAGTTTTCGCGGCTGGACCTGTGCCGCGGGGCTCGCCTGCGAGGCCGTCGGCAAGACCTCGCGGATCGGCATGTGCTTCGTCAAGAGCCGCCCCTGACTGTCATCACCCGCGAAGGCGGGTGATCCAGTCTTCCAGAGACGGCAGTGATAGAACCGAACGGCCGCGGCGTACTGGATCCTCCGCCTTCGCGGAGGATGACGGCTTTTGGCGGGGCGGCCCTGGCCCCGAAAGGGGATGGGCTCCGCCGGCAATCGCCGGTAGGATGGCCACTGCTACGGTGCGGTCGCTTGACTGAAGGAGAGCCGCGAATGGACGACCCGAAAGCCGAGAACAAGGCGCGCAATCGCGAGATCGCCGAGAACGAAGCCGAACGGCAGACGGTCGGCGATATCAGGGTCAGCATATGGGCGATCGCGGTCGCCGTCGTCATCGGCCTCGCCGCCTTCGGCTGGGTGCTGCTGCAGAACAAGTAGCCTACGCGTAATGCGTCAGACGTTCGCCGGGCAAGAGATCATACGCCGACCGCCAGCCCGGCAGGCCGGCGATGCGATCGAGCCAGGCTTTTATGGCCGGGTGGCTCACCGCGAAATCATATCCGGTCTCATCAGCAGGATAGTGCAGATAAGCCATCATCGAAAAATCGGCCACGGTGACACGCTGGCCGATGGTAAAGTCGTTGTGCTGCAGATGGGTCTCGAGGATGCCGAGGAAATCATCCAGCCGCTTGCGAAAATATCTCAGCACCTGCGGATCGGCTGACGGCGTGAACGTCCGCATGAACCGGTAGCTCGCCATGTAGCCGGTGAGCTTGTGATTGTCCCAGAACAGCCAGCGCAGCAGCTCGAATTTCTCCTGCGTCGTCTCGGCGCCGAACCGGCCATATTGTTCGGCGAGTTGCAGCAGCAGCGGCGCCGTCTGGGTCAGCCGCGCGCCGTCCACTTCCAGCACCGGAATCTCGCCCATCGGGTTGACGTCGCGCCGCCATTCCGGTGTCCGCGTGACGCCGCCGCCGAAATCGGTCCACACCGGCTCAAAGCTCAGGCCGCACAGCGTGAGCATCAGCGCCAGCTTGTAGCTGTTTCCCGATTCCGGAAAGTAGTGCAGGCGATAGGCCGGCATCGGCGCTCAGGCCACCGCGCCGGACGCGCGCAGCTTCTGAATCGCCGCCTCGTCGTAGCCCGCGTTGCGCAGGATCTCGTCGCTATGCTCGCCGATTCCGGGCGGTTTGCGCGGCTGCACTTTCTTGGCGCCGTCGACCCAGATCGGGCTGCTGATGGTCAGCATGGTGTCGTTTTCGAACGGCACCAGCACCTCGTTCTCCAGCATCTGCTTGTCGTTGGGAATGTCGTCGAGGATGCCAACCACGCCGAACACCAGGCCGTTGCCGTCGAGGATCTGGCGCCATTCGGCGAGGGGTCTGGTGGCAAAGGTCTCATCGAAAATCTTGATCAGCTCGATGGATCGCGCATGGCGCCCGGCCTTGGTGGCGAAGCGCTCATCGCTGACCAGATCCTCGCGGCCGATGCAGCGCGCCAGCGCCGGCCATTGCTTGTCTTCATTGAGCAGGGAAATGATGACCCAGCGACCGTCCTTGCATTGATAGTGGTTGGTGACCGCGTTCAGCGCATGCTCGCGCGGACGCCGCTCGGCGAACTTGGCGCCGCACAGCTTGGCCTGCGCCAGCACCGAAGCGGCCCAGACGCCATTGGCCATCAGGTTGGAAGAGACATGCGAGCCCTTGCCGGTGCGCTCGCGCTTGTACAGCGCGGTGACGATCGCGCCGTAAAACGCCATCGCGCAGGGATGGTCGCCCATCCCGGCGATCGAGCGGGCCGGCGTGGTGTTTTCGTCGGCGCGCACCAGATCCATCAGGCCGGAGCGGGCCCAATAGGCGTTGCTGTCGAAACCGGGCTTGTTGGCTTCCTCGCCCTTTTCGCCATAGCCGGTGAACGACGCATAGATGAGGCGCTCGTTGAGCGGCGCGAGCCTGGCGAAGGTCAATGCGAGGCGTTCGCGCACCGCCGGCGGGAAATTGGTGATGAAGACGTCGGCCTCGGTCACCAGGCGATGCAGCACCGCCTGGCCTTCCGGCCTGGAGAGGTCGAGCGCGAGGCTTCGCTTGTTGCGGGATTCCAGCAGCCACGCGAAATTGTGCTGGCTGGCGGGATATCCCGGCAGATTCGGCAGGTTCCGGTAGGGATCACCGAGGCCCGGCGGCTCGATCTTGATCACGTCGGCGCCGAAATCCGACAACACGGTGGCAGCCGCCGGCGCCGCGATGAAACTCGCGCAATCCAGAACCTTGAGGCCGTCGAAGATGCCTTTTTCCATAGTGCCGCCGCTCCCGTGATTTTTGTTGGTTTTGTCCGTGTGCTGGAATTACGCGTGAGAACAAGGCGCCATTTGACCCATGTTGGGTGGGTGATGCAACGGGGTGTTGATTGTCATTCCGGGGCGATGCGAAGCATCGAACCCGGAATCTTGAGATTCCCCGGTGCGCAAGTGCGCACCTGCGGTCTGGTCCTTTGGACCATCCCGGAATGACGGAACTCTATTCGCCATCCGACAGCAGCGCGGCATTGCCACCCGCTGCCGCCGTATTGATCGTCACGGTCTGTTCGGTCGCGAAGCGCGCCAGGTAATGCGGGCCGCCGGCCTTGGGGCCGGTGCCGGACAGGCCATGGCCGCCGAACGGCTGCACGCCGACCACGGCGCCGATCATGTTGCGGTTGACGTAGATGTTGCCGACGGCCAGCCGCTCGATCACCGTCTCGACCGTGTCGTCGATGCGCGAGTGAATGCCGAGCGTCAGCCCGTAGCCGGAGCGTTCGACCGACTGCAGCACGCGATCGAGCTTGTCGGCGGGATAGCGCACCACATGCAGGACCGGTCCAAATACTTCCTCGGTCAGTTGATCCGCACTCGCGAGTTCAAAAATATGCGGCGCGACGTAATTGCCGGCGGGCGCGGCGCCGGCGAAATGCACGCGCGCCTGCTTCTTCATGCGCGCGATATGCGCCTTCAGCCGCTGCTTCGCCTCAAAGTCGATCACCGGTCCGACATGGGTGGCAGGGTCGCTGGGGTCACCGATCCGAAGTTCGCGGGCGGCGCCCGAGATCATTTCGATCATGCGGTCGGCGACATCGTCCTGCACGAACAACAGGCGCAGCGCCGAGCAGCGCTGGCCGGCCGAGCGGAATGCCGAGGTCACGACGTCGTCGGCAACCTGTTCGGGCAGCGCGGTGGCATCCACGATCATCGCATTGATGCCGCCGGTTTCCGCGATCAGTGGCACGATCGGGCCGTCCTTGGCGGCCAGCGTTCGGTTGATCGATCGCGCCACCTCGGTCGAACCGGTGAAGACCACGCCGGCGACATCGGCATGCGCGACCAGCGCCGCACCGACGCTGCCGTCGCCGGGTGCCAGATGCAGCGCCGAGGCGGGGACGCCGGCCTGATGCAGCAAGCGCACGGCCTCCGCCGCGATCAGCGGCGTCTGTTCGGCGGGTTTTGCCACCACCGCATTGCCGGCCATCAGGGCGGCCGCAACCTGGCCCAGAAAGATCGCCAGCGGGAAATTCCATGGCGATATCGCGATGAAGACGCCGCGGCCGCGCAGCCGCAACACGTTGCTCTCGCCGGTCGGCCCGGGCAGCGGCTGGCTTTCGCCGAACAGTCTGCGGCCTTCGGCGGCGTAATAGCGACAGAAATCCACGGCCTCGCGTACCTCCGAAACCGCATCGTCGAGGGTCTTGCCGCCCTCGCGTTGCAGCAGCGCGATGAAGTGCGCGCGCCGCTGCTCCAGCAGATCGGCGGCGTGTTCGAGAATGGTCGCGCGCCGTTGTGTCGTCGTACGGCTCCAGGCTTTGAACCCCTCGCGCGCCGCTGATATCGCCGCGTTCGCTTCGGTCGGCGTCGTATCGATGAGGCTTCCCGCCACCGGGGTGGTCTTCGCGGCGATCGCCGCAACCAGCTCACCCAGCGCCGCGCGATCGCCGAATTCGATGCCACGCGAATTCGCACGCTGCGGCTGATACAGGTCGGCTGGCAGGCGGATGTTTGGATGTCGCGCGTTCCCCGCTGTGCCGATGATCCCGGCCGGGCGCCGCAGCAGCGTGGCCACCGGCACGCTGTGGTCGGCGGCAACCGCCACGAACGAGGAATTGGCGCCGTTTTCGAGCAGGCGCCGCACCAGATACGCCAACAGATCGCGGTGGCTGCCAACCGGCGCATAGGTGCGACAACCGATGTCGGGGCGATCCTCGCTCAACTGCGCGTACAGCGCTTCGCCCATGCCGTGCAGGCGCTGAAACTCGAATCCGCGTGCTCCGTCCGCAAGCTCCAGCACGGTCGCCACCGTCAACGCATTGTGGGTGGCGAATTGCGGGTAGATGCGCCGCCGCAGCGTCAGCAGCTGGTGCGCGCAGGCGACGTAGTTCAGGTCGGTCATCGCCTTGCGGGTAAACACCGGATAGTCGCCGAGGCCGCGTTCCTGCGCGCGCTTGATCTCGGTATCCCAGTAGGCGCCCTTGACCAGACGCAGCATCATCCGCCGGTTCAGCGAGCGTGCCAGTTCGTCACTGTAGCCGATCACGGCCTCCGCGCGCTTCTGATAGGCCTGGATTGCGAGGCCGAATCCATCCCAGCCCTTGAGTGATACGTCGCTGAACGCTGCCGCGATCACTTCCAGCGACAGCTCCAGCCGGTCGGCTTCCTCGGCATCGACGGTGAAATTCAGGTCGTAGTTCATGGCGCGGCGCGCCAGCTCGATCAGCCGCGGCACCAGTTCGCTCATCACCCGCCGCCGGCTCACCGCTTCGAAGCGCGGATGCAACGCCGAGAGCTTTACGGAAATGCCGGGCCGCTCCGGCAGCGGCCGGTCATCCGCAGCGCGGCCGATGGCCTCGATCGCGCGGGCGTAGGAATTGAAATAGCGCTCGGCGTCGGCGGCGGTGCGCGCGCCTTCGCCGAGCATATCGAAGGAGTAGCGGGTGGCGTCGGCCGCATCCGCCCGCTCAAGGGCCGCTTCGATGGTCTCGCCCAGAACAAAATGGCTGCCCATCAGCCGCATCGCCTGCCGTGTGGCGGCGCGCACCGCGGGCACGCCGAGCCGTTTTGCCAATCGCCCGATGGTGCCTTGCGGGGTTTCGCCGGGCTGAATGACGCGTGCCGACATCCCCAGCGCCCAGGCGGAAGCGTTGACGAGGAAGGCACTGGATTTGGTCTCGTGATGGACAAAATCGCCCTGGCCGAGCTTGTCCTCGATGAACTGGTCCGCGGTGCGGGCGTCCGGCACGCGCAACAGGGCTTCCGCCAACACCATCAGCGCCAGCCCCTCTTTGGTGGAGAGCGCGAATTCGCGAAGCATATCTTCGACGCCGCCGAGCCGGTCGTCATGGGTCCTGATGGCCTCGATCAGCCGCGTCGCTGTGCCGTCGACCCGGGCGTCTTGCTCCGCGCTCAGCCCCGCGGTGGCGAGCAGCCCGGCCGCGACGGCGCCATCGTCGGTGGCATAAGGCGCCTCGAAGCGCGCAGGGCTGTCCGGGGAAAGTCATGCATAAATGAACCCCAACTGGTCGGGACAAAAGTTGGGTTTTGGCTTGCTTGGGTTCACTGGTGGTGGGGTGTGGATTTCCGCGACCGATTTCCGCATGAACAGGCGTTGGCAGA
>JBBQUA010000227.1:0-8374 GCA_038212905.1 Hyphomicrobiales bacterium
TGGATGCCGATGGACGCCCACGATATCGAATCGATGATCAAGGCAGCGATCCCCGACGCCGAGGTGACGATCCGCGATCTGGCCGGCGACGGCGACCATTATGCCGCCACCGTGATCTCGGAGTCGTTTCGCGGCAAATCCCGGGTCCAGCAGCACCAGATCGTCTATCAGTCGCTGAAGGGCCAGATGGGTGGGGTGCTGCACGCGCTGGCGCTGCAGACCGGGGTACCCGGCGGACCCGGGGTACCGGAGGGGTAGTCCGGGCCAGGCGCGGGGAACAGGGCGATGGCGGCAGAAGAGCCTCGCGGCGCGCTGTACCGGGTGCACGCCCCGCATCAGCACAGCCGCGTCACCTATGCCGAGCTGTTTTTCGACCTGGTGTTCGTTTTCGCGGTCACGCAGATCTCGCACACGTTGCTCGCGCACTTCACCCTGCTTGGCGTGTTGCAGACCACCCTGCTGTTCCTGGCGGTATGGTGGGTCTGGGTCTACACCTCCTGGGTCACCAACTGGCTCAATCCGGAGATGACGCCGGTGCGGATCCTGCTGTTCGCGCTGATGCTCGGCGGGCTCGTGCTCTCCACCTCGATTCCGCAGGCGTTTGAATCGCGGGGATTATGGTTTGCCATCGCCTACGCGGCGATGCAGATCGGCAAGACCATCTTCCTGTGGGTGTCGACGCCGACTTCGCGATCGCTGGCACGCATGAACGCGATACGCATCACGGCATGGCTGTCCGTGTCGGCGGTGTTCTGGATCGCCGGCGGTCTTGCGGAAGGACCGTCGCGGCTGCTGCTGTGGGCGGTGGCGCTCGGTATCGAATACTCCTCGGCGGCGGCGCGGTTCTGGATCCCGAAATACGGCGCCTCGCAGGTCGCCGACTGGGTGGTCGAGGGCGGCCACATGGCCGAGCGTTTTGCGCTGTTCGTCATCATCGCGCTCGGCGAATCCATCGTCGTGACCGGCGCGACATTTGCCGAACTGACCTGGACCATCGAGACGGTCAGCGCCTTCCTGTCGAGCTTTGTCGGCGCGCTGGCGATGTGGTGGATCTATTTCCACAAGGGCGCGGAAGCCGGCTCCGAACAGATTTCGAGATCCAGCGAGCCGGGGCGGCTGGCGCGGATCGCCTATACCTACCTGCATATGCCGATCGTGGCCGGTATCATTGTTGCGGCGGTCGCCGACGAACTCGTGCTCAAGCATCCCGGCGGCCATTCCGACCTCAAGACGGTGCTGAGCGCGATCGGCGGACCGCTCTTGTTCCTGCTCGGAACCATCCTGTTCAAGCACACCGTTCGCGGATTTCTGCAGCTGTCGCACGGCGTCGGCATCATCGCGCTCGGCATCCTGGGCTGGTTCGCGGGCGGCATGTCGCCGCTGCTGCTCTCGATCCTCACCACCGCCATCATGGTCATCGTCGCGGTGTGGGAATCGATCTCGCTGAAATCGGGCGCCGCCGGGTCCCGGCCGGAGCCCCATTCCGGTGCCACCGGCGCGTGACAGCCGGACTTGCCGGGCACGCGGTGGACCGAAAGCGCGGGGGCCGGCAGCCCTCGAACGCGGCTGGTATTGGCCCTTGATGCGGCCTAATGCTACTAAGTGTCGCGCGTCGGGGGGCCGGGGGGCGCGCAATGGATCAGCATCCACGCCCAAATCTGAACATGGGAAGTTGTCGGTTTATGGCGTTGTCGCTCGCTGCCATCACGTATTTGCATCGTCCGGTTGCGGTGCTGTTCGCCATGACGCTGACGGCATCGTTTGCGGCGGCCGAAGGCACCATGAAGGGGCCCGATTTCGTCCGTGTCGTCGCCGATCAGATGCACCAACTCGAGGTGGTCAAGGTCGTGCCCTATGCGTTCCTGGACCAGCGATCGGCGATCGGCCAGATCGCGTTCAATGAAGATGCCAGCACCATCGTGATGACGCCGTTTTCTGGCCGGGTCACCCGTCTGATTGCCAAGGTCGGCGATCGGGTCGGGCGCGGCGATCCGCTGCTGGAACTCGACAGCCCGGAGCAAGTGCCGCCGCAGAACGATTTCATCGCAGCACAGGTCGCCAGAAACAAGGCGCGATCCCAGCTCAACCTGGCTCAGATCGTCGAGAAACGCGCCCGCGACCTCTACGAGGGCAAGGCTACCCCGTTCAAGGAACTGCAGCAGGCCGAGGCGCAACTTGCCGCGGCCGAGAACGACATGCGATCGACCGATACCGCGCTCGAAGCCATTCGCATCCGCCTGCGCATCCTCGGTCGCACCGATGCGGAAGTCCTGGAACTCGAACAGAACGGCACGATCAGCCGAGTCACCCGGATCAGCGCGCCGATCGACGGCACCGTGATCTCGCGCAAGGTTGGCCCGGGACAACACGTCAAGGCCGATTCCGGCGAGGCGCTGTATGTGATCGCCGATCTGTCGACGATGTGGCTGAAGGCCCAGATCTTCGAGCAGGATATCTCGTTCGTCCGGGTCGGCCAGGAGATCGAGGCGAAAATCGCGGGCGCGCCGAATCGCGTCTTCAAGGCACGTATCGCCAACATCAGCTCGGCTTCGGACCAGACCACGCGCCGGGTCATGGTGCGCTCGGAGATCGACAATCCCGGCGGCGTGCTCAAATCCGAAATGTTCGCGAGTTTCAAGATCGGGGTCGCGGAGCCTTCGACCACACCGGCGGTGCCGACCGACGCGGTGCTCCGCGAAGGCGACGTTGCGACCGTATGGGTCGAGCCCGAGCCGATGCTGTTCAAGCGCCGCGTGGTCGAGATTGGAATGCAGCAGAACGGCCTGACGCAGATTCGAAGCGGCCTTGCTGTCGGCGAACTGGTGGTCGGGCGCGGTGCGATTTTCGTCGACAACGAGTGGCGTCAATGAGCAGGTTGGCCGGGGCTGCTCATGCTGCGTAGTCTGATCGCGTTTTGCCTCTCGCGGCGGCTGCTGGTGATGGTCGCTTTCTCGGCCTTCCTCGGCCTCGGCTACGTGGCCTTCCTGGCGCTGAACATCGAGGCCTATCCCGACCCGGCGCCGCCGATCATCGAGATCATCGCCCAGCAAGCGGGCCAGTCGCCGGAGGAAGTCGAGCGCTACATCACGATCCCGATCGAGGTCGCGGTCGCCTCTACGCCGGGCCTGAAGTTCATTCGGTCCAACACCGTCTACGGGCTCGGTTTCGTCCGCCTGCAGTTCGAATACGGTCGCGATTATCATTTCGTACGCCAGCAGACCCTCAACCGGCTGAAGGACGCGGTGCTGCCGGCCGGCGTGTTGCCGGTGATCTCCCCCGCCGGCGGCATCAGCGAGATCTTTCGCTATGAGCTGGTGGGACCGCCGGGCATGGACGTCATGCGGCTCAAGGCGCTGCAGGACTGGGTGGTCGAACGCAAGCTGCGCATTGTGCCCGGCGTCGCCGACGTCGCGGTGCTCGGCGGCAAGACCAAGGAGTTCCAGGCCGAGATCAATCTCGACCGCATGATGGCCTACGGGCTGACGCTGCCGCAGATCATGACCGCGATTTCGTCGAGCAATTCCAATGTCGGCGGCCGCACCATCGCGATCGGCGAACAGGCGGTCAATGTCCGCAGCATCGGCGTCATCACCTCGATGGACGATATCGGAAATATTGTGCTGACCCAGCAGGGCGGCGTGCCGGTGCTGGTGTCCGATGTCGCCAAGGTCCAGATCGGCTTTGCGCCCCGGCTCGGTCTTGCCGGTCGCGACGACAAGACCGACGTCGTCACCGGCATCGTGCTGATGCAGAAGCTCGAACGCACCATGGACGTGGTCAAGCGCGTGCGGATAGCCGTCGAGAAGATCAATACCGATGGCTCGCTGCCATCAGGGGTCAAGATCGTGACGTTCTACGATCGTGGCGACCTCGTCGCCATCACGGTGCAGACGGTGCTGCACAATTTGCTGTTTGGCGTCGCCCTGATTTTCCTGATCCAGTGGGTGTTTCTCGGCAATCTGCGCTGCGCGATCATCGTCGCGGCAACGATTCCGGTGGCGCTGTTTTTCGCTGTCATGATCACGGTGATGCGCGGCGAGTCCGCCAACCTGCTGTCGGTCGGCGCCATCGATCTCGGCATTATCGTCGACGGCACCGTGATCATGGTGGAAAACATCTTCCGCCAGATTGCCCATCATTCGGCGCGGCTGCAGGGGGATCGTCCGGCAACGCTCAGCGACAAGCTGAGCTGGATCCTGACCGGCGCCGTCGAGGTCGACAAAGCGATCCTGTTCTCGGTGATCATCACGATCGCGGCCTTCCTGCCCTTGTTCACGATGCAGGGCGTGGAAGGCCAGATCTTCGGGCCGATGGCGCGGACCTATGCCTATGCGCTGATCGGCGCGGTCATCGCAACCTTTACCGTGACGCCGGTGCTGGCGTCGATCCTGCTGCCGGCGCATGTCAAGGAAGTTGAAACCTTCGTGGTCCGTCATGTCCGCACGGTCTACCAGGCGGTCCTGGTGCGCGCGGTGCGCAACTATCGCCGCGCGGCGGCCATCGCGGCGGTGTTTCTGGTGCTGACCCTCAGTCTCGGGTTGCGGCTCGGCACTGAATTCCTGCCCAAGCTGGAAGAGGGCAATATGTGGATCCGGGCGGTGATGCCGCCGACCATTACGCTGGAAGCCGGGATGGATACGGTAGCCAGGATCCGCAACATCATTTCAACCTTTCCTCCTGTCCAGACGGTGTTTTCGGAGCAGGGACGCGGCGATGAAGGCACCGATCCGGACGGCTCGTTTCTCGCCGAGTTCTTTGTCCCGCTGAAGCCGACCGACAAGTGGCCTGCCGGATTGACCAAGGAGCAGATGGTCAAGCAGCTGAGCGAGCGGCTCAACCGCGAATTCGTCGGCATCGACTTCAATTTCTCGCAATACATCCAGGACAATATCGAGGAAGCGGTTTCGGGTGTGAAAGGCGAGAACTCGATCAAGATCTTCGGCAAGGACCTCAACGAGCTGGAGCGGCTGTCCAAATCGGTCAAGACCGAACTCTCGGGTGTTCGCGGGGTCGCCGATCCAGCCAGCTTCAATCTGCTTGGCCAGCCCAATTTGATCGTCCGGATCGACCGCGCCAAGGCCGCGCGCTACGGCTTCTCCATCAGCGACATCAACTCCGTGGTCCAGGCCGCGATCGGCGGCCAGGAAGTTTCCAAGGTCTATGAAGGCGAGATGATCTTCGCGCTGACGGTGCGCCTTGCGCCCGAATTCCGCCGGGATGTCGAGGCTATCAAGAGCATCCCGGTGGCGTTGCCGAATTCGGATTCGAAGACGGCAACCGCCTATATCAGGCTTGGCGATCTCGGTGAGATCAAGCTGGTCAGCGGTGCGGCCTATATCTACCGCGAGAACAGCCAGCGTTTCATCCCGCTGAAGTACAGCGTCCGCGACCGCGATCTCGGTTCGACGGTGGTCGAGGCGCAGGAGCGGGTCGCCAGGAACGTCCCGCTTCCGCAGGGCTACTCGATGGAATGGTCGGGCGAATACGGCGCGCTGCAGGACGCCAAGAAGCGGCTGGCGCTGATCGTGCCGCTCAGCCTGCTCTTGATCCTGATGCTGCTGTACAGCCTGTTCAACTCGATCCGGGACAGCCTGCTGGCGTTGTCCGGCATCCCGTTCGCGGTGGCCGGCGGCATTTTGGGACTTTACATCGGCGGCCTGAACTTCAGCGTATCAGCCGCGGTCGGCTTCATCTCGCTGTTCGGCGTCTCGGCGATGGATGGTATTCTGCTGATGTCCTATATTCGGCGCGACATCGACGAAGGCATGGGGACGGAGGACGCGATCATCATCGCTTCCCAAACCCGGATGCGGCAGATCTTCATGACCGGCCTGTCGGCATGCATCGGCCTCGTCCCGGCGGCATTCTCGACCGGGATCGGCTCGCAGGTGCAGCAGCCGCTGGCCTGCGTTATTGTCGGGGGCATGCTGCTGTCGCCGATCTGCAGTCTGCTGGTGATACCGGTGCTGGCACGGCTGTGGATGCCGACGATCAGGGAAACCGGCATGGTCCGCGAGGCCACGGAACACTGAGCGCGACGGGATCTTGTAGCCGGATGGAGCGCAGCGAAATCCGGGCTAGGAGGTGTCCTTAGTCCGACGCCACCAGCACGTGAACCGAAAACATCCGGGCCTCGTCGGTCCATGACTGGCGCACCGCCCAGCCCGAGCCGCGCGCCAGCGCGGTGAAGCGGTCGAGGCTGTATTTGTAGCTGTTCTCGGTATGAATGGTTTCGCCGGGGCGGAACGAAAAATTGCGGCCGAGCACCCGCACGCTCTGTGCCTTGCGGCTGATCAGATGCATTTCGATGCGGTGACGCTCGCGGTTGTAAATCGAGCGATGGGTGAAGGCGGAGATGTCGAAATTGCCGCCGAGCTCGCGGTTGATGCGGACCATGACATTGAGATTGAAGCGCGCGGTGACGCCGGCGGCATCGTTATAGGCGTCATACAATACGCGCTCGTCTTTCTCGAGGTCGACGCCGACCACCATCTGCGCGCCGTGCCCGAGAATGTCGCGGGCGCTGCGCAGGAACGCGCTGGCTTCATGCGGTTCGAAATTGCCGAGCGTCGAGCCCGGGAAAAATCCGACCTTCGGCATCGCGTTGACGGCGTCGGGCAGCGCGAATGGCGCGGTAAAATCCGCGGTCACCGGATAGACGTCGAGGTCGGGGAAATCCCAGCGCAGTGCGTCGGCCTGGGCTTTGAGGAAATCACCGGATATGTCGACCGGGACGTAGGCGCCGACCGCGCATTGCTCGAGCAGCAACCGGACCTTGGTGGTGGCGCCCGCGCCGAATTCCACCAGGGCCGCGCCTTCGGGGATCACTGCCGCGATCTCGCTGGCCCGATCGCGCAGGATGCCGAGTTCGGTGCGCGTCGGGTAATATTCCGGCAACACCGTAATCTGCTCGAACAGTTCGGAGCCCGCGGCGTCATAGAAATATTTCGGCGACAGGCGCTTCGGGTGCTGCGTCAGCCCTTCGATGACGTCGCCGGCAAACGCCGAAGCCTGCTCGTCGAGATCGTGCGCTTTGGCCAAAGCGGGGGCATGCACATTCATGACAATCTCCTGGCCGCGCTTTCCGGCGCGATTGGTTCTGAAAAATCAGGTGGCGTAGTCGGCAAGCCGAAGTCCGGTGAATTGCCAGCGATGGTGCGGATAAAAGAAGTTGCGATAGGTAATACGGCTGTGGCGTTCAGGAGTTGCAAGCGAAGAGCCGCGCAGCACCAACTGGTTGACCATGAACTTGCCGTTATATTCGCCGAGCGCGCCCTCGATGGCGCGGTAGCCGGGGTAGGGGGCGTAGGCACTGCGGGTCCATTGCCACACGATGCCGAAGGCGTCGTTGAGTTGGCCGGCCCTGGCCGCGACTTCCCATTCCATTTCGGTCGGCAGATGCCTGCCGCTCCAGCGCGCGAACGCGTCGGCCTCATAATAGCTGACATGGCAGACGGGCTCTGACGGATCGACAGGCTTGAGCCCAGCCAGCGTCATGATGTGCCATTGCCCGTCGTTACAGCGCCAATGGCCCGGCGCCTGCCAGCCTTCGTTGCCGGCAGCGGCAAAACCGTCCATCAGCCACAGCGTCGGCGTGGTGTAGCCGCCGGCCTGCATGAAGGCGAGCCAATCGGCATTGGTGACGAGGTTGCGCGCCAGCCTGACCGGACCCACCAGGGCGCGGTGCGCGGGTTTCTCGTTGTCGAAATGGAAGCTGTCGTCGGCATGCCCGACGGTGTGGATGCCCTCGTTGAGGGTGACCCATTCCTCGCCGGCGCGGCTCGACGCGGGAAATTGCCACTGCGGATCGTAAGCGGGCGGAATCGGGTTCTGCGCGAACGCGTGCAGGATGTCGGTCAGCATCAATTCCTGATGCTGCTGCTCATGGTTGAGGCCGACCTCGACCAGCGGCGCGACCGCCTTCAGCGCGTCCTCGCCGGCCTCGTGAAAGAATTTCACCATCGCCGCGTCGACGTGCCGGCGGTAGGCGGTGATTTCCTCGGCGCCGGGGCGGGTCAGATGGCCGCGCTGGTGGCGGGCGTGGCGCGGTCCGGCGCTGACATAGTAGGAATTGAACAGGAAGGCGTAGTCGGGATGAAACGGCTGGTATCCCTCACAGTGCTCGCCGAGCAGGAATTGCTCGAAGAACCAGGTGGTATGGGCGCGGTGCCATTTCGCCGGGCTGGCGTCGGGCATCGACTGGATCAGCTGATCCTCCGCCGTCAGGGGGGCGACGCGGCACTCGGTCTCGTTGCGGACGGTCAGATAGGCTTCCACCAAATCCTGGGCGAGGCCGCCGGAATCGGAGAATAATGACGGCCAAGGGGCGGCAGACGCGGCCGCAGCGGATGCTGGTTTCGTCACAGGAGTCTCC
>JBBQUA010000228.1:0-8372 GCA_038212905.1 Hyphomicrobiales bacterium
CGCCGTCGCACTTGCCGCGCTGCTCGCGGCCCGCGCCCCGCTGCATCATTTCGTCCGTTCGGTATTGACCGAGGCAGAGGTGAGAGATGCGCTGATCTTCGCCGGCGCTACTCTGGTGGTTCTCCCGCTGCTGCCCGATCAGGCGATGGGCCCCTATGACGCGCTCAATCCGCGCTCGATCTGGATCGTCGTCATTCTGGTGATGGCGATCAGCGCCGCGGGATACATTCTCATCCGGCTGGTCGGGGCGCGCTTCGGCCTTCCGATCGCCGGTCTCGCATCGGGCTTCATCTCCAGCACCGCGACGATCGGCGCCATGGGAACGCGGGTCCGGAAAAGCCCCGGCATCATCACCGCGGCGGTCGCAGGCGCGGCGCTGTCGACCGTCGCCACCATCGTGCTGATGTCCGTGGTGATTGCCGCCACCAGCATCGCCACGTTGCGCGCGCTTGCTGTCCCGCTGCTCTGCGCCGGCATTGCCGCGACCGCCTATGGCGGCTTCTTCACGATCCGGACCTTGCGCGAAAAGGACATGCCGGATCCTCAGCCGGGACAGGCGTTCAGCCTCCCGGTCGCGCTGCTGTTCGCGCTGACCCTTTCGGCGATCCTGATTGCCTCGGCCGCGCTGCGGGACTGGTTCGGCGAGACCGGAATCATCGTCGCGGCGGCGGCGGCCGGCTTCGTCGATACCCACTCCGCCGCCATCGCGGTTGCTTCGCTGGTTGCCTCCGGAAAGATAACCGCTGCCGACGCGGTGTTTCCCGTTCTCGCCGCGCTAACCACCAACACCGTCAGCAAGATCGTGTTTGCCTGGAGCAGCGGCAGCCGGTCGTTCGCGCTACGCCTGATTCCGGGCCTGATCCTTGTCGCCGTCGCGGCGTGGGCCGGCGCCCTGCTGATACGGTAGGCACTTCGCCCGCGATAGGACGCTATTCATCCGCTGTGCTGCGCCCGTCCTCCCGCTTGCGGGGGAGGTAAGAAAGATCACACCCGAAAATGCTTGCTCAGCTTCAACCCCTGCGCCTGGTAGTTCGAACCGATGCGCTGGCCGTACATGGCGTCGGGTCGTGCCAGCATTTTCTCGTAGACGAGGCGGCCGACGATCTGGCCGTGTTCGAGGATGAAGGGCACTTCGCGCGAGCGCACTTCCAGCACCGCGCGGGAGCCCTGGCCGCCGGCGCCGGCGTAGCCGAAACCGGGATCGAAGAAGCCGGCATAATGCACGCGGAATTCGCCGACCAGGGGATCGAACGGCACCATCTCCGCGGCGTAATCCGGCGGCACCTGAACCGCTTCTTTCGAGGCCAGGATATAGAACTCGCCGGGATCGAGAATGAGGCTGCCGTCGGGCCGCGCCGCGATCGGCTCCCAGAACTCGCCGACGGCGTAGCCGCCGCGGCGGTCGATATCGACCACGCCGGTGTGACGCTTGGCGCGGTAGCCGACAAAGCCGTCCGAGTTCTGACCCGACAGATCGACACTGAGCGCGACACCGTTGACGAGGTCGGCGTCGTCGACATCGACCAGCCGCTCTAGATCATGCAGCGCGTCGAGTTCGTCAGCGGTAAGGATGGCGTCGCCGGTGCGGAAGCGCACCTGTGACAGCCGCGAGCCTTCGCGCAGCAGCACCGGAAAGGTCTTCGGGCTGATCTCGGCATAGAGCGGGCCGTGATAGCCGGCGCCGATCATGTCAAAGCGGCGCGTGCCGTCGGCAATCACGCGGGTGAAGACGTCGAGCCGTCCGGTCGAGCTCTTCGGATTGGCGGCGGCGACGATTTTGGGCGGCAGCGCAAGACTCTCCAGCAGCGGCACGATGTAGACGCAGTTGGTCTCGAGCACCGCGCCGTCGGTCAGGTCGATTTCATGCAGTTTCAACTCGTCGATGCGCTCGGCCACCGTGGCGCCCGGTCCTGGCAGGAAACTGGCGCGAACCCGGTAGGCGATATCACCCAGCCGCAAATCAAGGCTCGCCGGCTGGATCTGGCTTTCGACGAAGGGATAGGCCGGCAGGATGAGGCCGGCATCCGCCATCGCCGCGATCATGCGGTCGGGCAGAATGCCATTGGCGTCGGGCTGTAACGTGAAGGTCACGATGGGGGTCCTAAGGGATGGCCGGTTTGCGGCCGTCCATACGCTGAAAACACGGACTTTTACCGGTTAACCGATGGCCGCCTTGACGGAAAGGGCGCAAGGGAATATCAGCGTGACTTATCCCGTGGTGATTTGAGCCGGCCGGCTTGCAGCCACGTAAAATAAGTCGCTAAACAGGCCGGGGACACGTGTGATCCCGGCTTGTGGAATTTTTTCCAGGCCGGTTTTTTTGTGGCCATTTTTGATGGTGGTCACGATGGAGGTCACATGTCTGAGACTAAATCCACCGCCCGCTACCGCCCCGAAACCCGGCTGGTTCATTCCGGCACGCTGCGCTCGCAATACGGTGAAACATCCGAGGCGCTGTTCCTGACCCAGGGCTTTGTCTACGACAGCGCCGAGCAATGCGAGGCGCGGTTCAAGGGCGAGGAGCCCGGCTTTCTCTATTCGCGCTTTTCCAATCCCAACATCTCGATGTTCGAGCGCCGCATGATCGAGCTCGAAGGCGCCGAAGCCGCGCGCGCCACCGCCACCGGCATGGCCGCGGTGACGACAGCCATTCTCGCCCCGCTGAAAGCCGGCGATCACGTGGTGGCGGCGAAAGCGATGTTCGGTTCCTGCCGCTACGTGGTGGAAGACCTGCTGCCGCGCTACGGCATTTCGTCCACGCTGGTCGATGGCCTCGATCTCGACCAGTGGCAGAAGGCGATGCGGCCGAACACCAAAACCTGTTTCCTGGAGAGCCCGACCAATCCGACCCTCGACGTGCTCGACATCGGCGCAATCGCCGAGATCGCCCACGCCGGCGGCGCGCGGCTGATCGTCGACAACGTGTTTGCGACGCCGATCTGGCAGAGCCCGCTGACCCTGGGCGCCGACGTCGTGGTGTATTCCGCGACAAAACATATCGACGGCCAGGGCCGCTGCCTCGGCGGCATCATCCTGTCGTCGGAGGCGTTCATCGCCGAGCACATCCACAATTTCATGCGCCAGACCGGCCCGTCGATGTCGCCGTTCAACGCCTGGGTGCTGCTGAAGGGGCTGGAGACGCTGGCCGTGCGCGTGCGCGCCCAAACCGAAACCGCAGGCGCCATCGCCGACGCGCTGGCGCAGCATCCGAAGATCTCGCGGCTGATCTATCCCGGAAGATCCGATCATCCGCAGGCCGCCACGGTGAAGAAGCAGATGCGCGCCGGCTCGACGCTGGTCGGCTTCGAGGTCAAGGGCGGCAAGGCGGCGGCGTTCCGCACCCTCAACGCGCTGAAGATCTCGCGGATCTCCAACAATCTCGGCGACGCCAAGAGCCTCGTCACCCACCCCGCGACCACGACGCATCAGCGGCTGACGCCGGAGGCGCGCGCCGAACTCGGGATCAGCGAGGGTTTTATCAGATTCTCGGCCGGGCTCGAGCACCGCGACGATTTGATCGAGGATTTGCAGGCGGCGCTGGAGCTGGCGTGAGGTTCTTTCGTCGTCCCTGCGAACGCAGCGACCCATAACCACAGGTGCCAGTGACTTGAAGAATCGTCTGGCACCCACTTCAATTCGATGCGCCGCGGCGTATGGGTCCCTGCGTTCGCAGGGACGACGTGAGAGTCGCGCCTATCTCACATCGGCCTGTACGTCTGCACGTTGGCCGGCACGTTGACGCCGAGCTTGATCTGGCCGACCGACCGGATGATGTCGTCACCGAGCAACTGGGCGAAGCAGGCGTAGCCCCAGTCGCTCATGTGCAGGCCGTCGGCGGTGACGAAATTGTCGATCGGGATCGCCTGCTTTTCATGCCAGTCGCGCATCACCTCGAAGCGCGGGAAGATGCCGACATGACGCAGCTCGGCGACCTTGCCGAGCAGATTGACCATCTTGCTGGCGCCTTCGGCGCGCGCGTTGACTGCCGGCGAATATTGCGGATCGACCAGCACGAGGTCGGCGCCGGTCGCCTGAATCCGCGCGACGCCTTCCTCGACCACCCTGGCGGTCTCGCCGGGATCGAGGTTGCGCAGCACGGCGTTGGTGCCGACCTGCCAGATCACCAGATCCGGATGAGCATCGAGCACGGCGGTCTGCAACCGCTTCATCATTTCGGGCGCGTCCTCGCCGCCCTTGCCCGCATTGACCACGGTAATGTCGGCGGTCGGGTATTGCCGGCGCAACTGTGCCGCCAGCCGGTTGGGATAGTTGAAGTCGGGCGATGTCGCGCCATGGCCCTGGGTCGACGACGAACCGAAAGCGACGATCACCACCGGCTCACCGGCGGCGAGTTCGCTCGCCACGCGCGGCAGCGAGGCCATTTTCCTGGCGCCGCCCTTCGGCGGCAGACAGGGCACGCGGCTGAAAATGTCGCCGGCGGATTTCGCGACTTCCTTGACCTTCTCGATCGCCCTGGAGGGCAGGCTCCTTGGCTGCGGATTGGCCAGATCAAGCGCGGCGACATTGCCGCCGGCCGACGGCGGCGCGGGTGGCTTTGCAGCTTCGGATTTGGCGATGTCGGAGAGAGTGGCCTGCTGGGCCGGCTGAACAGCCTGCGCCCACGCAGGCCCAATCGGTGCGGATGTCAGCAGCACGATTGCCGCGACGGCGGGCAGGACCAGGGACGCAACGCGACGAAAAGGGTAGTCACAACTCATTAACGCTAGTTCCTCAATTCAGCTGAGCCGGGTTCACGCGGGCGGCATCGGTCACGAATTTCGCCAGTGCGCGGCCGAGGCAATCATGGACGCGCTTGGCAAGCTCGGGACCGTGCGACGGGCTGAACAGGTCGAAATCTCCAGAGTCATTCCAGTGACGCATGATGGCAAAACGATCGAACAGCGGAACGTCATACTGCTGCGCCACCACGCGCATACTATCCAGGTAGGGCGGCACGGAAATCATGGTTTCCGTGCGCGGGCTGTATTGCGGATTCAACAAGATCACGTCAGCTCCCGTCTTTTGCAGTGCACCAACACCTTCGCCGACCGCGGTGCGAAAATCCTCAGGATCGATGGATCGCATAGCATCGTAGGTGCCGGTCTGCCAGATAACCAAAATAGGCTTTTTTGCTTCCACCAGCTTAACGAGACTGCCGGCGACTTCCTCGGCGGTCTTCTTGACCTGTATTTCTACTGAGACGTTGACTGCGACCTGGGGCAGCCGCTCCTTCAGCATCGCCTGCAACCTTCCGGGGTAAGCGCTGGCCTCGGACGCACTAATGGTTGATGACCGGCTGCCCATCACCAGAATATCCAGCGGACGGCCGCTTTTGACGGCGTTCTCGACCTTGGACAGCGGGCTCTCGGTCGTCAGCAGGTAGGCCGGGACCTCGCAATTGGCAGGGGCATCTTGCGTGCGCGCAGGCCCATCTTGGGCGCACACGGGTGCCACGGCCAGGAAGCCGGCAAGCAAGGTCAGGCCCAGAAGGGCCACCCGATTGGACTTCATGAGCCCCCTCCTGCCATATCGGCATTGCCGACGGTGCCTTTTTTCCGCGAAGCACTCTTGTCGGCAGAGTGCTTGTACCATGAAATGATCCACGCCATGCCGCACATTATGAGGATTCCGGCAAGGCTTACGACGAACTGCAGAGCCGGACCGCCGCCCGCGAACTCGGCCAATACGAAATGGCCGGCGAAGGCCAGGAACACGCCTAGACAGAAAATCTCGAGGGAATGCTGCCCGCACAGGATCACCGGCCGCAGCCAGCGCGACTTCAATCCGGCCCAGTCCTTCGGCAACAGCCGCACTGTCACCGCCGCCAGCGCCAGGAAGTGCGCGAACCTCAGCACGTCCATATCGGTCTTGGTGATCGGATACATCCACTGCTCGAGGCGCTTCGGCATCAGGAAGTTCAGTTGCGGGAGGTGCCAGGTCAATGTGACGCAGAACGCGAACAGCAGATAGACGCCACAGATCCACATCGTGACCGGCGACGACAGGATCCGCGACATTCGTTTGGCGCCGCCGAGCGCGCACCACGCGCCGAATACGAACAGCAATTGCCAGGCGAACGGATTGAAGGTCCAGAAGCCGTTCGGATAGGCCGACAGATACAGGTCGAATTGCCAGGTGACGGCATAGAGCACGACCGACAGCGCCAGCGTGACGTCGGCCCGCCACTTCATCAGCCAGATGATCAAGGGCAGAAACAGCATCAGCACGATATAGAGCGGCAGCACGTCCATATTGGCGGGGCGGAACCGCAGCAGCAGCGCCTGGACGATGGTTACATCGGGCTGCTTGAGGAAATCCATGATCCCCATTTCTTCCGAGTACAGCGGGTTATCGAACCTGGCGGCGACGTAGGAAATTTCCGCCAGGAAGATCGTGAACAGGAACACATGCGCGACATAGATCTGCCAGACCCGCCGCAGGATACGTGCGGTCGCAATCACGAAGCCAGCATCCTGCATGGCGCGCCCGTAAACGAACGCGGCGGTATAGCCGGAGATGAAGATGAAGATTTCGGTGGCGTCGCTGAACCCGTAGTTGCGGATTGTAAACCAGGCCAGGAAATTGTTCGGCAGATGGTCGATGAAGATCAGCCACAGCGCCAGCCCGCGAAACAGGTCGAGCCGCAGCTCGCGCTCGGCGCCGGCGGGAAGCAAAATCTCCGGCGGGGCAACCGGCGGCGCGACCGCGCCGCGCGCAACCGCTTCCGCTTCGTCCGCGAGCGGTGGTCCGGCAACTCGATCGGCAATGGACGTCATCTGGCACCGTTTGGAGATGAACTTTACCCGACCGACCGACACGAAAGATAGGGGCATGCGGGTTGCAAGCAAGATACCCAGGAAACCCCTGCGCGGGAGCGCTTTAGGCTGGAATTTTGTTGAAACCGCGATTGGAATTACAATGGCATGGCGGTCTTCTTGGCCGTCCCCGGTGGTTGGTTCCACCCGGACTCTTCGTTATGATGCGCCGAACCGACTTTGGAAGACCGACTGCCTGGAAGACTGACCGCTTGGAAGACTGACCGCTTGGAAGACTGCATGTACCGCGCCGTTACCCGCCAGATCGAGGTCACCGTCGAGCCGAACTTCCTGCCGGAACGCTCGTCAGCTGAAAATCGTCAGTATTTCTGGTCCTACACCATCGTCATCACCAACACCGGCGAGGAGACGGTGCAACTGCGGACCCGTCACTGGATCATCACCGACGCCTCCGGCCGCAAGCAGGAAGTCCGCGGCGAAGGCGTGCTCGGCGAGCAGCCGGTGCTGGCGCCCGGCGAGCACTTTGAATACACCTCGGGCGTGCCGCTGCCGACCGCGTCGGGCTTCATGAGCGGCCGCTACCAGATGATGAGCGAGAGCGGCGAGCAATTCGAGATCGACGTCCCCGCATTTTCGCTCGACAGTCCCGACAACAAGCGGGTGCTGAATTAGGAACGAGGGCATTGCGTTCGCTTCACCCACAGCCGTCATCCCCCGCGAAGGCGGGGGATCCAGTACCCCGCGGCGTCTCGGTTTGGTCATCGGCGCCTCTGGAATACTGGATCGCCCGCCTTCGCGGGCGATGACAGTTGAGGGTGCGCGCGTTAATCTTAACGACCGCGCTCCGTAGTTGTGCGGATTCGAATTTCGCGCTGCAGCATTTAACTTCCTCGCATGCCCCAGACTTCAAGCCCGACGCCGGTTTGCCAACAGTGTCGCACCGGCATGACCCTCGACCGGATTATCCCGTGCGCCGCGGATTACGACTTGTGGTCCTACGCCTGCCCGGAATGTACCGGCGGCTTCAGCATGGTCGAACCGCGAACGGCGGATCGTGACTCGGTCGATGAACGGCGGGTGGTGCTGCGGCACCCCGTCATCACGCCTGCAACCATCGCGGCCGGCCGCAGGGAGATCGCCTGCACGGTTCACAACGTTTCCGCCACCGGCGCGAGCCTGAGCCTGGCCAGCCGTCCGCGATTGCCGAAAAATTTCATATTGATGACCGCCGGATCGCCGCTGCCCTGCCGCGCCGTCTGGCGCAGGGGAAAGCAAATCGGCATCGCGTTCGACTAGGGCTGCGATCCGCCTGATGAATCGATGCGCGCCGCAGCGCCGAAATCCCCATTGCGCATCCGGGGGCGAGCGCTGCGCAACTCTTTTGGCCTGGCTTGCGGGTAAAAAGGCTTCCCGCGCGCGGCGTTTTCCGCCAAGACAAGACTGACCGCGCATTCGTCAGTTGAAGATGGCCCGTTTGCAGATCGACGATTCCCAGTTCCGTGCGTTAGCCGACAATATCCCGACGCCGTGCTGGATGGCCGGGCCCGATGGATTCATCTTCTGGTACAATCGCCGCTGGTACGAATATACGGGAAC
>JBBQUA010000229.1:0-8323 GCA_038212905.1 Hyphomicrobiales bacterium
CACGGTGTTCGAAAGCTACGACGACATTGTCGACAAATCCTGCGCCGCGTGGCGCTTCTTCGCCGACGACCCAGAGCGCGTTGCTTCAATAACATCCAGAACCTGGGCGACGGTCAATCCTTGAGGCCGTTGGTATGAGATCCAAAAACGGATCAAGGCCCAAAAAGTCCAACTTCCAAACTGAGGCGCTACCGCCAGGGGAAAGGCGAGAAGCGCTGACGCGGGAATCTCTTGCCGCGATCAAGAGATATTGATGCGCTTGCATCCATCTTGACAGTTTCATGCAGGCGCATTTAGATTGATGCGTCTGCATGAAGCTGCGAGATTGACCATGGCCACGTCCCCAAAACTCATCAGCCACAAGCTCTGTCCCTATGTGCAGCGCGCGGTGATCGCGCTGAACGAAAAGGGCGTTGCGTTCGAACGGATCGATATCGATCTTTCCAACAAGCCCGACTGGTTCTTGAATATCTCGCCGCTCGGCAAGACGCCGGTGCTGCTGGTCGGCGACACCGCGATCTTCGAGTCCGCCGTCATCCTCGAATATCTGGAGGAGACGCAGCTGAAGCCGCTGCATCCGGCCGATCCCTTGATCCGCGCCGAACATCGCGGCTGGATCGAATTCGGCTCGGCAGTGCTGGTCGATATCGCGGGCTTCTACGCCACCAGGGACGAAGCGACATTCAAGGCAAAGGCGGCACTGCTCGAACAGAAGTTCGCGCGGCTCGAGGCCCGCGTCGCGGCTTCACCGTGGTTCGACGGCGAGAATTTCTCGCTGGTCGACGCGGTGTTCGGGCCGGTGTTCCGCTATTTCGATGTGTTCGATGAGATCGCCGATTTCGGCATTCTCGTCAACAAGCCGAAGTTCGCGCGCTGGCGCAAGGCGCTGGCGTCACGGCCATCGGTGCGCACGGCGGTCGGCGCGGATTATCCGGCGTTGCTGCGTGATTTTGTCGAGCGGCGGCAGTCGTGGCTCTCGCAACTGCAGGCACAGGCGCGGGCAGCGGCGTAGCGCGCAACTCTCTCGACAGCGTCGTCCCGGCCTCCGAGCCGGGACCCATAGCCACCGTCGGACGTTGTTTGCAAGGTGTCAGCTTTCGTGCCGCATCGTGAGGAGACGGCGTATGGGCTCCGGCTCGGAGGCCGGGGGCGACGAAGCTTTGTTGATTGCGCGTATGTTTGCTCAGCGAACGTTGGCGAGCCGCATATCCAGATAGCCGGTCACCGTCTCCATCAGCGGCTGCAATTTGCCGTCGAAGAAATGGTTGGCGCCCGGGATGATCTGCTGATCGATCACGATGCCTTTCTGGGTCTTGAGCTTCTCGACCAGGGTGTTGACGTCCTTGGGCGGCACCACCGCATCCTTCTCGCCATGCACGATCAGGCCGGAGGAAGGGCAGGGCGCGAGGAATGAGAAGTCGTAGAGGTTGGCGGGCGGCGCGATCGAGATAAAGCCTTCGACCTCGGGCCGGCGCATCAGAAGCTGCATGCCGATCCAGGCGCCGAACGAGAAGCCGGCGACCCAGCAGGCGCGCGCCTCGGGATTGATGGTCTGCGCCCAGTCGAGCGCCGACGCGGCATCGGACAATTCGCCGGTGCCGTGATCGAACGAGCCCTGGCTGCGGCCGACGCCGCGGAAATTGAAGCGCAGCACCGAGAAGCCGCGATGCGCGAAGGCGTAGTAGCACTGGTAGATGATCTGGTGATTCATCGTGCCGTGAAACTGCGGATGCGGATGCAGCACCATTGCGATCGGCGCGTTCTTCTGCTTGGCCGGGTGATAACGGCCTTCGAGGCGGCCTGCGGGGCCGGTAAAGATGACTTCAGGCATTTTGATTCCTCGGCAAAATCAACCGCCTTTGGGCGGCTTCATCCGGCGCGTTCGCCAATGAAGCCTTGCAGAGTTAAAGGGGCGGATCAGGCGTCGTTTGGCGCGATGCGAACGGCGCTCGGTGAACTGGAGGCCGCGTTCTAGCATGAGGCGAGGGGCCAAAAGCAAGCTTCTTGAACATCGCGCAGCGCGTTCAACGCGTTAGCGTTTGCGATTGTCAGGCGACGGCGTGATCCCCACTTGCGATAAGGTTTCCGCGGCCGGTTTGGCGGCGGCGGCCACGCTTGTACGATTTAGGTAATATAATACTGTATGCCTGACCGGATTTATCTCGACTGGAATGCCACCACGCCGTTGCGCCCCGAGGCCCGGGAGGCGATGGCTGCGGCGTGGGAACTCCGCGGCAATCCCTCGTCGGTGCACGCCGAGGGCCGCCAGGCCCGCAGGCTGGTCGAGGAGGCGCGGGCCAGCGTGGCGGGCGCCATCGGCGCGTTGCCGCGGAGTTTGATCTTTACGTCGGGTGGAACCGAGGCCAATGCGATGGCGCTGACGCCGGGGTTGCGGCGAGGGTCGGGACATCAGGTTCAAAGGCTGCTGGTGTCGGCCATCGAGCACGCCTCGGTGCTGTCGGGTGGACGATTTCCGGCTGAGGCGATCGAGCAGGTCGGCGTTATCAGTTCGGGAGTGCTCGACCTCGACCGCCTGCGGACGGTGCTGGCGGGCGGCTCCCCGGCTTTGGTCTCGGTGATGCTCGCCAACAATGAGACCGGCGCCATTCAGCCGGTAGGTGAAGCCGCTGAGATCATACATCAGGCGGGCGGGCTGTTGCATGTCGATGCGATCCAGGGCTTTGGAAAGATATCTTTCGATTTCAATGCATTAGGCGCCGATTTGGTGACGCTTTCTGCGCATAAAATCGGCGGACCCAAGGGCGCCGGCGCCTTGGTTTTGGCGGATGGCGTGCTTGGCCTCGAGCCGGTGCTGCGTGGCGGCGGTCAGGAACTCGGCCGCCGGGCGGGGACCGAGAACGTGGCCGGAATCGCGGGGTTCGGCGCGGCTGCGAAGGCCGCCATGAGCGCGCTGGGGCATGACGCAACCCGCCTGGAAGCCCTGCGAGACCGGCTCGAAAGCGGCCTGCGGCGGACCCCCGGGGTCATCATATTTGCTGGCGAGGTCCCGCGACTGCCCAATACCATCCTGTTCACGGCTCCCGGCCTGAGGGCCGAGACCGCCGTGATCGGCTTCGACCTTGCCGGTATCGCGGTATCCTCGGGTTCCGCCTGCTCCTCCGGCAAGGTTCAGCCCTCCCACGTGCTGAAAGCCATGGGAGTAGGCCCCGACCTCGCGCAGGGAGCCGTGCGGCTCAGTCTGGGCTGGTCCACGACATCTGGCGACATTGATCGCTGCCTTGAGGCTTGGCTTAAGCTCGCCGGTACCCTACTTAGAGGGAACGACGAAACACGGCTTGAACGGTTCTAAGCAGGTGATTTCCTCGAAGAAACGTCGTAATACTCTGGATTGATCCACACCGCGGTCCTTGAAACCGCGAGCGGAGGATGGAATGGCGGCCGTACAAGAGACCGTTGATCGGGTTCGCCGGATCGACGTCGATCAATATCGTTATGGATTTGAGACGCTTATCGAGTCCGACAAGGCCCCGAAGGGGCTGTCGGAAGATACCGTCCGCTTCATCTCGGCGAAAAAGAACGAACCGGCCTGGATGCTGGAGTGGCGTCTGGAGGCGTATCGCCGCTGGCTGACCATGACGGAACCGAAATGGGCCCGGGTCGATTATCCCAAGATCGACTACCAGGACCTCTATTACTATTCGGCGCCGAAGCCGAAGAAGACCATCGGTTCGCTCGACGAGATCGATCCGGATATCCTCGAGACTTACAAGAAGCTCGGAATTCCCCTGCGCGAAGTCGAGGTGCTGGAGGGCGTGGTGCGTCCGGAAGGCGAGCGCCGCATCGCGGTCGATGCCGTGTTCGACTCGGTGTCGGTGGCCACCACATTCCAGAAGGAACTGAAGCAGGCCGGCGTGATCTTCATGCCGATCTCGGAAGCCATCCGCGAGCATCCCGAACTGGTGCGCAAGTATCTCGGCACCGTGGTGCCGACCTCGGACAATTACTTTGCGACGCTGAACTCCGCGGTGTTTTCCGACGGCTCGTTCGTCTACGTGCCGCCGGGCGTGCGCTGCCCGATGGAGCTGTCGACCTATTTCCGCATCAATGAGCGCAACACCGGCCAGTTCGAGCGCACGCTGATCATCGCTGACAAGGGCGCTTATGTCAGCTATCTCGAAGGCTGCACCGCGCCGCAGCGCGACGAGAACCAGTTGCATGCCGCCGTGGTCGAGCTGGTCACGCACGACGACGCCGAGATCAAATATTCGACGGTGCAGAACTGGTATCCGGGCAATTCCGAAGGGGTCGGCGGCATCTACAATTTCGTCACCAAGCGTGGCGATTGCCGCGGCAACAATTCGAAGATTTCCTGGACCCAGGTCGAGACCGGATCGGCCATCACCTGGAAATATCCGAGCTGCATCCTGCGCGGCGACAATTCGCGCGGCGAGTTCTACTCGATCGCGATTTCGAACGGCCACCAGCAGGTCGATTCCGGCACCAAGATGATCCATCTCGGCAAGAACACGACGAGCCGGATCATCTCCAAGGGCATCGCCGCCGGCGTCTCGCAAAACACCTATCGCGGCCTCGTCACCGCCCACCGCAAGGCTACCGGCGCGCGCAATTTTACCGCCTGCGACTCGCTGCTGATCGGCGACAAATGCGGCGCACACACCGTGCCCTATATCGAGGCGAAGAATTCATCCGCGCTGTTCGAACATGAAGCCACAACCTCGAAGATTTCCGAGGACGCGCTGTTTTACTGCGTGCAGCGCGGCTTAAGCCAGGAAGAAGCCGTCGGCCTCGTCGTCAACGGTTTTGTGAAGGACGTGCTGCAGCAACTGCCGATGGAATTCGCGGTCGAGGCGCAGAAGCTGATCTCGATCTCGCTGGAGGGGAGCGTTGGCTGATGGTTTTGATGCCGTCATTGCGAGCGCAGCGAAGCAATCCATAGCGCGAAAGCTGGATTGCTTCGTCGCAAGAGCTCCTCGCAATGACGAAACTCTCTAAGTCGGTTTTTAAGGACGATTCCATGGCACTACTCGAAGTCAAAAATCTGCAGGTCCGTGTCGAGGAGCGTGAGATTCTCCACGGGCTGTCGCTCACGGTGAACCCCGGCGAAGTGCACGCCATCATGGGGCCGAACGGCTCTGGCAAGTCGACGCTGTCACATGTAATCGCCGGCAAGCCGGGCTATGAAGTCACCGGCGGCGAGATCCTGTTCAAGGGCGAGAACCTGCTGGAAATGTCGCCCGACCTGCGCTCCTCCAAGGGCGTGTTTCTGGCGTTCCAGTATCCCGTGGAAATTCCGGGCGTAGCCACCATGACGTTCCTGCGCACCGCGCTGAACGCGCAGCGCAAGGCGCGCGGCGAGAGCGAATTTTCCACGCCTGATTTTCTCAAGAAGGTGCGCAGCGTCGCGGCAAGCTTGAACATTCCGCAGGACATGCTGCGACGTGGCGTCAATGTCGGGTTCTCCGGCGGCGAGAAGAAGCGCAACGAGATCCTGCAGATGGCGCTGTTCGAGCCCAGCCTGTGCATCCTCGACGAAATGGATTCCGGCCTCGACATCGACGCGCTGCGGGTCGCCGCCGACGGCGTCAATGCGCTGCGCTCGCCGGACCGCGCCATGGTGGTAATCACGCATTATCAGCGGCTGCTGAACTACATCGTGCCCGATTTCGTCCACGTGATGTCGAAGGGCAAGGTCGTGAAGAGCGGCGGCAAGGAACTGGCGCTGGAACTGGAAGCTTCCGGTTATGCCCAGTTCGAAGACGCGGCCTGAGCGAGATACGGATTTTGTGATGAACGTAGTATTGGCCAAGACCGAAACCGCCCACGCCGGAAGCGAACTCCTCGCTGTCGCGCGTGACCGGTTGCCCGGCACAGGCAAGGTCGCCGATCTCAGGCTGCAGGCGCTGGAGGCCCATGAGCGCCTGGGCCTGCCGAACCGGCGGGTCGAGGACTGGAAATATACCGACCTGCGCGTGCTGATGCGCGACGTGCTGCCGCTGGCGGCAGCACCCGATGCCGAGGCGCTGAAGCGCGCGGCCGCCGCCCTAAAACTTCACGCCATCGCGGGCGTGCGCCTGATCGTGCTGGTCGACGGCGTGTTCGCGCCAACCCTGTCCGAGACGGCTGATCTCGGAAAAGACATCAGCATCCGCACGCTGCGCGAAGCGCTGGAAGGCGGCGATGCGTCGCTGCAGGCGCAACTGTTCGCGCCCGACAATTTCGATGCCATGGTGGCGCTCAACAGCGCGATGATGACCGATGGAATCGTGATCGAGGTCGCCGATAACGCTGTTATCGCGCAGCCGCTGCATATCGTACATATCGCCAGCGGGGCTGCACCCGCGGCGATGTTCACGCGCTCCCTGATCCGCGTCGGCAAGCACGCCACCGCGACGCTGGTGGAAAGCTATATCGGCGCCGAGGGCGCGAAGGCTTATCAGGTCCATGACTCCCTGATCGTTGCGATCGGCGACGGCGCGCGGCTCGACCATATCAGGCTTATCGAGGACAGCCGCGAGGCGTTCAATATTTCCTCCGCGCTCGTCACGCTCGGCGCCAACGCGCATTTCAACACCTTTGGAATGAACACGGGTTCGCTGGTCAGCCGCTATCAGGCGGTCATCGTGGTGGCCGGCGAGGGATCCCGGGTCGAGACCAACGGCGTCAATTTGCTCAATGGCCGCCAGCACGCCGACACCACGCTGTTCCTCGATCATGCGGTGCCGAACTGCTCGAGCCGCGAGATTTTTCGCGCGGTGGTCGACGACCGCGGCCATTCGGTGTTCCAGGGCCGCATCATCGTCCGTCCCAAGGCGCAGAAGACCGACGCCAAGATGATGACGCGGGCGCTGCTGCTGTCCGACGAAGCCGAGGCCGACAACAAGCCGGAGCTGGAAATCTTTGCCGACGACGTCACCTGCGGACATGGCGCCACCACCGGCGCGCTCGACGACAGCCTGCTGTTTTACCTGCGCGCGCGCGGGCTTTCCGAAAAGGAAGCCCAGGCGCTGCTGATCCAGGCCTTCGTCGGCGAGGCGATCGAGCAGATCGCCAATGATAATTTGCGGGAACTGACGGCATTGGCGGCGCAGCGCTGGCTGGCGGCACGGGGTTGACCATGCATCCGGCGGTCCTCAACGGTTCATACGATGTCGCGAGGGTGCGGGAGGATTTCCCCGCGCTGGCGCTCAAGATCTACGGCAAGCCGCTGGTCTATCTCGACAACGCGGCCTCGGCGCAGAAGCCCAATGCGGTGCTCGATCGCATGACCGAAGCCTACAAAAGCGAATACGCCAACGTGCATCGCGGGCTGCATTACCTCGCCAATGCGGCGACCGAAGCCTATGAGGGCGGCCGCGAAAAAGTGGCAAAGTTTCTCAACGCGGGCCGCACCGAAGAGGTCATCTTCACCCGCAACGCCACCGAGGCGATCAATCTCGTGGCCTCGTCCTGGGGCGAGCCCAACATCAAGGCCGGCGATGAGATCGTGCTCTCGATCATGGAGCACCATTCCAACATCGTGCCCTGGCATTTCCTCCGGGAGCGTCACGGCGCTGTCATCAAGTGGGCGCCGGTGGACGACGAAGGCAATTTCCTGATCGACGAGTTCGAGAAATTGTTGACTGACCGCACCAGGCTGGTCGCGATCACGCAGATGTCGAACGCGCTCGGCACCGTCGTGCCGGTCAAGGAAATCGTCAAGCTGGCCCATGCCCGCGGCATCAAAGTGCTGGTCGATGGCAGCCAGGCCGCCGTGCACATGGCGATCGACGTGCAAGATATCGACGCAGACTTCTACGTCTTCACCGGCCACAAGCTGTACGGCCCGACCGGCATCGGCGTGCTCTATGCCAAGCACGAGCATCTGGTGGCGATGCGGCCCTTTAACGGCGGCGGCGAGATGATCCGGGAAGTGGCAAAAGACCGGGTCAGCTATGGCGATCCGCCGCACAAATTCGAGGCGGGGACACCCGCGATCGTGGAATCGATCGGGCTTGGCGCTGCGATCGACTACGTCAATTCGATCGGCAAGGAACGCATTGCCGCGCATGAGCACGATCTGTTGACCTATGCCCAGGATCGGCTGCGCGAGATCAATTCGCTGCGGCTGATCGGCACCGCGAAGGCCAAGGGGCCTGTGATCTCGTTCGAACTGAAGGGCGCGCATGCCCACGACGTCGCCACCGTGATCGACCGCCAGGGCATCGCGGTGCGCGCCGGCACCCATTGCGCGATGCCGCTTTTAGAGCGGTTCAACGTGACGGCGACGTGCCGCGCCTCATTCGGGATGTATAATACCCGTGAAGAAGTCGACCATCTGGCACAGGCGCTGATCAAGGCGCGG
>JBBQUA010000230.1:0-8106 GCA_038212905.1 Hyphomicrobiales bacterium
ACGAGGAGACGTTGGATGTCTGTCCAGTCCACTGCAACGCGGGACGCCGCGCCGCGCCTGGTGCGATCGCTCACCCTGACGCATGCCGTGCTTTATGGGCTCGGCGTCACCATTGGAGCCGGCATCTACGTTCTCGTCGGAATTGCCGCGGGGCGCAGCGGAATGCATGCACCGCTGGCCTTCATCGGCGCCGCAATCGTGATGGCTTTCAGTGCGGCGTCATTCGCCGAGCTGGGCACGCGCATGCCGGTGAGCGCCAGCGAAGCGGCCTATATGCAGGCGGCCTTCCGGCGCGACTGGCTCAGCCTCGCGGTCGGGCTGCTGGTGGTTGCGACAGCGACGATCTCGGCCGCGACGATCAGCGTCGGCAGCGCCGGTTATGTCGCGGTATTTCTGCCCGTTGCCGCGCCATGGATCATTTCCGGGGTAGTCCTCGCCATGGGTGCGGTGGCATGTCTTGCCACGGCCCAGTCGGTCACCTTCGCCGGCGTCATGACGGTGATCGAAGTGGGCGGCCTCGTGCTGATCATCGTCGCCGGTTTCGGTCACGGTAGCGACGTCGTCACGCGGCTTCCCGAAATCTGGCCTTCTGCCGGCGATTCGGCGGCCTGGGCCGGAATAGCCGGGACCTCGCTGATCGCGGTGTTTGCCTTTATCGGGTTCGAGCATCTCGTCAACGTCGCCGAGGAGATCAAGGAGCCGAGCCGCACCTTGCCTCGCGCGCTGTTCCTGACCCTTGGCCTCACTGCCCTCGTCTACGCGCTCGTGGTATGGATCGCGGTGACGGCAGTGCCGCCGCAAGAGCTCGCTCGCTCCCCGGCGCCGCTGGCTTTGGTGTTCGAGCGTCTCACCGGCCTGCCGCTCGTGACGATGAGTGCCATCGCGATTGTCGCCACGCTCAATGGCGTCATCGTGCACATGATCATGATCGCCCGGGTGATCTATGGGCTGGCCGATCAGGGCAACCTGCCGAAGGCGTTCACTCGGCTGAACCCGGTGACGCACACGCCGCTGCTCGCGACCGCGGTCGCCGTCGGCGCAATTCTCGGGCTGGCGCTGCTCGTTCCGCTCGCGGGCCTTGCCGATCTCACGGTGCGCTTTACGCTGGTCGTTTTCGCGTTCGTCAACCTCGCGCTGATCCGGATCAAGGCCGGGTCCGAAGCGCCGCCGCCAGGAACCTTCATCTGTCCGCGATGGGTGCCGTTCGCAGGCCTCGTTTCCAGTGTCCTGCTTCTGGTTGTCGACATGATCGTCTGAGCCGCGGTCGATGGCATCGTGATGCGCGACCTGCACCGTTTCAGGTCGATCATGGCCGGAATGAGCGTCTGCCAGCCTCGCTAGGCACCGGCTATTGCCGTACTGAAACCCAGAGAGCATTATTCGTCGATGTCCAGGAACTTGATGTCCAGGAACTTGATGTCCAGAACAAAATTCCGGAGCAGGGAATAATGGCGGGAGACAAGTCGCATTACGAAGTCATTGTCGTGGGCGCGGGTGTGGCCGGGATCTATCAGATCAAGCGCCTCGCCGATCTCGGCGTCGATGCCGTGGTGCTCGACGCCGCTCCCGACCTCGGCGGCACCTGGTACTGGAACCGCTATCCGGGAGCCCGCTTCGACTCCGAGAGCTACACCTACGGCTATTCATTCTCCAGGGAATTGCTCGACGACTGGCACTGGAAGGAGAGGTTTTCAGGCCAGCCCGAGAACCTTCGCTATCTCAATTACGTCGCCGACAAGTTCGATCTGCGCAAGCACATGCAGTTCAACTGCAAGGTCGAGGCGGCACAGTTCGATGAGACGGATGATTTGTGGCGGCTCCGAATCGATGATGGCCGCGAACTGACCTGCCGCTTCGTCATCATGGCGGTCGGGCTGCTCTCGGCGCCGACGCTGCCGTGTTTCGCCGGCATGGACAGTTTCAGGGGCCGCTCGTTCCACACCTTCTACTGGCCGCACCAGCCGGTCGAGATGGCCGGCAAGAAGGTCGCCATTATCGGCACTGGCGCCACCGCCATCCAGATCATCGGCGAGATCGCCGACAAGGTTGGTGAGCTCACGGTATTCCAGCGGCGGCCGAACTGGAGCGCGCCGCTCAACAACAGCCCGATCTCTGTGAAGGAGATGGCCGACATCCGCTCGCGCTACGACGAGATTTTCGCGACCTGCGCCCGCACCCCCGGCGGCTTCGAGCATGAGCCCGACCGCCGCGGCTTCTTCGAGGTGACGCGCCAGGAACGTCTGGCGCTGTGGGACCGGCTCTATGACGAGCCCGGCTTCGGAATCTGGCTGAGCAACTTTCGGGAAATCTTTACAGATGCGGCCGCCAACGCCGAATTCTCCGCCTACATCGCCGACCGGATCCGCCGCCGCGTCTACGATCCCGTGGTCGCCGAGAAATTGATCCCGAGGGACCACGGTTTTGGCATCCAGCGTGTGCCGCTGGAGACGGGCTATTTCGAGGCCTATAACCGGCCCAACGTCCACCTCGTCGATATCAGCGAGACGCCGATCGAACGGATTACCGAGACAGGCCTGCGCACCAGCGCGCGCGACTATGATTTCGACATCATCGTCTACTCCACCGGCTTCGACGCCATCACCGGCGCCTACGACCAGATCGACATCAGCGGCATCGGCGGCGAAAAATTATCCGAGAAATGGAAGGACGGCCCGTCGACCTTCCTCGGCATGCTGGTGCACGGTTTTCCGAACCTGTTGATGCCGACCGGACCGCAGAGCGGATCGGCCTCCACCAATTTTCCGCGCGGCATCGAAACCGGCGTCAACTGGTGCACCGCTTTGCTGGAGCACATGTGGGCGCGCGGCCTGACGCGGGCCGATCCAACGCCCGCGGCGCAGGCGCGCTGGACCGGCTACGTCGCCAAGATGTACGCGGTCATGCTGCTGCGTAACGCCAAGGGCTGGTTCACCGGCTACAATTCCAATGTGCCCGGTCACGAGGAAGGCAAGGTCCGGCACGTGGTCTTCAATGGCGGCACACCGAAATACGTCGCGGCCATCAATGAGGTCACTGCCAAAGGCTATGAGGGGATTGTTTTTTCGAAGAGCGGACAGGCCGCGGCAAGGCTGGTGACGGAAAGCGTCGAAGCCAAGGCGGTCTGATCTTATCCCTCCTCCCGCGAAGCGGTGGGGAGGGTGGCACATCGAGAGCGCAGCGAACGATGTGACGGGTGGGGGGTGTTTCAGCGCATTCAACTGCCACATTACTTGCGGAGACACCCCCCATCCGACCGGCCTTCGGCCGGCCACCCTCCCCACCACGCGGCAAAGAGCCGCGCGGGGGGAGGGAGAAGAGCTACCCCTCCGCCACCGCGTCGCCCCAGGGCTGCGCGCTCTCCGTCGCGCCGCTGTTGGTCTCGCCGTCGCGCAGTACGACGCTCGGGCAGGCGAACTTCATCGGAAAGGTCTGCACCCGCGCTTCCTCGTAATCGAAGCCGGCGCGCAGCGCGTCGCGCACCGAAGGTTTTAGCCTGACGTCGCCGATCACGACGGCGCCTTCGCTGGCGTCGATGCGCGGGGTGTGGATCGCGGCATCGAGGTCCATGCCGTAATCCATCACGAACGACAGCATCTGCGTCACCGCCGGCAGGATGCGCCGGCCGCCGGAGGCGCCGAGCGCCAGACGCCTGCCGTCGGCGGCCTGCGCCAGCACCGGGGTGTAATTGGTCAGGCAGCGCTTGCCGGGCGCCAGCGCATTCGGTCCGCCCGGCGTCGGGTCGAACCACATGATGCCGTTGTTCATGGTGACGCCGCTTTGCCGTGTGACGAATTTGGAGCCGAAGGTTGACAGCAGGGTCTGCGTCACCGCCGCCATGTTGCCCTCGCGGTCGACCACTGAGAAATGCGTGGTGCAGGCCGGCGCCAGGTGCTCGGCGCCGAGCGCGCGCCGGCCGTCGGCGTCGCCCATGTCCTGCAGCCGTTCGCGGTAGGCCGATTGCAGCGCCAGTGCATATTCCATGTAGGCCGCCGCATCCGGCCCGCCGCCGGGCTGCAATTTTTCCTGCAGCAGGCGCAAGGCATGCGCCAGCGTCGGTCCGCAGGTCAGTTCCGGCGTCGCGTAGACGTTGCCGCCGCGATAGGGAATTGCCAGCGCCTCGCGGCCATGGGCGCGGAAGGCGGCGAGGTCTTCGACCGATAATGCGCCGCCGGCGGCCTGGATATCGGACGCCATGCTGCGCGCCAGATCGCCCTGGTAGAAATCGCGCGGGCCTTCGGCCGCGAGGTAGGACAGCGTCGCCTTCAGCCGGTCCTGCGGCAGCCGCACGCTGGACTTGATGCCCCATGGCGCATTCGGCGGCAGGCCATCCCTCAGATAGGCGGCGGCGCTGGCCGGATAGCGCCTGAGGTCCGCGGCGGAACTCGCAATCATCAGCGTGGTCCACCAGTCCACCAGCAGGCCTTCGCCGGCGAGCTTGACGCTCGGACCAAGCAATTCCTGCCACGGCATTTTGGCGTGGCGGCGATGCGCTTCCTCCATGCCCGCCACCACGCCGGGCACCGCGATCGAGCCCGGGCCATGCAGATTGCGGTCGTCCTTGACCCGCGCCCACGGGAACAGGTCGGAGGCCGCCCCGTCGCCGGTCAGCGGATAGTCTTCCGGTCGCAGGCTGTTGGGCGCGCACATGCCGTAGTCGATCACCTCATAGCGGTCCTCGCGGGCGCGGTAGAGCACCATCGCGCCGCCGCCGCCGATGCCGCTCATCCAGGGCTCCAGCACCCCGAGCGCGAAGGTGGTCGCGACCACGGCATCGACGCAGTCGCCGCCATCAGCCAGCACGGCGGCGCCGATTTCCGCTGCCTTGCGCGATTGCGAGGCGACGATGCCGCCGTTGGAGACGGTGGCCGGTTTGCGGATGTGCTGGGCGTTGGAGAACTGGTCGTGCATGGGGGTTGCCTTGTTGCTCTTCGTGATCGGGCCGAGTTGGCGTGACGCGCCAAGGATGGCACATTATCCGCTCGGATTTCAGCAAGGAGAGCAAAATGGCCGGGGTGAAGCAAGCCAGAGACGGCGCGGTCGGGGTCCTGACCCTCAATGAGCCGGCGAGCCTGAACGCCATGACGCCGGACCTGCTCGGCGGCCTCGCGAGCGCGATCAGCGAGATGACCGATGACCCCGGCGTGCGGGCGCTGGTGCTGACCGGGGAGGGCCGGGGGTTTTGTTCCGGCCAGAACCTCAAGGCCTCGGAGGCGCTCGGCAGCGACATTGTCGCCGGCGTCATGCGGCACTATTGGCCGGCATTCCACGCGCTGCGCGAATGCCGGGTGCCGGTCGTGGTCGCGGTCAACGGCGTGGCGGCGGGCGGCGGCTTCAGCCTGGCGATGGCCGGCGACATCATCGTCGCGGCGCGTTCGGCCAGCTTCATCCAGGTGTTCAGCCGCATCGGCCTGGTGCCCGATCTCGGCTCGACCTGGCTGCTGCCGCGCCTGATCGGCCGCCAGCGCGCGCTCGAACTGATGCTGTTGAACGAACCTGTTTCCGCCGAGCGCGCGCTGGAATGGGGGCTGGTGCGGCGGGTGGTCGATGACATCAACTTGCTCGACGAAGCCATCCAACTGGCGCAGCGCCTCGCCGCCGGACCGACCCGCGCGCTGGTCGCCACCCGCGCCTTGCTCGAGGAGAGCGAACACGCCAGCTATGCCGCCCAGTTCCAGCGCGAGATCGAGGTGCAGGCCGAGGTTCGCCGCAGCGAGGATGCGCTGGAAGGGCGCAACGCGTTCGTGGAAAAGCGCGCGGCAAGGTTCAGTGGGCGATAGTCATAGCTGCTTTCCCGTAGCGTCATCTGGTTGCAAATGCAGGACGGTCGGCCACAGCGCCGCCAGTCATCCTTCACCCAGGCTGTTCGCGAGTTGCTCCAGCAACTGGCGAAGAGTTTTCTGGTCGGCCCGCGACAGCTCGGAAAACCATTCTCCGATCATCCGGAAGTCACTCTCATTACGCCATTCCCAGCCGCGGCTGCCGGCGGCGGTCGCCGTCAAGCGCTTCACCCGGCCGTCGGCCTTGTCCTGGACGATCCTGAGCATGCCCTTGCGCTCGAGACCGGCTGCGATCTGCTTCGCATTCTGGTGGCTGGTCGCCATCGCCGAAGCCACCTCACCCAGGGCCGGCTGTCCCCTGGCGCGCACCACGCTCAGCAAGACGCCCTGTTGGCTGGTCAGGTCGGCGTCGCGAAGATGCTGGTCCATGAGGTGCCGGAGCCGCTGGCTGCAGAACAGGATGAGTCTGAAATTACGGACCGCTTCCGCCGATTTTCCCGCGCTGCGGGCTTCATCGGCGTCCAGTTCGAAGCGGCGCTTGCCTTGATCGGTCATTTAGGTAATATATTACATAATTGGACGAGGTGCCAGGATTGTTCACAAGGATTTATTCCCAGGGATTATTCACATGATTTGCCTGATGCCGATGTGCGCATATCTGTCCGAGACCTCGCGCATGATCCAGATTTACAAGGCGCTCGAGGCGCAGGGCGCCAGCGTGTGCTTGGCGACGCATGGCGGCGTCCACGAGACCCTGTTGCGCAACGAGGGCATCGACTTCGATATTGTCGGGCCTCGCATGGACGAAGCTCGCGGAAATCGATTCGTCGGCGACAATGTCGGTGTCGGCAGTCCCGACCAAAGCATGTACAGCCCCGACGAAATGCGCGCCTACGTTCTGGCGGAGACGGACTATTTCAAACGCAAGGGAATATCGGCGGCGGTCACGGGCTTTACACTGACCGCGCTGCTCTCGACACGGCTCGCCGGAATTCCGCTGATCACGGAGCACGCCGGCGCATTCATTCCCCCGTTATTCGAGCGCAACTTGCTTCCCGCGCCATCCACGGCGCCGGTACCGCTGTTCAACTATTTGCCGAAAATGCTGGTGCGCCGGCTGCTGAACAAGACCGTCGCAGGCCGCAAATTCTATCTCTCGGAGTATCATGCGCTGGCCGCGGAGCTCGGTATTGCTCCGATACCGAGCTTTCCCGCATTGTTGCTTGGCGATCTTGTGCTGGTGACCGAGGCGCCCGAAGTCTACGGCGTGAGCGAACAGGAGATGAGCAACTGGCGCCCGCGGGGCGATGCTTATTGGCCGACGACACGGTTCGAATACACCGGCCCGCTGTTCGCTGAGTTCGATCTGCCCGTGCCGCCCGACATCGAACAGGCCTTGCAGCGTTCGCGCCCGACTGTTTATGTCGCTTTGACATCTACACCGGCGGAATTGGTGCGCCGCGTCGTTCGGGCGGCAGCGGCGAGCGACGCCAATGTCATTGTCGCCGGTACGGTGCATGATATCCGCGACCTGGCGGCTGCGAACGTCACCGTCGGCGGCGTGCTGCCGAGCCACAAGATCATGCCGCGGGTCGATCTTGCGATCACCATGGGCGGTCAGGGCAGCGTGCAGTGCGCGATGGCCGCGGGCGTGCCGTTAATCGGCATACCGCTGCATCGTGAGCAGGATTCGAATGTCCATTTCCTGGAGAAAAGGGGGGCAGCAAAACTGCTTCCGCTTGGCGGCATCAATTCCGACAGGATCCAGCGTCTGTGCAAGGAGATGCTGTCCAGGCCCTCCTATCGAACGGCCGCTCGGTCAATTCAGGCGGCCTATGCGAAGCGAAACGGGCCGGAATTATGTGCCTCGGCGATACGGCGGTATCTGAGCGCGCGTCAGGCCGCATAAGCGGTGACGCACCTTATTGAGGCGTCTCGGCGTCTGATGTGGATGAGATACGGTCTTGTTGCAAATCATTCGCATTTGCATTAGCTTCCTTCGGTCGCCATCATCCCGGTGGTCCCATCAGAAGGTCATCTCATGCGCTTCCTGCGCTCCCTGTCGATCCTGGCGGTGATCTGCGCCGCCCACGCCGCCCAGGCGGCCGGCAATCTGGCCGGCCAGGAACCCATCGTGGTCACGGTCGAACTCGGCAAACCGGGCGAGCATGCCTTCGTGCCCAACAAGCTGCGGTTCGAGACCGGCAAGCTCTACAAACTGGTGCTGAAGAACCCGAGCAACGATCCGCACTACTTCACCTCGCACGCCTTCAGCCAGATGATCTTCACCCGCAAGGTGCAGGTCACGCAGCTGCGCGACGGCAAGACC
>JBBQUA010000231.1:0-8104 GCA_038212905.1 Hyphomicrobiales bacterium
GCCATCACCGGATCGAGCCCGCCGATCTCCTGCAGCGACCCGGTCGAGGCGCGCACATATTCGAACGCGGCCTTCGGCACGATGCGGCTCTGGTCGAGACTCCAGTAGTAACTGAGTTCGGTCAGGGCGCCGGCGAGCCGGGCGCTGTAGCCGGCGGTTGCGAAGCCGAACCCGGTGTCGCGGCTTGAATTGACCTTGCCGAAGCCATGAACCAGCGCGACGGCCCAGGTCCAGGGTCCCTTGTCGACCGAGGCATTGAAGCCGAACTGGGTGAGGTCGAGCTTTGCCGACTGCAGCGCCAGCGGAATGTCGATGGCGGTGCGGCTCTGATCGATGGAGAATCCGACATTGACGCCGGGCGCGACACGCGCGCCCACCCCGACGACGCCGCCATAGGTGCTGCGGCGATCGCCGACGAAGTAACCCTGCGGACCGGTCGTGGCGACAAGGCTGTAACCCTCCGCCCAACTGCGATACCGGGGCGCCTCGGTGGCTTCGGAGGCACCGCCGCCGGCTGGATTGCTCCGCACCGCGTTGCCGAAGCCGGACGTCGCCTGATTGCCGAGACGTTCCAGAAAATTGCTGCCGAGGTTGGTCACGGTGGAGCCGGCCGAGAAACCGGAATTGACCACCCCCGGTGTCGGGCTGGGTGTCGGTGTCGGGATTGGCGTCGGGGGTGACTGGGCCTGCGCCTGCGCCGCGGCCGCAATGACGAGAAACAAGGCCGACGCCAGCCCCCGGACCTGCCGTCGGGCGGTTCCTGCTCTGACGACAAGGCGGGCTGATGCGCAGCGCATGAAGCATAATCCGAAAAACGAGCGCCCGCTCGAAGAAAACCCCAAAAACCCCATCGGCCCAAGGCGATTTGCGCTGAGTTCACCTGGAGCGTCAATTGGTCTGGCTGTCCGGTCCCAGCCAATTGCCGCCATTGTTGTTCCGCTGCCACAGCTCCGTCACGGCACTTTCCGGTCTCCAACCCGATTTCGCGAGCCGCGCCAGCTACTTGCTAACGCGAGGATTTCGTGTTGCAATATCAGGTACAATCGGATCCAGGCCGTTCGACTGTGCGTTTCGCGACGATGAAGTTCAAGACTCGGAAATTCAGCAGACTTCCGGAATTCCGCTTGTGGCGTGGCACGCAAAATGCGTGGCCGCGTCTTTTTTATGTCTAGATCAGGAGACAGGCGATGCAAAAAGGCACCGTCAAGTGGTTCAACCCGACCAAGGGTTATGGGTTCATCAAGCCGAACGCCGGCGATAAGGACGTGTTCGTCCATATCTCGGCGGTCGAGCGCGCCGGGCTCTCGACCCTCAACGAAAATCAGGTTGTCGAGTACGACCTCGTGGAAAATCGCGGCAAGAGCTCCGCGGAAAACCTCAAGGTCTCATAGACCTCGTCACGATCCGCGCCAGCAATCATGATAGCCCCCGGCTCGCGCCGGGGGATTTTATTTGTCGCCGGGAAATTTTTCAGCCTGCCAGCATCCGCCGCTCGCGCGCCCTGATGAGGCCGACCACCGTGTCGTTGACCGGGGTTGCCACGCCGAGCGGCTTGCCGAGCCGCGGGATCGCGCCATTGATGGCATCCACCTCGCAGCGGCGGCCGGCATTGTAGTCGAGCAGCATCGAGGGTCGCGCGTCCGGAATCTTGCCGCCGAGCTTTCGGATGTGCTCGATCGGATCGCCGACGTTGAGCCGGACGTTGGAAGCCCGGGCCACCGCGACCGCCTCCTCGGCGCAACCGCGCGCCACACTCCAGGCGTCGGCATCCCCGAGGATTTCCCCAATCGTCATTCCGGTCGCGCAGGACGTCCCGGAAAAGGCGACGTTCATGATCAGTTTTTCCCAGACCATCTGCTTGATGTCGTCGAACAAAGCGACCTTGAAGCCGGCCGATTCCCAGATCTTTCCTGACGCCTGCAGCAGCTGCTTCGGCAGGCCCGCAAAGGCGCCGAAGCGGATCATCTCCATGCCGTTATGGTGGGCATGGCCTGGCGCCCGTATCGACGCGCCAAAACCTCCGACCACGCCGACGGCGATGCGATCGGCGCCGAGGATGGGAGCGGCGATCTCAGGCGATCCCAGACCGTTCTGGATGGTCTGCACGATCGTCTCCGGCCCCAGCAGCGGCAGACAGGACCGCGCCGCCGCCTCCACGTCGAAAGCCTTGGTGGCGATGATGACGAGGTCGCACGGGCCGATACCGTCCGTCGTCGTCGAAGCATGAATCGGCACCGTGCGGTCGCCGCTGGCGCCCTCGCAGCGCAGGCCTTTTGTCGCCATCGCCTCGGCGTGATCGGGCCACAGCGTGACGGCGTGAACCTCGTGGCCGGCATCGACCATGAGGGCTGCATAGACCGACCCCATGGCGCCACAGCCGACTATCGCAATCTTTGCCATCTCTGCTTTCCCTTCAAGCCACCGCCTTGCAGCCCGCGATCTCGCCAAATTCCGGATAAAATCGTGCGGTCATGCGGCCGACATAACGCCTCAAATTGTCGTGGCTCGCGGCCGCCTGCTGCAGTGGCGACTCGAATAGCGGGCACATCGAACTGATGACGAACGCAAAGATGGTGGCGTCGACGCCCGACGGCTCATTGCCCATGAAAAACGGCTTGCTGCCGAGATAGTCGGCGATGGCTTGTAGCGAACGCGATCCCAGCTCGGCGATCTCCGTCGCGCTGTGCCGTCCCATGCCGTGACTGTGCAGGGATTTGCGGACCCGGCGCCGGACCATCGCGACGACCAGCGGACGGATGATCGCGGGCGCGGCTTTGAAAAATTCCATGGGACCTTTCTTGAAGTTTGCATCATCCATCCAGCGCGCATGGACACTCACCCAGTAGAGGTTGTCCTCGGCCATTTTCTCGAATGCCCAGGCAATCGCGCGCTGCTCGCTTGTCAGCCCCTGGTCGAAATCGACCTTGTGCTTCTTTTCGAGGTGCCAGCGGATCAAGGTGGAATCGCCGAGCAATTCACCGTCATCGTCGATGTAGGGAATCTTGCCCTTGGGCGCCTTTGAGAAACTCATCGGCGCTTTCTGAAACGGCAGCTTCGACATCCGCAACAGGGTTTCGGCTTTGGTGACGAAAGGGCTGGCGTCGGGAAGTCCGAAATTGGGACCGGAACCGAACAAGGTAATCATGGGAGTTCCTGATATCGGCGACACAATGCAATGAACTCATAGCACCAGTGGTGCTGAATTATCCAGCCGTGGGCGAAATCAACATGCCGTCGGGGTCCGCGTTCGCTGACGTCTTGCAGATGTCGCCTTCGAGACGCGCGCGGCCGTCGGCCAGCAGCCGCAGCGCATGGGGATAGATGCGGTGCTCGGCGGTTAGAATCCGCGCCGCCAGCGTCTCCGCCGTATCGTCGTCGGCGACCGCAACCGCGCCCTGCATCAGGATCGGGCCGGCATCGGTTTCCGGAATGACGAAATGCACGGTGGCGCCGGAAATCTTGACGCCGGCGCGCAGCGCCTGGCCTTGCGGATCGAGGCCCGGAAACGACGGCAGCAGCGAGGGATGAATGTTGAGCATCCGGCCATACCAGCGCTGGACGAATTCCGCGGTGAACAGCCGCATGAAGCCGCCGAGGCAAATCAGTTCGACTCCGTGCTGGTCCAGCACCGGCTGCAGCACCGCCTCGAAACCCGCGCGATCCTTGCCGAATGGCTTGCTCTCGATGACGATGGTCGGGATGCCGCCCGCCTTGGCCCGTTCGAGCCCGCCGGCATCGGCGCGGTTGGAAATCACCACCGCGATCTCGGCCGGAAAATCATTTTGGCTTGCCGCCTCGATCAGCGCGGCCATGTTCGATCCGCGCCCGGAAATCAGGATGGCGACCCGGCGCTTCATCGCCTCACCATGCCAGATCTTACCATGAGAGATCGAGGTGACCGTTGTAGACCACGCGATGCTCGCCTTCGGCCGGGATCACCTCGCCGAGCAACGCCACGCTCTCGCCGGCTTCGGTAAGGATGGCGGTGACTTCCTCGATCGCGTCAGGCCTGACGATGGCGATCATGCCGATGCCGCAGTTGAAGGTGCGCAGCAGTTCGAGTTCGGCGATGCCGCCCTGCTCTGCCAGCCATTTGAACACCGGCAGCACCGGCAGGCGCGCCAGATCGATGCCGACGCCGAGATGTTTCGGCAGCACGCGAGGGATGTTGTCGGTAAAGCCGCCGCCGGTGATGTGAGCGAGGCCCTTGACCGCGCCGGTCTCGCGGATCGCCCGCAGGCAGGAGCGGACATAGAGGCGCGTGGGCGTCAGCAGCGCGCCGCCCAGCGTCATCACAGGCGAAAACGGCGCCTGCGCCTCGAAACCGAGACCGGACTGCTCGACGATCTTGCGGACCAGCGAAAACCCGTTGGAATGCACGCCCGACGAGGCGAGCCCGATCACGGCGTCGCCAACGGCGATATCGCCGCGCGGCAGCAGCGTGCCCCGTTCGGCGGCGCCGACCGCGAAACCGGCCAGGTCGTAATCGCCGCCCTTGTAGAGCCCCGGCATTTCCGCGGTCTCGCCGCCGATCAGGGCGCAGCCGGACTCCCGGCAACCCTCGGCGATACCGGCCACGATCGAAGCGGCGGCCTCGGGGTCGAGCTTGCCGCAGGCGAAATAGTCGAGAAAGAACAGCGGTTCGGCGCCCTGGACCACGAGGTCGTTGACCGACATCGCCACCAGATCGATGCCGATACCGCCATGCAGGCCGGTCTCGATGGCGATTTTGACCTTGGTGCCGACGCCGTCGGTGGCGGCCACCAACACCGGATCCTTGAAGCCCGCCGCCTTGAGGTCGAACAATCCGCCGAACCCGCCGATTTCGGCATCGGCGCCCGCCCTGGCAGTGGCGCGAACCATCGGCTTGATCAGATCGACCAGCCGGTTGCCCGCATCGATGTCGACGCCCGAATCCGCGTAAGTGAGCCCGTTTTTGCGGTCGATCATGGCCTAATCCAGATGAAGGCGGCTGGTTACGTCGGATTCCGCCATCGTGCAATGGCTCGCAAGCGGCGTCAGCATGTACTATGTAGAGCAGGAACCGGTCTGGGCTGCAAAGGGCTGGATCAACTGCGAAATCAGGCCGGTAGCCGGGAAGCGACCGAGTTGAGTATTCCGAACATCATTACGCTCGGCCGCATCCTGCTGGTGCCGGTCATCGTGTGGGCGATTGCATCGAACCAGATGGCGATCGCCTTTGCGATCTTCATCGTGGCGGGCGTCAGCGACGCGGTCGATGGTTTCCTGGCCAAGCGCTTCAATATGGCGAGCGAACTGGGCGCCCTGCTCGATCCCTTGGCCGACAAGGCCCTGCTGATCTCGATCTACATCGCGCTGGGCACCTGGGACGCGGTGCCGCGCTGGATCGTCATCCTCGTGGTCTCGCGCGACATCATGATCGTCGCCGCCGTGATTGTGTCATGGTTGGTCGGCAAGCCGATCCCGATGAAGCCGTTGATGGTGTCGAAGCTCAATACAGTGGCGCAGGTGGCGTTCGCCGCACTGGTACTCGCCGCGCTGGGCTTCGGCTTCAGTCCGGCCCCTTACGATCTGATCCTGATGGGGTTCGTCACGGTCTTTACGCTGGTTTCCGTATCGCTCTATCTCGTGGAGTGGGTGCGGCATATGAGCACCGTCGAAACAACCTAGAGAGATTTGCGTGGTCGCCCGCGTCCAACCCCGCCAGCTTGCTTTCGCGCTGCCGCACGCCGAGAGCCTGACCCGCGACAATTTTCTCGAAGGTCCAGCCAATGAAGCCGGCCTGGGGCTGATCGACAGCTGGCCGGAATGGCCCAACCGCGTGATGCTGCTGGTGGGACCGGAAGGCTGCGGCAAGAGCCATCTCGCCGCGATCTGGGCCGAACAAGCCGGCGCCCGCGCGATATCGGCGCATGCCCTGACCACGGCCGCCGTGCCGGGCGCGCTGGCGACCGGGGCGCTGGTGGTCGAGGATCTCAGGTCGGGGGACGTTGACGAACGGGCCTTGTTCCACCTGATGAATCTGGCGCGCGAGGACGAAGCCTTCGTCCTGATCACCGCGCGCGACCCGCCGTCGGCGTTCGAGGTCGACTTGCGCGATCTGCGCTCGCGTCTGCGCGCGGTGCCGGCGGTGACGCTGTTGCCGCCGGACGATCAGCTGTTTCGCGCCTTGATCATCAAATCCTGCGCGGACCGGCAGCTCACGATCGACGAGAGCGTGGTGAGCTATCTCGCGACCCGGATCGAGCGGTCCTATGCCGCCGTGCGACGGTCCATCGAACTGCTCGACACCGAAGCGCTGCGGCTGGGCCGCCCGGTCACAAGGGCACTGGCGGCGGAATTGTTCCGCAACACATAATCCTCCTGAGACCCTGCGCCATCTTGACGGCGCCGAGGCCGGGAACATCAATGTCATTGAAACGTCATCGCGATATCACATGCTCTGCTGCGCATTTGCCGGGAACGGCGCAAGCATCGCGCAGGATTGGACCGAATCTTGATAGAATCCGCACAAGCTGTTGTAATTAAAGAGAAAGAGGCGGAGGCCGAAGCAAGCCCGGCAGTGGCGTCCAGCCCCGAACGCTTCATCAATCGCGAGCTTTCCTGGCTGAACTTCAACCGCCGGGTGCTCGAGGAATCGGTCAATCCCGGCCATCCCGCGCTGGAGCGGGTGCGATTCCTGTCGATTTCCGCCAATAACCTTGATGAGTTCTTCATGGTCCGCGTCGCCGGCATCAAGGCCCAGGTGCGCGAGGGCATTACCGAGCGTAGTCCCGACGGTCTGACCCCGTCCGAACAGCTGGTCCAGATCAACGAAAAGGTTTCGCGGCTGGCCGGCGATCAGCAGGCGATCTGGCGCGACCTGCGCGGCATTCTGGCCGAGGTCGGCATCATTCTGGTCGACGGCCGCGACGTCACCAAAACAGAGCGGGCCTGGATCGAGGATCATTTCCTCCACAACATTTTCCCGCTGCTAACGCCGCTCGCAATCGATCCGGCGCATCCCTTCCCGTTCATCCCGAGTCTCGGATTTACCGTCGCGCTGCAACTGGCGCGGGTCTCCGACGGCAGGCCGATGAACGCGCTGATCCGTATGCCCGGCAAGATCGATCGCTTCATCCGGATGCAAGCGGGCAAGGATGGCGCGATGCGGCTGATTACGCTGGAGCAAGCCACCGGCCTGTTCATCGGCCGGCTGTTTCCCGGCTACACCGTCAAGGGCCAGGGCGCCTTCCGCATCATCCGGGATTCCGAACTCGAAATCGAGGAAGAGGCGGAAGATCTGGTTCGGCTGTTCGAAACCGCGCTGAAACGCCGGCGGCGGGGATCGGTGATCCGGCTCGAGATCGAAGCCAAGATGCCGGAAGAGCTGCGCGCCTTCGTGCAGCGCGCGCTTTCCACCGCCGACGACGAGGTATTGCTGGTCGACGGCGTGCTGGCGATGAACGAGCTGTCGCAACTGACCAGGCTCGAACGGCCCGATCTCGAATTCGTACCCTACGTCCCGCGCCATCCCGAACGCGTGCGCGATCACGGCGGCGACATTTTCGCGGCGATCCGGCAGAAGGACCTGATCGTTCATCATCCTTACGAATCCTTCGACGTCGTCGTGCAATTCCTGCAACAGGCCGCCCGCGACCCCGATGTCGTCGCGATCAAGCAGACGCTCTATCGCACTTCGAACAACTCGCCGATCGTGCGGGCGCTGGTGGAGGCCGCGGAGGCCGGAAAAACCGTGACCGCGCTGGTGGAACTCAAGGCTCGGTTCGACGAGGAAGCCAATATCCGCTGGGCGCGCGATCTCGAGCGCGCCGGCGTGCAGGTGGTGTACGGATTCATCGAACTGAAGACCCATGCCAAGCTGTCGCTGGTCGTGCGCCGCGAGGGCGGCAGCCTCACCACCTATGTCCACACCGGCACCGGCAATTATCATCCGGTCACCGCCCGCATCTATACGGACCTCTCCTACTTCACGTCGGATCCGATCATCGGGCGCGACGCCGCGCGGGTGTTCAACTACATCACCGGCTATGCGGAGCCGATCGACATCGAGAAGATGGCGGTGTCGCCGCTGACGTTGCGCGAGCGCATGCTCGAACATATTCGCGGCGAGACCAATTTT
>JBBQUA010000232.1:0-8076 GCA_038212905.1 Hyphomicrobiales bacterium
CGGATATGTCTGCGCGGTGCGCGCGGCGCAGCTCGGCATGAAGGTCGCCGTGGTCGAAAAGAACGCCACGCTCGGCGGCACCTGCCTCAATGTCGGCTGCATGCCGTCGAAGGCGCTGCTGCATGCCTCCGAAATGTTCGAAGAGGCCGGGCACTCCTTTGCCAAGATGGGCATCAGCGTATCAGCGCCGAAGCTCGATCTGCCTGCGATGATGAACTTCAAGCAGCAGGGCATCGACGGCAACGTCAAGGGCGTCGAGTTCCTGATGAAGAAAAACAAGATCGACGTTATCCACGGCAAGGGCAAGGTGCTCGGCACCGGCAAGGTGGAAGTCGCCGGCGACGACGGCAAGATTCAGGTGGTGGAGACCAAGAACATCGTGATCGCCACCGGCTCCGATATCGCGCGGCTGAAGGGCATCGAGATCGACGAGAAGCGCATCTTGTCGTCGACCGGCGCGCTGGCGCTCGACAAGGTGCCCTCGAGCCTGCTTATCGTCGGCGCCGGCGTGATCGGGCTCGAACTCGGCTCGGTGTGGCACCGGCTCGGCGCCAAGGTCACCGTGGTGGAATTCCTCGATCGCATCCTGCCCGGCATGGACGGCGAAGTCGCAAAACAGTTCCAGCGTATTCTCGAAAAGCAGGGGTTTGTTTTCAAGCTCGGCGCCAAGGTCACCGGCGTCGATACCTCGGGCACGACATTGTCGGCCAGTGTCGAGCCGGCGGCGGGCGGGACGGCCGGAAAGCTCGAAGCCGACGTGGTGCTGGTCTGCATCGGCCGGGTTCCCTACACCGAGGGCCTCGGCCTCAAGGAAGCCGGCATAGCACTCGACAATCGCGGTCGCATCCAGATCGATGCGCATTTCGCCACCAGCGTGAAGGGCGTCTATGCGATCGGCGATGTCGTGGCGGGACCGATGCTGGCGCACAAGGCCGAGGACGAAGGCGTCGCCTGCGCCGAGATTCTCGCGGGCCAGGCCGGCCACGTGAACTACGACCTTATACCCGGCGTCGTGTATACCACGCCGGAAGTGGCGGCCGTCGGCAAGACCGAGGAAGAGCTGAAGCAGGCTGGCGTCGCTTATACGGTCGGCAAGTTCCCGTTCACTGCGAACGGCCGTTCCAAGGTCAACCAGACCACGGATGGATTCGTGAAAATTCTCGCAGATGCGAAAACCGATCGGGTGCTCGGCGTGCACATCGTCGGCCGGGAAGCCGGGGAATTGATTCATGAGGCATGCGTCTTGATGGAGTTCGGCGGTTCCGCCGAGGATCTGGCCCGCACCTGCCATGCCCATCCGACCCGATCGGAAGCCGTCAAGGAAGCCGCGCTTGCGGTTGGCAAGCGCGCCATCCATATGTGATCTGCGCCCGGCCGGGCGGGGATAACATAGATGCGCCGCCTGTTTCAGCCGTTCTGGGTTCTGCTTGCGGTCATCTTTCTGATCGAAGCATGGCTGTGGGATCACCTCGAGCCGATCGTGGAGCGGGTGGTCGCATGGATTCCACTGCGTGCCTTCAAGCATTGGCTCGCGGAGCGAATCGATACGCTGTCGCCGGCGATGACGCTGATCGTTTTCGCCGTGCCGGTCATCCCGCTGTTTCCGCTGAAACTGTTCGGGCTCTGGCTGCTGACACATGAATACTGGGTCAGCGCCATCGCGATGATGGTGTTCGCGAAATTCCTCGGCGTCGGCGTGACGGCCTTCATCTTCGACGTGACGCGGCCGAAACTGCTGGAGATGCAGTGGTTCAGGAAGCTCTACGAGCTGGTGCTGGGATTGCGGGCAAAAGCTGCTGCGCTGGTCAATCCGATCAAGCTGCGGATCAAGGAAATCTTGCGCGGCGACGGCGACGGCTGGTCATCGCGAATGCTGCGGACGATCCAGCGCTTCCGCAAGGGCGTGCACGAAGCGCGGTAAGCGCGCCGTCATGTCGTGAAGCTGTTTCGGGGCGTGCGCTCGAGTCACCTCTCCACGCAAGCGGACCGCAAGCGGGGCGAGGGAGAAGAGCCGTGCGCTACATCAGATGCACCGCGTGCGGCGCGAACAGGCCAATCGCCGTGAAGGCCAATCCGGTCACCGCCAACAGGCCCGCGGCCCAGGCCAGTACGATCATGCCGGTGATGATGGTGGCCGACGCCAGCACGATGCCGATCTGAAACGCCGCCGAGGCGACCTCGTAATGATGGTAGCGCGCCATCGAGAGATCGCGGGCCTGCTCGGCCTGCTTGGCGCGCGCGGCCAGCTGCTCCGAACCCTCGCCGGTTTCCGGCTCCGAGCGGTAGCGCGCCGCGGTCTTCTTCCAGCTGTCGATCTGCTTCGCCAGCGCCGCCTTGGCGGCATCGTCGCCCATCACGCCGAGGCTCAAGCGGGCCTGATCCGACGTCGCCTCGACCACCGTGCGGCGGATGCTCTTGGCCTGGAAGAAGGCCCACAGGTTCGAGGCCTCGACGTTCTTGCTGATGGAGTCGGTCTGCGCGCCCTTGCCCAGCGTCTCCGACAGCGCCAGGAACAGCGCGATCACCGCGATCAGCAGTGCGATCTTCTTGTTGGAGCCGGAGGCATGCTCGGCGTGCTCCGCGTGCTCCATGCTTTCATGTGCGCCCATGATTCTCTCCCCTTGGTCGAATGGATCCACGATTGACCGAACACCGCCGTCGGCGCAAGTGGCAAGCCGATGTGACGGCCGTGTGTCAGGCCTGAAAGGTGGTGTTTTACGCGCGTGGATGGGCCGACTTGTAGACTTCCAGCAGCCGCTCGGAGTCGATCCCGGTGTAGATTTGGGTGGTCGAGAGCGACGCGTGGCCGAGCAGCTCCTGGATTGCGCGCAGGTCGCCGCCGCGGTTCAGAAGATGCGTGGCAAAGGAGTGTCGCAGCGCATGCGGCGTGGCGCTGTCGGGCAGGCCGAGCGCGCCGCGCAGCCTTTCCATGGTGAGCTGAATGATTCGAGGACTGAGCGGGCCGCCGCGCGCGCCGACGAAGATGGGGCCTTCCGGCTTGAGCTGATGCGGGCACATCGCGACATAGTCCTGCACCAGCGCCAGCACGTTTTGCAGCACCGGCACCATGCGGGTCTTGTTGCCCTTGCCGGTCACGATGATGACGTCGCCTTCGCCCGGCAACGGCACCTCGCGGCGCTTCAGGCCGAGCGCTTCGGAAATGCGCAGGCCCGAGCCGTACAAAAGCGCCATCACGGCGGCGTCGCGCGCCCAGATCCAGGGGTCGCGGGTATCGCCGGCGCGTTCGTCGGCGTCGGCAAAACGCCTGGCCGCCGCCATCTGGATCGGCTTTGGCAGGCTCTTGCCGACCTTGGGCGCGCGGATGGCCGAGAGCGCGCCGACCTTGCCCTTGCCCTCTTGTTCGAGGAAGCGTCCGAACGAGCGCAACCCCGCCAGCGCCCGCATCAGCGAGCGGCCGCCGATATCGCCGGCGCGGCGCATCGCCATGAATGCCCTGATGTCACTGGCCTCGAGGGCGGCAAACTGCGCCAGTGTCACCCGGGCGCCCCAGTGCTGGCTGAGAAACACCAGGCACTGGCGCAGATCGCGGGCATAGGCCTCCAGCGTCTTCGGGGACAGCCGGCGTTCGGCGCGCAGATGCGACAGCCAGCGCGTCATCTGCAGCGCGATGTCGTCGGCGGCGCATTCTAGTTCGATCGGCTGAATGGCTGGAACTGACGCTGGAATGGACGCTTTAGTGGATTTGGCCACGGCGCTGCCCTGCTGATTTGGATGCACTATATCGCACTTCCTTGGTTTACCGTTCGCTAACTGGCCAAGGTGACGGCGGCTGCACTGGCCCCGGCCGCCGCACGGTCTTAAGTTAGCCTCGCCTTCTCCCACTTCGAGTCTGATTCTCCCGATGGACCATGCCGCGCGCGCCACCTCATCCGCCTCATCGACGCGCGTCGTCGATGTGCTGGTGCCGGTCGCGCTCAATCAGAATTATTCCTACCGGGTGCCGCGCGGCATGGATTTGAAACCGGGCGACGTGGTGTGCGTGCCGCTGGGGCCGCGCGAGGTGGTCGCGGTGGTATGGGCTGACAACGCCAATCCGGATCCGCGGCTGCATAACCGGCTCAAGGATGTCGGCGAAAAGCTCGACGTGCCGCCGCTGAAGCCGGAACTGCGCGCGCTGGTCGACTGGGTCGCCAACTATACATTGTCGGCACGCGGCATGGTGCTGCGGATGACGTTGCGGATGGGCGAACATCTCGGGCCCGAGCGGATGCGGATGGGCGTGCGCCTGATCGGGGCCGCGCCAAAACGCCTGACGCCGGCGCGGCGGCGGCTGATCGATATTTTGTCGGATGGCCTGCTGCACGGCAAATCCGAGGCCGCCCGGGAGGCCGGCGTCAGCGCCGGCGTCATCGATGGCCTGGTCGATGAGGGCACGCTGGCGGTCGAGCCGATGCCGCGCGCGCTGCCGCCGCCGGCGCCCGATCCGTCCTTCTCCCAGCCTGACTTTACCAGCCAGCAGCGCACCGCCGTGGATGCGATGCGGGCGTTGGCGGCCAATGGCAGTTTTCATGTCGCCCTGCTCGACGGCGTCACCGGCTCCGGCAAGACCGAAGTTTATTTCGAAGCCATCGCGGAAACGATCCGGCGCCAAAAGCAGACGCTGATCCTGATGCCGGAGATCGCGCTGACCGGCCAGTTCCTCGACCGCTTTGCCGAGCGTTTCGGGGTGCGGCCGCTGGAATGGCATTCCGAACTGACCCCGCGCACGCGGCAACGCAACTGGGCGGCGATCGCGGCGGGCGAAGCGCCTGTCGTGGTGGGCGCGCGCTCCGCGCTGTTTCTGCCCTATGGCAATCTCGGCCTGATCATCGTCGATGAAGAGCACGACCAGGCCTACAAGCAGGACGAGGGCGTGCATTACCACGCCCGCGACATGGCGGTGGTGCGCGCGCATATCGCGAAAATCCCGATCGTGCTGGCGTCGGCGACGCCGTCGGTCGAGACCGAGGTCAACGCGCGCAAGGGCCGCTATCAGCGCGTGGTGCTGCCGGCGCGGTTCGGCGGCCAGCACATGCCGCATATCGAGGCGATCGATCTGCGCCGCGCGGCGCCACCACGCGGCCGTTTCATCTCGCCGGTGCTGGCCGAGCAGGTCCAGGTCGCCATCGAACGCAAGGAGCAGGCGCTGCTGTTCCTGAATCGCCGCGGCTACGCGCCGCTGACCCTGTGCCGGGCCTGCGGCCATCGCTTTGCCTGCGGCATCTGCGACGCCTGGCTGGTCGATCACCGCTTTCGCCACCGCCTGGTCTGTCATCACTGCGGCTTCTCGATGCCGCGACCAAAGGTCTGCCCGCATTGCCAGGCCGAGGAATCGCTGGTGGCGGTCGGCCCCGGGGTCGAGCGCCTGCAGGAAGAAGCCGCCCAATTGTTTCCGCAAGCGCGCACCATGGTGCTGTCGAGCGATCTCATCACCTCGATCGAGACCATGCGCAGCGAATTGAACGAGATCGCGGCCGGACGGGTCGACATCATCATCGGCACCCAGCTGGTGGCGAAGGGCCATAATTTCCCGCGACTCAATCTGGTCGGCGTGATCGACGCCGATTTGGGGCTCAGCAACGGCGATCCGCGCGCCGCCGAGCGGACCTTTCAATTGCTCAACCAGGTGATCGGCCGCGCCGGCCGCGACCGGGGCCGCGGCGTCGGCTATCTGCAGACCCATCAGCCCGAACATCCCGTGATGAAGGCGCTAGTGGCGTGCGACCGCGAGGCGTTCTACGCCAGCGAGATCGACGCGCGCGAACGATCAGGCTATCCGCCGTTCGGCCGGCTCGCCAGCCTGATCATTTCGGCCGGCGACCGGCCGACCGCGGAAGGCTTTGCGCGCAGGCTGGCGGCGATTGCGCCGATCGACGAGCGGATCCATGTGCTGGGCCCCGCCGAAGCGCCGCTCGCCGTCATCAAGGGCCGCTATCGCTTTCGGCTCTTGATCAAATCGCTGCGCAATGTCGACCTGTCGGAATATTTGCGCGAATGGCTCGCCGCGGCGCCGAAGACAAAAGGCAATCTCAAGCTCGAGGTCGACGTCGATCCGCAGAGCTTTTTGTAGGTATTAGTCGTCGTTCCGGGGCGCGCGTAAGCGCGAACCTCAGATGTGCAATTGCACATCGGGGAACCTCGAGATTCCGGGTTCGACGCTACGCATCGCCCCGGAATGACAACGCAGGGTACGAAAAAAGCCTGCCGTCATTGGCGACGGCAGGCTTTGATTAGGCGCGCAGGAAGTTCTGCGGCCGTACTCGGACGCAACGCTTACTGAAGCTGTTCGAAGGATTGGGCGCTCAAACTCCCTGATAGCTCACATGACCTCGGCGAACACGCGGCCGACGCCGCGGCTGGTCAAGCCGACCGCGCGCGCCGCGCCGGTCGAAAGGTCGAGCACGCGTCCCTTAATGAACGGGCCGCGATCATTGATGGTGACGACGACGCTCTGGCTGCCATGGGTCACCTTCAGCTTGGTGCCGAACGGCAGCGAGCGGTGAGCGGCGGTCATGGCGTTCTGATTGAAGCGCTGGCCGGATGCGGTCTTGCTGCCGGACTCGTTGCCATAGAACGAGGCCATTCCCGAAAAGCTGCGCCCGCCCGACGACGGCGCGATCGCCGCATTGGCGTCGAGCAGGGATGCCTTCGATTTGGCCGCGTGGTGGGAATGGTGGTGGCGATGGTGCCTGGATTTGGCGGCAGCTTCGGTGACGCCTGCACCGATCAGGAGAGTTGCGGCGAAAAGTGCTAGCGCCGTACGCGACCGGGTTACTTTTCCCAGTGTCGAGTTCTTAGAAGTCTGCATAAACGTCCCTTAAGATAGTAAAGCCACATATGTGGCAAGTGGAACCCCCGTCCCAATTTGAGTGAGTGCCGTTTGCTGGGCTAATAAGGCACAAGATGGGCAGTAGATTGGTTTCTAACTGGCTGAAACATCTTGTGACCGAACACAATTAATCAAGGAACTTTCTGAAAGATCGACCATTAATGATTTATTAACTATCAATTACTTGGAATTACTTGAAGACAAAGTCTTCGTCCGTCGCTACGAGCTTTGCTCAAGTAATGGTCAAGACGGAATGACCGCGGCGAGGCGGCCGATCCTGTCGGTCGGTCATGGGAGGCATGCAGCTGCCGCGGGAACGAAAGCGTGTCTTGCGAACGGCGCGCGACGGTGGGGCGGATGGCCGCCAAATTGGCGGCGTCGGATTGCCGCAAAAACGCGTGCTGCGGCCGCTTCAAAAGAACCTGCGACAAGGCATCACCAGCTGCCGCGGTCATGTTGCACCTGCGCTCTTGCTATGTTAGCAAAGCCGCGATTTTAACGAGCCCGGTGCTGTCCGTGCCGGCCGTAAATCGAAGTCCCGCTTGAATTCCAAGGGCTTGGATCGCTAGGCGCCGCATCGTGGCGACGGTTTTTCCCTTGCGAGTTTGACAGCAAAAAAGAGCGCGCTAGTGGCTGCTGAAGATCCGTCGGTTTCGGGAGTGTCCGGTCGTTACGCAACGGCTCTGTTCGAGTTGGCGCGCGATGAAAAATCCATCGATTCGGTCAAGGCCGATCTCGAAAAATTCGAGGCCATGCTGGCCGACAGCGCCGATCTGAAGCGGCTGGTCCGCAGCCCGGTTTTCTCGGCCGGCGAGCAGTCGCGGGCGCTGGCCGCCGTGCTCGAAAAGGCTGGAATTTCAGGCGTTGCCGCCAAATTCCTCAAGGTCCTGACCGCCAACCGCCGGCTGTTCGCCGTCACCGACGTGATCCGCGCGTTCCGCGCGCTGGTGGCTAGGTTCAGGGGCGAGGCCACCGCCGACGTGACGGTCGCCGAAAAGCTCAGTGACAAGAATCTCGACGCCCTGAAGACCGCCCTGAAATCGGTAACGGGCAAGGACGTCGCGCTCAACGTGAATGTCGATCCCTCGATCATCGGTGGCCTGGTCGTCAAGCTTGGCAGCCGCATGGTGGATAGTTCGCTTCGCACCAAACTCAATTCGATCAAGCACGCGATGAAAGAGGCAGGCTGATGGACATCCGCGCCGCGGAAATTTCCGCGATCCTCAAGGACCAGATCAAGAATTTCG
>JBBQUA010000233.1:0-7959 GCA_038212905.1 Hyphomicrobiales bacterium
GATCCTCAAGGACGTGGTGACCAAGAGCCAGCAGATGCTCGGCTTCGATTCCAATTACGTGCCGGGCTGGGACTGCCACGGCCTGCCGATCGAATGGAAGATCGAGGAAGAGAACTACCGCTCCAAGGGCAAGCAGAAGCCGGACTTCAAGGATTCCACCGCCATGGTGGCGTTCCGCCGGGAATGCCGTGCCTATGCCACGCACTGGCTCAATGTGCAGCGCGAGGAATTCAAGCGGCTCGGCATCATCGGCGACTGGGATCACCCCTACGCCACGATGGACTTTGCCGCCGAAGCGCAGATCGCACGCGAGCTGATGAAGTTCGCCGCCAACGGCACGCTCTATCGCGGCTCCAAGCCTGTGATGTGGAGCGTGGTGGAAAAGACCGCGCTGGCGGAAGCCGAAATCGAATACGAGGACTACACCAGCGATACGGTGTGGGTGAAGTTTCCAATCGCGAAGATTGAACTCGAACTTAATCCACAAGCCACAGCCAAAGACATTCAGGCTAAGCGGCAACTTGAAAGCGATTTGAAGGGAAGTTTTGTCGTTATTTGGACGACGACTCCCTGGACAATTCCTGGCAACCGCGCGGTCAGCTTCGGTGAGCATGTGGAATATGGTCTCTATGAAGTCATCGAAGCCACTGTCGACAATTGGGCTCACGTTGGTGACCGCTACGTTCTTGCTGTCAAACTGGCAGACGAAGTTTTTCGCCAAGCGCGCGTCACAAGCTTTAAGAAGATTCATGACGTCGATTTTTGGGGAGGCCCGGCCAGCCTGCGCCTTACTTTCGACCACCCATTGAAGGCGCTCGGCGGGTACGACTTCGCAGTACCCTTGCTAGAGGGTGACCACGTCACCGACGAAGCTGGCACCGGCTTCGTGCATACCGCGCCCGGCCATGGCCGGGAGGATTTCGAGGTCTGGATGGCCAATGGGCGCGATCTGGCGTCGCACGGCATCAACACCACGATCCCCTACACCGTAGACGAGAACGGCGCCTTGACCGACTTCGCCCCCGGCTTCACCGGAAAGCGTGTCATCAACGACAAGGGCGAAAAGGGCGATGCCAACGAGGCTGTGATCAAGGCGCTATCCGAGGCCGGCAACATCATCGCGCGCGGCCGGCTCAAGCATCAATACCCGCATTCCTGGCGCTCGAAGAAGCCGGTGATCTTCCGCAACACGCCGCAATGGTTCATCGCGATGGACCGGGATATTGTGGACGCCCCGGGCAAGCCCGGGGCTATGGATATTGCCGACAACGGCAAGGGCAAATCAGGCGACACCCTGCGTGCCCGCGCACAGCACGCCATCTCGGTCGCCCAATGGGTACCGCCGTCGGGCCAGAACCGCATCAACGGCATGGTCAACAGCAAGCCCGACTGGGTGATCTCGCGCCAGCGCGCCTGGGGTGTGCCGATCGCAGTGTTCGTGCGCGAGAAAGCCGATGGCTCGGCCGAAATCCTGCAGGACGAATTGGTCAATCAGCGCATCGCCGAAGCCTTCATGGAAGAGGGTGCCGACGCCTGGTACATGGACGGCGCCCGCGCCGGCGAAGACTGGAAGAAGATCGACGATATCTGCGACGTCTGGTTCGATTCCGGCTCGACCCATGCCTTCGTGCTGGAAGACCGCCAGCATTTTCCGCAGCTCGGAAACATCTTGCGCAAGGTCGATGGCGGCGCCGACACCGTGATGTATCTGGAGGGCAGCGATCAGCATCGCGGCTGGTTCCAGTCGTCGCTGCTGGAAAGCTGCGGCACCCGCGGCCGCGCGCCGTTCGATGTGGTGCTGACGCACGGCTTCACGCTGGACGAGAATGGCCGCAAGATGTCGAAGTCGGTCGGCAACACCGTCGAGCCGCAGAAGGTGATGAAGGATTCCGGCGCCGATATATTGCGGCTGTGGGTCTGCGCCACAGACTATGCCGACGACCAGCGCATCGGCCCGGAAATCCTGAAAACCACCATCGAGACCTACCGCAAGCTGCGCAACTCGATCCGCTGGATGCTCGGCACGCTGGCGCATTTCAACCCGGGCGATGCGGTTGCGCATGCCGACATGCCCGAACTGGAGCGGCTGATGTTGCATCAGCTCGCGGGCCAGGCCGCCATCGTGCGCAAGGCCTACGCCGAATTCGACTACAAGACCGTGGTCGCGAGCCTCTCGGCCTTCATGAACACCGAATTGTCGGCATTCTATTTCGATATCCGGAAAGATACGCTGTATTGCGACCCGCCGTCGTCGCTGGCGCGCAAGGCGGCGCTGACCACGATCGACATCATCTGCGACGCCATCCTGAAATGGCTGGCGCCGGTGCTGAGTTTCACCACCGAAGAGGCGTGGCGAATGTATCGACCCGACGCCGAGCCCTCGGTGCATCTGACGCTGTTCCCGACCGAGTTCGAGGCGTTTCGCGATGAGGCGCTGACGGCGAAGTGGGAGACCATCCGCGACGTCCGACGCGTCGTCACCGGCGCGCTGGAGCTCGAGCGCGCCGCCAAGACCATCGGCTCCTCGCTGGAGGCCTCGCCGCTGGTCTATGTCTCCGACAAGAACATCTTCAGCACGCTGTTCGATATCGATCTCGCCGAGGTCTTCATCACCTCGAATGCGATGGCGAGCAATGACGACGCACCGGCCGCTGCATTCCGGCTGAACGAGGTGCCCGGCGTCGCCGTGGTGGTCGAGAAGGCCCAGGGCATCAAATGCGCGCGATCGTGGAAGATCTCGGCCGATGTCGGCGAGGACGCCGAATACCCCGACGTCTCGCCGCGCGACGCCAGGGCGCTGCGTGAATGGAAGGCGCTGGGAGTGAGCGTCTGATGAGGCGGGGCGCATGACCCCCCGCCTCCGCTCCGGCATCATCGCCGCCGTCGCAGCCCTGGTGCTCGATCAGGCCTCAAAGCTCTGGCTGCTGTTCGTATTCGACATTGCCCATCGCGGCGCGGTAAGGGTTACGCCGTTCTTCGACCTCGTGCTGGCCTGGAATGTCGGGATCAGCTTCGGCTGGTTCCAGAGCGACAGCGCGTGGGTCCAAATCGTCCTGATGCTCGTCAAGGCGGTGGCGGTGGTGGTGCTGGCGATCTGGATGGCGCGGTCGCAGACCCTGCTGGCGACGATCGCTCTCGGCCTGATTATCGGCGGTGCCATCGGCAATGGCATCGACCGCTTCGCCTATGGCGCGGTGCTCGATTTCGCCCTGTTCCACCTCGATATCGGCGGAAAAACCTACAATTGGTACGTGTTTAACCTTGCGGACGTGGCGATTGTTGCCGGGGTAGCGGCCCTGTTGTATGATTCCTTCCTGGGGGTACCCGCCGCAAAAGCGCCCTGATCCCGGCCGATACGAGCCCTGCGGGCCGGAGCGGAGTTGCGCGTCTCAATCGGCGGCGCCGGCGGAAGAATTTTGAATGGGAACAGCGTGATGCGCGACACCGAAGTCAGCTTCCGGATTGTGCAGAGCCCGTTGCGGACCTCTTGGCAGACCCCTTGGCGGGGGCTGAAGTTCGCCGTCGCCGTGCTCGGCGTCGGCCTCGTGATCACCGCAGGCGCTGCCCGCGCCGCTGACGATGACGAGGACGACAAGACCTTCGAAGAGAAGATCATCGAAGGTATCATGTCCGGCATCGGCGGCACCAATATGGAAAATCGCGGCATCGAGTACCGCGAGCGGTCGCCGCTGGTGGTGCCCCCCAAGCTCGATCTGCCACCGCCGGCATCCACCTCATCGGAGGTGTTGGCGCCGAACTGGCCGAAGGACCCCGACGTCCAGCGCAACAAGGCCGCGGCCGCGGCCAGAAAGAAAGGTAGCAAGCCTACCGCCTTCGAAGCCGCCCGCCCGCTGACGCCGAGCGAACTCAATGCCGGCAGGGTTGCCGCGCCCGCCCGCACGAATAATGACCCGATCCAGCCGGGTACCTCGGCCAACAATCCGATGCTGAGCCCCTCGCAGCTCGGTTACACTGGCGGCCTCAGCGGCCTGTTCGGCGGCAACAAGACCGAGACCGCCCCGTTCCAGGGTGAGCCGACGCGGGAATCGCTGACGCAGCCGCCAAGCGGATACCAGACGCCGTCGTCGAACTTTGCCTACGGCACCGGACCGAGGGAATCCTTGAACACGCGGATCGACGTGATGACGGGCAAAGAAGTCCGCAATTGAAAGCGGGCGTCAGCCCCAGTGAATATCGGGCTGTCGGCTGCGCCAGCTCTGTGACGCGCCGGGTCCCTTCCCGGCATTGCGTGCCGAAATGACGAGGAGCGAAAGCCGGCGACGCGGCTTTGCATTATCGAATTTGCTCGAGCGAAGAAGGACCGACCGCAATCAGCGAATATCATGGCTGACTGCGATCAACACATGCCATGATTTCTAGACTTCGAATTGCAGTCCCGATCGCGTTGGCGTTGCTGGTGGCACCGCCGCTGGCCTTGCAGCCCGCCGGCGCCCAGACCACGGTGACGTCGGAGCGGCCCGCCACGTTCACGCTTCCCAATGGCTTGGAGGTCGTGGTGATTCCGGATCACCGCACGCCTGTTGTCACCCACATGATCTGGTACAAGGTCGGCTCCGCCGACGAGACGCCCGGCAAGTCCGGCCTCGCCCACTTTCTCGAACATCTGATGTTCAAGGGCACCTCCAGGCACCAGGCCGGTGAATTTTCCAAGACCGTGCTTCGGGTCGGCGGCAACGAGAACGCCTTCACCTCGACCGACTACACCGGTTATTTCCAGCGCGTGCCGCGTGAGCAGCTGGCCAAAATGATGGAGTTCGAGGCCGACCGCATGACCGGCCTGATCCTGAAGGACGAAAACGTGCTGCCGGAGCGCGACGTCGTGCTTGAGGAATTCAACATGCGGGTCGCCAACAACCCGGATGCGCGGCTGACCGAGCAGATCATGGCGGCGCTGTATCTCAACCATCCCTACGGCCGCCCCGTGATCGGCTGGCGCCAGGAAATCGAGAAACTCGACCGCGAGGACGCGCTGGCGTTCTACAAGCGCTTCTATGCGCCGAACAACGCCATCCTGGTGATCGCCGGCGACGTCGAACCCAGGGAAATCCGCCCGTTGGTGGAGCGGGCCTATGGCAACATCCCGGCACAACCCGCCATCTCAGCCCACCGCGTCCGGCCGCAGGAGCCGGTCCCGGCGGCCCCGCGCACCGTGACGCTGTCCGACGCCCGGGTCGAACAGACAAGCCTGCGGCGCTATTATCTCGTGCCCTCCGCCAACACCGCCGCGGCGGGCGAAAGCCCGGCGCTCGACGTGCTGGCGCAATTGATGGGCAGCGGCTCCAATTCCTATCTCTATCGCGCGCTGGTGATCGACAATCCGCTCACGGTCAGCGCCAGCGCCGGCTACCAGGGCACCTCGCTCGATGCGACGCAGTTCGTGATCTCGGTGTCGCCGAAGCCCGGCGTGGAGTTTGCACAAATCGAGCAGGTGATCGACAACGTGATCGCCGAGGTCGGGCAGAACCCGGCGCGGGCGGAGGATCTCGAACGCGTCAAGACCCAGCTGATCGCCGAAGCGATCTACGCCCAGGACAATCAGGCGACGCTGGCGCGCTGGTACGGCGGCGCCCTGACCTCGGGCCTCAGCATCGACTACATCAGGAGCTGGCCGGATCGCATTCGTGCCGTCACCGCCGAACAGGTCCGCGACGCTGCGCAAAAATGGCTCGATAAAAAGCGATCGGTGACAGGCTACCTGATCAAGGATGCCGCGCCGAAACGCGAGGAGAAGCGTTCGTGAAAAATTTCGAGACTTCGTTCAGGATTATCGCGCGGCGCTCTGCATTCGTGGCCATCGCCTGGCTGGCGCTGGCGCCGCTGCCTTCACACGCTGCGGCCAAGATCCAGCATCTGATTTCGCCGGGGGGTATCGAAGCCTGGTTCGTGCAGGACGCCACGGTGCCGCTGATCGCGATGGAATATGCCTTCACCGGTGGCGCGACGCAGGACCCGGCCGACAAGCCCGGCGTCGGCAACATGGTCGCCAGCCTGATTGACGAGGGTTCCGAGGAGCTGGATTCCAAGACGTTCCACGAGCGGCTCGACCGCCGCGCCATCGAGCTCAGCTTCTCGTCGACGCGGGATGAGTTCCGCGGCAGCTTGCGCATGCTCAAGGACAACAGGGACGAGGCCTTCGACCTGCTGCGCAAGGCGCTGACCTCGCCACATTTCGACAGCGCCGACGTCGAGCGCATTCGCGCCCAGATCAGCTCGGGCCTGCGCCGCGCCACCTCCAATCCCTCGTCGCTGGCCAGCCGCAAGTTTCTTCAGCTCGCCTTCGGCGACCATCCCTATGGCCGCCAGGCCAGCGGCACGCTGGAAAGCCTGCCGCGGATCGATACCGCCGACATGAAGGATTACGTCCGCCGCGTGCTGGCAAAGGATGGCTTGCGGATTGCCGTGGTTGGCGATGTCGACCCGGCCACGCTCGGCCAGTTGCTCGACAAGACCTTCGGCGGACTGCCGGCCAAGGCCAGCCTGACGCCGGTCGCCGAGGTCGAGGCCGCCAAGCCGCCGCAGCGCGCCTTCATTCCGCTCGACGTGCCGCAGACCGTGGTGACGTTCGGCGGCCCCGGCATCAAGCGCAACGATCCGAATTTTATGGCCGGCTATGTCGTCAACCACATTCTCGGCGGCGGCGGACTGTCGTCGCGGCTCTACCGGGAGGTCCGCGAGAAGCGCGGTCTGGCCTATTCGGTCAGTGAATCGCTGTTGTGGATGGATCGCTCCGCCATCTTCATCGGCTCCACCGGAACCCGCGCCGATCGCGCCGGCGAGACCGTCGATGCCGTCGAGAAGGAAATCCTCCGCATCGCCGAGGACGGTCCGACCCAGGACGAACTGGACGAGGCCAAGTCCTATCTCAAGGGCTCGCAGATGCTGGCCCTCGACAGCTCCTCGAAGCTGGCCTCGGCGATGCTGCAATACCAGCTCGACAAGCTTCCGATCGACTACATCGAGAAGCGCAACGCCATCGTCGATGCCGTGACACTCGACGACGCCAAAAAGGCCGCCCGCCGGCTGTGGGGGCAAGGCCTGCTCACCGTGATCGTCGGCCGCGCCCCGCAGGCTGCGGTCCAGCCGGTGGCGGCGACGCCGCCCACGGCGAAGAACTGACGCCCGCACTGGAAGACAAACGCTCGGCAAACCCGGTATCCTGCTGTTCAGCCGATTCCATCAGGGGATATCGGGCCTCCGGTGACGCCATGCTGCGGATTTCCCGCGACCTTTCGATCGACGAAGACGACATCGAGATCACCTTCGTCCGCGCCTCCGGCCCGGGCGGGCAGAACGTCAACAAGCTCTCGACCGCCGCCCAATTGCGCTTCGACACCCGCCGGATCACGCTGCCGGAAGACGCCGCGTTGCGGCTGAACCGGCTCGCCGGCCAGCGCATGACCAAGGACGGCGTGATCGTGATTCACGCGCAGCGCTTCCGCACCCAGGAGCGTAACCGCGCCGACGCCACCGACCGGCTGCTCGAACTGTTGCGCGAGGCGATGGTGCGGCCGGTGCCGCGCCGCGCCACCAAGCCGACCTTCGGCTCGAAGCAGCGCCGGCTCGAAGGCAAGAAGCGCCGCAGCGACGTCAAGTCGAAGCGCGGCTCCGGCGGATTCGACGACTGAGAGCACCATAACAGTGGGGAGAGTTTGGGAGTTTCACGCCGCCAGCCTCCCCTCGCCCGGCAAAAGCCCGTAAATTGGGGCCTCATTCCACGAGTCGCCCCATGCCCGTCCGCCAGCTCCCCGAACAGATCGTCAACCGCATCGCCGCCGGCGAGGTGGTCGAGCGTCCCGCGAGCGTGGTCAAGGAACTGGTGGAAAACGCCATCGACGCCGGCGCCAGCCGGATCGACATTTTCACCGATGGCGGCGGACGGCGGCGGATCGGCATCACCGACGACGGCAGCGGCATGACCTACGCCGATCTGGCGCTGTC
>JBBQUA010000234.1:0-7948 GCA_038212905.1 Hyphomicrobiales bacterium
TCGGAGTTTCGGGTTGAGCGCGTCGCGCAGCCAGTCGCCGAGCAGGTTGATCGCCAGGATCAGCGACGCCAGCGCGAGGCCCGGAAACGCCACGATCCACCATTCGCCCGCGAACAGGTAATTGTTGCCGATCCGGATCAGGGTGCCGAGCGAGGGCATGGTGTCGGGCATGCCGGCTCCCAGAAACGACAGCGTCGCCTCGGTGATGATGGCGAGCGCGAGGTTGATGGTGGCGATCACCAGGATCGGTCCCATCGCGTTGGGCAGCACGTGACGCAGCATGATGACGGGCGCGGGCAGGCCGATCAGCTGCGCCGCCGCCACGTAGTCCTTGTTCTTCTCCACCATGACGGAGCCGCGCACGGTGCGCGCATACTGCACCCAGAAGCTCAGCCCGATCGCGAACACCAGCACCGTAAGTGTGCTCATGGCATCGAGCCGATTGCCAAATACCGACTTGACCACACCGTTGATGAGGAGCGCGATCAGGATGGCGGGGAAGGTCAGCTGCACATCGGCGATCCGCATGATCAGGCCATCGACGGCGCCGCCGACATAGCCCGCGATCAGTCCGAGGATGATGCCGAGCGTGCCGGACAACAGCACGCCGAGCACGCCAACCGTGAGCGAGATCCGCAGGCCGTAGAGAATGGCGGAAAACACGTCGCGGCCCTGTTCGTCGGTACCGAGCAGGAACGGGTTCTGTCCATCCGCGGTCCACAGCGGCGAAATCCGCGAATTCATCAGCTGAAGCTGCGCCGGATCGAACGGATTTTGCACGGAAAGAAGCGGTGCCAGGATCGCCAGCAGGAAGAACAGCACGGTCACGGCACCGGCGACCATCGTCATCTTCGAGCGCCGGAACGAATAGAACACGTCGCTGTCGAAGGCGCGCCTGAGCCAGCCGCTGCGGGCATGCGGACGCGGCGCGCTCGGTTCGGCTGGGTGCGGGACGACGGCGTCTGTCAAAGGCGGGATCCCGGGTTCAGGTCGGACGGCGGAGAGTGGAGCGCAGGCGCGGATCGACCACCGTATAGAGAATATCGACCACGAGATTGATGGTGACGAAGATCAGGGACACCATCAGCAAGTAAGCGGCCATGATTGGAATATCGACGTTCTGCACGGCTTGCAGGAACAGTAGTCCCATGCCCGGCCACTGAAAGACGGTTTCGGTAATGATTGCAAATGCAATAACCGAGCCAAACTGCAGGCCGGCGACGGTGATCACGGGCACCAGCGTGTTGCGGAGCGCGTGACCGAAATGGATCGCCCGGGTAGTCAGGCCGCGCGCCCGCGCAAAGCGGATGTAGTCGGTGCGCAGCACCTCAAGCATCTCGGCCCGCACCAGCCGCATGATCAGCGTCATCTGGAACAGGCCGAGGGTGACCGAAGGCATGATCAGGGCCTTGAGGCCGGAGATCGTCAGCAGGCCGGTGGTCCACCAGCCGATCCGCACCACGTCGCCGCGTCCGAATGACGGCAGCCAGCCCAGCACAACCGCGAACAAATAGATCAGGAGAATGCCGATCAGGAAGGTCGGCAGCGAGATTCCGACCAGCGATACTGCCTGGAATATCCTGGCCAGAACCGTGTCGCGTTTCAGCGCCGAATAGACTCCCATCAGGATACCGAATACCATCGCGAAAACGGTGGCGCAGGCCGCGAGTTCCAGCGTCGCCGGCATCCGCTCCATCAGCAGATTCGAAACCGGCTGGCGAAACTGATAGGAGACGCCGAATTTGAACTGCGCCGCGTTGCCGAAATAGCGAGCGAACTGCAGCACCACCGGATCGTCGAGTCCGAGCGACTTGCGCACGGCTTCGCGTTCGGCGGCCGGCGTGTCCAGAGAGACGATCTGGTTGACCGGATCGCCTGCGAAGCGGAACATCGAGAACGAGATGATCCCGACCGCGATCATGACGCCGATCGCCTGGATGGCCCGGCGCAGAGTGAAAGCGAGCATGTGATCCTTTCACTTCAGTTCTGATGCGGACTTCGCGCTCAGGCGGAAACGAAAAGTCCCGGGAGCGTGAAGCCACCGGGACTTGGGTATCGCGATTTTCTTATTCCTGTTTGTTGATCCAGTAGGGCAGAACCGCATTGTCGGCGCGCTGCACCACCTTGAGTTTTTTCGATATCCCCCAGGCCAGCGCCTGCTGATGCAGCGGGATATAAGCGAAATCCTTGGCCGCGATTTCGAAGGCTTCCTTGATCAGCAGATCGCGTTTGGCGGGAACCGACTCCTGCAGCACCTTGTCGGTAAGTTCATCCATCTTCTTGTTGCAGTAGCCGCCGAGATTGGCCTCGCCGCGCGACGATTTCGGATCGTCGCGGCAGCCCATGATGTCGTAGAGCACGTTGTGCGAGTCCGATGTGCCGGGCGTCCAGCCGAGCAGATAGAACGACGTCTGGTAACCGCCCGGCTTCAGGACCTTGGCGAAGTACTGCGCCTTTGGCTGCGCCAGCAGGTTAATCTTGACGCCGATCCGGGCCAGCATGCCGACGATCGCCTGGCAGATCGCGGCGTCATTGACGTAGCGGTCGTTGGGACAATCCATCGTCACTTCGAACCCTTCGGGATAGCCGGCCTCCGTCAGCAGCTTCTTGGCGCTGTCGGGATCGAATTTTGGCCGGGTAAAGTCTTTGGAAAGCGGGAACAGCTGGGGCGCGATCATCAACGCCGACGGCGTCGACAGGCCGCGCATTACGCGGGTCTTGATCAGCTCGATGTCCACGGCTTTGAAGAACGCTTCGCGGACGCGGATGTCCTTGAACGGATTCTTGCCCTTGACGTTCGAATACAGCAATTCGTCGCGGACCTGATCCATGCCGAGGAAGATGGTGCGCAGTTCCGGGCCCTTCATCACTTCGGCGTTCGGACTGGCGTCGACGCGCGAAATATCCTGGATCGGAACCGGCTCGATGATGTCGACTTCGCCGGACAGCAGCGCGGCCACGCGGGTGGCGTCGGAGCCGATCGGCGTGAAGATGATTTCCTTGAGGTTGTGCTGGGGCTTCTGCCACCAGGTCGGGTTGGCCTTGAACACGGTTTTAACGCCGGGCTGATGGCTCTCTATGGTGAAGGCGCCGGTGCCGTTGGCGTGGAGCGAAGCAAAACTCGGCGAGGTCGCGGCGGCCGGCGTCGGGGCGGTTGCGTTGTTCGCCTCGGCCCACTTCTTGTCCACGATGTACCAGGTATCCCATTGCGAATGCAGGATCGGATTGGGCGAGGTCAGGATGAAGTCCACCGTGTAGTCGTCGACCTTGACGACCTTGGCGTCCTTGGCAATGCGGGTCTGCAGGTTGGAGCCGCCGGCCCTGACGCGGTCGGCCGAGAACACCACGTCGTCGGCGCTGAAGGGATCGCCGTTCTGGAACTTGACGTTCTTGCGCAAATGGAATCGCCAGCGGGTCGGCTCCGGGGTTTCCCAGCTTTCGGCAAGGCCGGGAATGATCTTCAGGTCCTTGTCGCGCGCGATCAGACCTTCATAGACCTGTCCGAGGTGCGCATGGGTGGTGGTTTCGTTGAGGGTGTAGGGGTCGAGCGACTTGAGGTCGCCCTGGTTGGCGTAGCGCAGGGTCTGGCTTGAAGCCGGTGACATCGCAAAAGCGACGATCGAGAAAGTGGTCGCTGCAAGCAAGGTTTGACGTACCGACATTCAGGGTTCTCCGCTGAGGCGCTGTACATTGCTGCAATCACCGCAGCCATGGCCGATCCATTGTTGCCAGAGTTTGGCCACCGCGCAAGGGCGATTTCCCCTGATCAGGTCGGTTTGCGCGCTGCTACCGCAACAGCCAGCTTCGCGGTAAATAGTAGGCATAGATCATAACATTCGACTTTCGGAGTGCCGTGATGGCGGAATTCAAGGCGGACGTTCTCGTACTGGGCGCGGGCATGGTCGGCGTCGGCGCGGCCCTGCACCTGCAGCAGCGGGGGCGCGACGTCATTCTGGTCGACCGGCACGAACTCGCCGGGGAAGAAACCAGTTTCGGCAATGCCGGGATGATCGAGTGTGCATCGGTGTTTCCCTATATGTTTCCGCGGGATTTCGGACAGATCCTCCGCCACGCCATGAACCGCGCGCCGCAGGTGCGCTACAGCTTCGCCGATCTGCCGGGCTTGCTGCCCTGGCTGGTGCGCTATTATCTCGCCTCCACGCCGGAGCGGGCGCTTCGCGGTGCGCTGGCGGTGATGCCGCTGATTCGCCGCAGCCTGGTCGAGCATGAGACGCTGATGGCGGAAGCCGGCGCGCTGGAGTTGTTGCGGCGGTGCGGCTGGACCAAGATGTATCGCCATGAAGCGACGCTCGCCAACGCGCTGCGGGATTTCGAGCGTGCGAAACAATACGGCGTTCAAGGCGATATCCTCGACAACAAGGCCATTCTCCAGCGCGAGCCTCATCTCAGCGGCGAATTCGCCGGTGCGATCCATTTCACCGAACCCGGCTTCGTGCTCGATCCGGGCGGGTTGGCCAAAGCCTATGCTGCGCTTTTCCTCCGCAAGGGCGGGCGCTTCGTGGTCGCCGATGCGCAGGCCCTGGAGCAGGAACCCGACGGGCGATGGCAGGTTGCGACACCAGACGGCAAGAAGGTGAGCGCACGGGAGGTTGTCGTGGCGCTCGGACCGTGGTCCGATCTGGTGTTCGGCCGGCTCGGCTATTCGATTCCGCTCAACGTCAAGCGCGGTTACCATCTCCACCTGGCGCCGCGCGGCAATGCCGTGCTGCATCATCCTGTGCTCGACGCTGATAACGGCTATGTGCTGGCACCGATGAACCGCGGCATTCGCCTCGCCACCGGGGTCGAGTTTGCCCACCGCGATGCGCCGCCCAGCCCGGTCCAGCTGGAGCGGGCACTGCCGCTGGCGCATCAGCTGTTTCCGCTGGGAGAAGCGATCGATGCCAAGCCCTGGAAGGGCGCGCGGCCGTGCCTGCCGGACATGCTGCCGGTGATCGGCAAGGCGCCGCGTCATGCCGGGCTGTGGTTCGATTTCGGCCACCACCACCACGGCCTGACGCTCGGCCCCGCGACCGGCCGCCTGCTGGCGGAGATAATGACCGGCGAGACGCCGTTCGCCGATCCGACGCCCTTTGCCGTCGAGCGCTTCGGGTGACCATACCGGCCGAATGAGGCCCCGTGACGCCGGCCGGTCCGGTCAGGTCGCTTGCGTCGCGCCGCCGGTCGTGGCGATACTGCGACAAGCTGTCGAAATAGCGGTCAGGAGCCGACATGAAGGTTAACGTTGAAATAGATTGCACACCGCTCGAAGCCCGGCAGTTTTTCGGGCTTCCGGACGTGCAGCCGATGCAAACGGCTGTCATGGACAAACTTCAGCAGCAGATGCTGGCCAACATCGAAAAGGTTTCGCCGGAAGCGCTGATGCAGAGCTGGTTCACCTTCGATCCGAAAATCGCCGAGCGGTTTGGCGACATGTTCGTGACCATGGCGGGCCTCGGCGGCTCGCGCACCGCCGACAAGAAGTAACGTGGCGACCGACCACAGCGACACGCCCCCACCGGAGCGGCTTCGCGCGCCCGGTCTCGGCTTGCTGCTGGCCGAGGCGAGGGGGATATTCGAGTTCAACGCCAGCCTGCTGCTGTCGCCGCTGTTGATGCGCGCGCCGCGGGGCGACGGCCATCCGGTACTGATGTTGCCGGGTTTCCTCGCCAGCGACCTGTCGATGGCGCCGATGCGCAGATATCTCAGGGAACTCGGTTACGACAGCTACGCGTGGGAAATGGGCCGCAACACCGGTGGCGTGTCGCGGATGCGACTCGCGCTGCGCGACCGGTTGGCCGATATTCATGCCGCCACCGGCCGCAAGGTCAGCCTCGTCGGGTGGAGCCTCGGCGGCGTCTATGCGCGCGATCTGGCGCTGCAGGCGCCCGAGATGGTGCGATGTGTCGTGACACTGGGGAGCCCGTTCGCCAACGATGTCAGGGCGACCAACGCGACGCGGCTCTATGAATTGCTGTCAGGCGAGCGGGCGGACGACAATCCGGAGCTTCGCGCCGCGATCGCTGGCGATCTGCCGGTTCCGGCCACGTCGATCTATTCGCGCACTGATGGCATCGTGAATTGGCATACCTGCCTGCTGCGCCCCTCAGATACCGCCGAAAATATCGAGGTCCACCTCGCCAGCCATGTTGGACTGGGCGTCAATCCGGCCGCTCTGTGGGCGGTCGCCGATCGGCTGGCCCAGCCCGAGGGCGAATTCAGGCAATTTGACCGGTCGGGGCCGTTTGCCATTGCATATGCGCCTCCGGAAAATGCACAATCCTGACTAATGTCCCGGCAACAGGGGCGGTCGGAACGACAAAGGAGCGCCACCTGGGCGCCGGGTGATGCGCGGGAGGAAAACATGAGTGATGCCAAAAAGCTGACATCGATGGACGCGTCGTTTCTGTATCTGGAAACGCCGGAAATGCCGATGCATGTCGGCAGCATGGCGATCTTCCGCCTGCCCGAGGACTACAAGGGCAACTTCTTCGAGGACTTCAAGGCGCAGATCGCCTCGCGGCTGCACGTCGCGCCGATCCTGAAGGCGCGGCTGGAAAAAGCCCCACTCGATATCGATCATCCCTCCTGGGTCGAGGACGACCAGTTCGACATCGACCGCCACATTTTCCGCGGCAGCCTGCCGGCGCCCTACGATCGTCCGACGCTGGAGCGCATCGTCGGCTGGATGCACGCCAAGCTGCTCAACCGCGCCCGTCCGCTCTGGGAGTTCTACGTCTTCGAGGGCATGAAGGACAACGAGATCGGGCTTTATTCCAAGATGCATCACGCCTGCATCGACGGCGGCGCCGGCGCGGCGCTGACCAGCATGATTTACGACGTGACGCCTGTGCCGCGGACCATCGAGCCACCGACGGCGAAGGCCAAGGTCGGGCAGGAGCCGCGCGACATCGCCGCCAATTTGATCGATTCCTACCAGGCGCTGTGGCGCCAGCCGTTCGGCGGCTCCGCGGCGCCGAAGAGCATCGACCTGCCGCGCTCCGGCAAAAGCGATCTCGGATCGATCCTGTTCGACAACGCCATGTTTCAGATCGAAAGCGCGGTGAAGTTCGCCGGCAGCATTCCCACCATGCTGAAAAGCGTCTCCGACGTGATTGGCAAGATTTCCGATCCGAAGTCGCGCGACAGCATCGCCAGCATGGTGTCGCCCTCGACCATCCTGAACAAGGCGATCTCGTCGGAGCGCAGCTTTGCCGGCGTCTCGATCTCGCTGTCGCGCGCCAAGGCGCTGGCCAAGCAATCCGGCGGCAAGCTCAACGATGTGGTGCTGGCGCTGTCATCCGGTGTTGTCAGGCGCTATCTGCTGCAGCAGGGCGCGCTGCCGACCAAATCGCTGACCGCCGCGGTGCCGATCTCGCTGCGTGAGGAGGGCAATACCGACGCCAACAACCAGGTGTTCGGCATGATCTGCTCGATCGCCACCAACGTCGAGGATCCGAAGGCACGGCTGGAGGCGATCATCGCGCAATCCACCAAGTCGAAGGAGATGTCGCATCCGCTGCGGGCGCTGATGCCGCAGGTGTCCAGCATCTCGATGCTCGGCGCGCCGATCCTGGTGCAGATCCTGGCGCTGCTGTACAGCCGCTCCAACCTGTCGGACGTGCTGCCGCCGGCGGCGAACATCACGGTGTCCAACGTGCCGGGGCCGCGTCAGACGCTGTATGCGGCGGGTGCCGAATTGCTGCATATCTTCCCGGTATCGATCGCGACCCACGGGCTGGCGCTCAACATCACCGTGCAGAGCTACCGCGACCAGCTGGATTTCGGTTTCATCGCCGGCGCCAACATCATTCCCCATGTCCAGGTTCTGTGCGACATGCTGCCGACCGAATTCGCCGCGCTCGAAGCCGCGTTTGCGCCACCGGCCGACCTCAAGAGCGCGGCAAGCTGAAGCCAGATATCGGAGTGAGACCCCAGTGATGATAGA
>JBBQUA010000235.1:0-7927 GCA_038212905.1 Hyphomicrobiales bacterium
AATCCCGGTCGGATGGAACTGGACGAATTCCATGTCCTGCAGCGGCAGCCCGGCCCGCAGCACCATGCCGCCGCCGTCGCCGGTGCAGGTATGCGCCGAGGTGCAGGAGGCATAGGCGCGGCCATAGCCGCCGGTGGCGAGAATCGTGGTCTGGGCGCGAAAACGGTGCAGCGTGCCGTCGTCGAGTTTCAGCGCGATCACGCCGCGGCAGACGCCCTGGTCGTCCATGATCAGGTCGATGGCGAAGAACTCGATGAAGAATTCAGCGGAATGGCGCAGCGCCTGGCCATACATGGTGTGGAGCATGGCGTGGCCGGTGCGGTCGGCAGCGGCGCAGGTGCGCTGGGCCTGGCCCTTGCCGTAGTCCAGCGTCATGCCGCCGAAAGGCCGCTGATAGATCTTGCCGTCTTCGGTGCGCGAGAACGGTACGCCCCAATGTTCGAGTTCGTAGACCGCCTCGGGCGCGTTGCGCACCATGTATTCGATGGCGTCCTGGTCGCCCAGCCAGTCCGACCCCTTGACGGTGTCGTACATATGCCAGCGCCAGTTGTCCTCGTGCATGTTGCCGAGCGCCGCCGAAATGCCGCCCTGGGCGGCGACGGTATGCGAGCGGGTCGGAAATACCTTGGTGATGCAGGCGGTGCGCAGGCCGGCCTCGCTGCAGCCGACGACGGCGCGCAGGCCGGCGCCGCCGGCGCCGACGACGACGACGTCATAGGTGTGGTCTTCAATCGGGTAGGCGTGGCCATTGGTGGCGAATGTCGCCGTGCCGTTTGCGCCATTCCCCTTGCCGTTTCCGCCGCCGGCCATGGGCTAAACTCCAGATGACAGTTTGAGGATGGCGTAGATCGAAGCCAGCGCCACCGCGACCACGAAGAAGTTGTTGGCCATCACGCTGGCGAGCTTCAGCTTCTCGTTGTGAATGTAATCCTCGATCACCACCTGCATGCCGATTTTCATGTGCCAGGCGCTGGCAATGATGAACAGCAGCAGGATGATCGCGATCGGCAGCGAGCCGAGAATCTGCGCGGCGCCAGCCTGGTTGCGGCCGAGCAGCATCAGCACCACGACGATGACCGGCACGATCAGCAGCGTCATCGCCACCGCGGTGAGGCGCTGGCGCCAGAAATCGGAGGTGCCGGAATGCGAGGCGCCGAGGCTGCGAACGCGCGCGAGCGGGGTGCGCATGGTTTTCGGCGGGGAATTCGGCACGGTCATCGGCCGCCCCCGATCGCGTAAGCGATGATCCAGACCAGCACGGTCAGCGAAATACCGCCGATCAGCGCGCCCCAGGTCAGCGCTTCACGCTCATTCGCCTTGAAGCCGTAACCGAGGTCCCAGACCAGATGCCGGAGCCCGGAGAGCAGATGATGCATCAGCGCCCACGTGTAGCCGAACACGATCAGCTTGCCGATGATGCTGCCGGTAAAGGCCTGCACGTGGGCATAGGCGCCGGGGCCCGAGGCCGCCGCGATCAGCCACCATGCCAGCAGCAGGGTGCCGAAATACAGTGCGATGCCGGTGGCGCGATGCACGATGGACAGTGCCATCGTCAGGGTCCAGCGGTAGACCTGAATATGGGGCGAAAGCGGTCGTTCGATCCTGATGGTCATCGGCGGCTTTGACGGGTTGGCGGGCTGCAGGGCCCTTCGTGGATCGCTGTAGACAAATTCTATTTACGAACTCGAAACAATGAGCGCAACGACGAAAATCGCCATTTGCGAACCGTGGTTCACACCTATGGATGTGCCCTGCAATTGTGGGCGTTGACAAGGTCGGCGGCTGCTGTTGGCTGGTATACCTGAAGCACGATTCATGAACGCGCGTGGGCTGGGCGCGAGACGGGGGAAACGGCGATGGCGATCGGTGGGCTTGGCGTCTCGGAGCTTGCCGAATTGGCGCTCCTGCTGGTGGCGGTGGGGGCGCTGTCGGGTTTTCTCGCCGGCCTGTTCGGGATCGGCGGCGGCGCCATCCTGGTCCCTGTATTCTACGAATGCTTTCGGCTGGCCGGCGTCCCGCTCGAGGTCCGGATGCCGCTGTGCATCGGGACATCGCTGGCCATTATCATTCCGACCTCGATCCGGGCCTGGCGCGCCCATCATATCAGGGGCACGGTGGATCTGGAGATCCTCCGGGCCTGGTGGCTGCCGGTGCTCTCAGGCGTGATCGCCGGCGCCGTGACCGCGCGCTACGCGCCGGAGCGGCTGTTCAAGATCGTGTTCGTCATGGTGGCATGGTCGGCCGCGACGCGGCTGCTGCTGGCGCGCGAAGGCTGGAAGCTCGGCGACGACCTTCCGAAGGGACCGCTGATGAAGCTGTACGGCTTCATCGTCGGCCTGCTCTCCACGCTGATGGGCGTCGGCGGCGGATTGTTCTCCAATCTGCTGCTGACGTTTTACGGCCGGCCGCTGCTGCAGGCGGTCGCCACCTCCTCGGCGCTGGCGGTGCTGATCTCGATTCCCGGCGCGCTGGGCTACGTCTATGCCGGCTGGCCGGCCGCGATGCGCTATCCCGAGGTCGCGGCACTTCAGCTGCCATTCGCGCTCGGCTACGTCTCGCTGATCGGCGCGGTGCTGGTGATGCCGACCAGCCTCCTGACCGCGCCGCTCGGCGTCCGTGCCGCGCACGCGGTGTCGAAGCGCACGCTGGAAGTGGCATTCGGGTGCTATCTGTTCATCGTCGGCGGCAGGTTTGTCATCAGTTTGCTGTAAAGCAGTCAAGGCGGGGACACGACGCTAGATGGGCGCTAACTTTCTCCACCCGTCGTTCCTGCGAACGCAGGAACCCATACCGCGTGATTCATCGTTCGAGAATGTTGTTGGACGACCTCTCGTCACCACAGATGACCGGGATTATAGGCCCCTGCGTTCGCAGGGGCGACGACAACTACTTCTCGTAAATCTTCGCGTAGGTATCGCGCAAAATATTCTTCTGCACCTTGCCCATGGCGTTGCGCGGCAATTCATCGACCACGATCACCCGCTTCGGCATCTTGAATTTGGCCAGCCTGCCGTCGAGCGCCTGCAGCACCGAAGCCTCATCGACCGCGGCGCCCCTGTCGCACACCAGCACCGCGGTGACGCCTTCGCCGAAATCGGCGTGCGGCACGCCGATCACGGCGGATTCGATCACGCCCGGCATGGCGTCGATCTCGCTCTCGATTTCCTTCGGATAGACGTTGAAACCGCCTGAAATCACCAGGTCCTTGCCGCGGCCGAGAATGTGCACATAGCCCTTGGCGTCGATCTTGCCGAGATCGCCGGTGATGAAAAATCCGTCGTCGCGGAATTCGGCTTTGGTCTTTTCCGGCATCCGCCAGTAGCCCTTGAAGACGTTGGGGCCTTTCACCTCGATCATCCCGATGGTTTCCGGCCCGAGGGTCTTGCCGGTTTCAGGATCGGTGACACGCACGGCCACGCCGGGCAGCGCGTGGCCGACCGCGCCGGGCACCCGATCGCCGTCATAGGGGTTGGAGGTGTTCATGTTGGTCTCGGTCATGCCGTAGCGCTCCAGTACGGCATGGCCGGTGCGCGCGGCCCATTCGCGGTGGGTGTCGGCGAGCAGCGGCGCCGAGCCCGACACGAACAGCCGCATATGCTTGGTCGACTCCTTGCTCAGCGCCGGACTTTGCAGCAGTCGCGTGTAAAACGTCGGCACGCCCATCAGCACCGTGGCGCGCGCCATCAGCTTGATGATGAGCTCCGGATCGAGTTTCGGCAGGAAGATCATCGACGCCCGCGCGAACAGCGTGACGTTGCTGGCCACGAACAGGCCGTGGGTGTGATAGATCGGCAGCGCGTGGATCAGCACGTCCTGGTCGGTGAAGCGCCAGTAATCGACCAGCGAGAGCGAATTCGACGCCAGATTGTCGTGCGTCAGCATCGCGCCTTTGGAGCGTCCCGTGGTGCCCGAGGTGTAGAGGATCGCGGCGAGATCGTCGTCGGCGCGCTCGATTGTTTCGAAGTCCGCCTTCACGGTGGCGGCGGCTTGCGTCAGGGATCCCTGGCCATCGGCGCCCAGGGTCTCGACCTTGGCGCCGATCTTCGCCGCGATCGGGCCGATGCCTTCAGCCTTCGAGGGATCACAAACCACCAGCGACGGCTCGGCGTCACCGATGAAGTATTCCAGTTCGTTCAGCGTATAGGCGGTGTTGAGTGGCAGATAGACCGCGCCGGCCCTGACGGCGGCGAGATAGAGCACCAGGCCTGCCACCGATTTCTCGGTTTGCGCTGCAACGCGGTCGCCCGGCTTGACGCCTCTGGACACCAGCACATTCGCCATCTGGCCGGCGCGGGCCATGAGATCGCCATAGCTGATGTGTTGTCCGTCGGCCGTCTCGATCGCAAGGCGCGAGGGATCGTCGAGGCCGTCGAACAGGCGGGAAAACAGGTTGGCGTTGGCGGTGGTGTTCATGCAACATTCCCTGAGGGGCGATGGCCGGTCAGTCTGAGCGCTGCATTAGCAAAAACGCCCTTCAAAAAGCAACGGAGACAGTTTGCATGTCGAATAACGGGAAACGCGTGGCGTGGGTGACGGGCGGCGGCAGCGGAATCGGCGAGTCCGGGGCGGAGTTTCTGGCTGCGGATGGCTGGATTGTGGTGGTTTCCGGCCGCCGAACGCAAGAGCTCGACCGCGTCGTGGCGAACATCACCAAAAAGGGCGGCAAGGCCGAGGCCATCGCGCTCGATGTCAGCAACAAGGATAACGTCAGCAAGGCCGCCGAACAGATCCTCGCCAAACATGGCCGCATCGATCTGTTGGTCAACAGCGCCGGCATCAACGTGCCGAAGCGCTCCTGGGCCGACATGGAACTGGACGGCTGGGACAAACTGGTCGAGATCAATCTCAACGGCGTGTTGTATTGCATGCGCGCGGTGCTGCCGGCGATGCGCAAGCAGCAGGATGGCTGCATCATCAACGTCGCATCCTGGGCCGGCCGTCACGTCTCGAAAATGCCGGGGCCGGCCTACACCACCACAAAACATGCGGTGCTGGCGCTGACCCATTCCTTCAACATGGATGAATGCGTCAACGGCCTGCGGGCGTGCTGTCTGTCGCCCGGCGAGGTCGCGACCCCGATCCTGAAGCTGCGGCCGGTGGTGCCGAGCAAGGCCGAGCAGGCCAAGATGCTGCAGCCCGAGGATTGCGGCCGCACCATCGCCTTCGTCGCCAATATGCCGGCGCGGGTCTGCATCAACGAAATCCTGATCAGCCCGACGCATAATCGGGGTTTTATCCAGACGCCGAATAACCGGGATTAGTTCTCGCGAATCGTTGCGGCGCTTTACCTCTTCCGCTTCGTTGCGGGGGAGGTCGACGCGCGTGAAACGCCCGGCGGATGGGGGAATGTCTCAGTAGGCGCCAGCGTCAGCGGCCGATGGCATACTATATGTTGTGCCGGGACAAGTGCTGCCCGTCCAGCGATTCTGTTCATGGGGTTGTTTTCACGATTTGGTGCAGCCTGCGGCAGGAGCGCCCAAACGGATGGCGCCGCAATTAGTTTCATCATCACGATAAATTATACTTCGAAACCGGCTCCAAACCCTCCCGTATCTCGGTGCAACGGCGGCGCAGTCTGACCAACCGGGCAAGCGTCGTTGTTGCCCCTTCAACGCCGGCGAACCGCCGGTCACCACAATCATCGGGAGACGTTTCCATGTCCAAGCGTATTGCACTTTTCTCGGCCGCCTTCTGCGCCCTGGCTTTGACCGCGACCGTCATCGCGCCGGCCAGCGCTGAAGACAAGAAGATGATGAAGAGCGAAATGTCCGGCGAAAAGACCGTGATGGTCGGCGGCGCTGCGATGTTCCCCTCGAAGAACATCGTCGAGAACGCCGTCAACTCCAAGGACCACACCACGCTGGTGGCCGCGGTGAAGGCCGCCGGTCTGGTCGACACCCTGTCGAGCAAGGGCCCGTTCACCGTGTTCGCGCCGACCAACGCCGCGTTCGGCAAGCTGCCGGCCGGAACCGTCGACACCCTGGTGAAGCCCGAGAGCAAGGCGACCCTCACCAAGATCCTGACCTACCACGTCGTCCCCGGCAAAATGGAAGCTGCCAGCCTGACCGACGGCAAGAAGCTCAAGACCGTCGAAGGCGAAGAACTGACCGTCAAGCTCAAGGACGGCAAGGTCTGGATCGTCGATGCCAAGGGCGGCACGTCGATGGTGACGATCGCCAACGTCAATCAGTCCAACGGCGTGATCCATGTGGTCGACACCGTCCTGATGCCGGCGTCGTAACAGTCCGCGCCTGACCTGCCCCGGCCAGGATGCGTGACGGAAAGGCGAGCCGGGGCAACCCGGCTCGCTTTTTCGTGACTATCATAGGCTACGGGAATCAACCTGATAGCCGGTTTGGCAGTAACGAAGCTCCAGATTCCGGCGTATAAGCCTGTATCGGCCTTCCCGTAGTGTGGAACAGCCAGGGAATCAGCATGTCCAGCCTCGCCGTCAACGACCAATCCGCCGCAGCCGCTACATCGACAAAGGTCATCCAACCGGCCTGGGTCCGCACCGTGCACTGGATCAACGCGGTGGCGATGATCCTGATGATCATGTCGGGATGGCAGATCTACAACGCCTCGCCGCTGTTCGACTTCAAATTTGCGAAAACGATCACGCTGGGTGGCTGGCTCGGCGGCGCGCTGCTGTGGCATTTCGCGGCGATGTGGCTGTTGATGGTCAACGGCCTGGTCTATCTCGCGCTCGGCCTCGCCACCGGCCGCTTCGCCAGGAAGCTGCTGCCGATCACGCCGGAGGGCGTGATCGCCGATACCAGGGCCGCGCTGACCGGCAAGCTGTCGCATGCAGACCTGACGAAATACAATTATGTCCAGAAGCTGCTCTATGCCGGGATCATCGTGGTCGGCATCCTCGTCGTGCTGTCGGGCCTGGCGATCTGGAAGCCGGTGCAGCTGCAATATCTGACGGCGCTGTTCGGCGGCTATGATTTCGCGCGTTACGTCCATTTCTTCTGCATGGCGGCGATCGTCGCATTCCTGGTGGTGCATGTCGCGCTGGCGCTGCTGGTGCCGAAAAGCCTGCGCGCCATGATCATCGGCCGCTGAGAAATTTAGAGGAGAAACATCATGGGCCGACTTCGCTCGCTTCTGATCCCCGGCGTCGACAAGCAATTGCTGGTCAGGGACGCCACCAAACTGATGCCGGATCTGGCGCGACGCCGCTTCATTGCCGGCGGCGCCAGCTTCGGCGCGCTGACACTGCTGACCGGCTGCGACGTGTCCGACAGCTTTTCCGCCGAATCGATGCTGACGCGGATTTCGAAATTCAATGACGGCGTGCAGGCCGCCATCTTCAATCCCAACGCGCTGGCGCCGACCTTCCCGGAAAGCGCCATTACGAAGCCGTTCCCGTTCAACGCCTATTACGCGCTCGACGACGCCCCCGATGTCGACGGCAAGGCATGGAAACTCGAGGTGCGCGGCCTGGTCGACAACAAGAAATCATGGACGCTGGAGGAGCTCTACAAGCTGCCGCAGGTCAAGCAGGTGACGCGTCATATCTGCGTCGAGGGCTGGAGCGCGATCGGCAGCTGGACCGGAACGCCGCTGCGCGATTTTCTCAAGCTGGTCGGCGCCGACACAAACGCCAAATATTGCTGGTTCCAGTGCGCCGATGCCGAAGGCTACAACTCACCGCTCGACATGGCCACCGCGCTGCATCCGCAGACCCAGATGACCTTCAAATTCGGCGACGAGATCCTACCGCGGGCCTACGGTTACCCGATGAAGATCCGGGTGCCGACCAAACTCGGGTTCAAGAATCCGAAATACGTGGTCTCGATGGAAGTCACCAACGACTACAAGGGCGGCTTCTGGGAAGACCAGGGGTACAATTCGTTCAGCGGGAGTTGATGGGCTCGTCATTCCGGGATGCGCGAAGCGCATGCCCGGAATCCATCGGGCA
>JBBQUA010000236.1:0-7925 GCA_038212905.1 Hyphomicrobiales bacterium
CAAGGCGCTGTCCTGGCCCGCTCGCCAGATCGCGATCAACGCAGGCGAAGACGGTTCCGTCATCGTCGGCAAGATCCTCGAGAAGGACCAGTATTCGTACGGCTTCGACTCGCAGTCGGGCGAATACGTCAACCTGATCTCGAAGGGCATCATCGACCCGACCAAGGTGGTTCGCGCGGCGATCCAGAACGCAGCGTCAGTTGCGGCTCTGCTGATCACCACCGAAGCCATGGTCGCCGAACTGCCCAAGAAGGGCGGCGCCGGCGGCGGCGGCATGCCCCCGGGCGGCGGCATGGGCGGCATGGATTTCTGATCCAGGCTTCCTTCCGCAAGTCTCAAGAATGCAGAACCCCGGCAGCGATGCCGGGGTTTTTTGTTTGGATGGTAGCCGTCATTCCGGGGCGCGCCGCTTGGCGCGAGCCCGGAATCCATACGCACGATCGTGGTTATGGATTCCGGGCTCGACGCCATCAGACGCGCATTCGCGCGCCCGATGACGTCGCCCCGGAATGACGGAGGGGATAGTTCGGTGGCCGTCAACTCGAAATACCCGAATATAGATCGGTCCACCCCGGATTTTCTTCCTCGATCAAACGGATCTTCCAGTCGCGCCGCCATTTCTTGAGTTCTTTTTCGCGTGCGATAGCAGTGATGGCGTCGTCGTAGATTTCGAACCAGACGAGCTTGTTGACGCCATATCGCGTCGTGAAACCGGGCACTGCCTTGCTGCGATGCTCAAATACCCGCCGCACGAGATCGTTGGTCACGCCGAGATAGAGCGTGCCGTGCTTTTTGCTCGCAAGGAGATAGACGTAGTAAGCCATCGCGCGGATCGTGGTTATGGATTCCGGGTTCGCGCCAAACGGCGCGCCCCGGAATGACGAAGGATAGTTCGCCGCGGTTGGATGATCAACCAGGCTTCATCGTCAATACGGCTTCGCCCACGCGCGGCGCAGCAGCTCCACCTCACTCCACCCTTGCAACCACCGCGATCTTCCTGATGCCGCCTTTGCGGTAGGCGTCCAGGAACGCGTAGTAATCCTTGAACGAGATGCAGCCGTTGGAATCGCCGCCGGTGCCGAGCATGTAGGTGTGCGCCAGCAGGCCGTCGCGGTTGAAGATCTTGTCCTGGCCGCCGATCGGCGTCAGCCGCAGCGCCGGCACGCCGTGAAACAGTGCTTCACGCGGCTTGAGGTCATAAATGTGCGGCGGGGTTACGCCCTGCATCCGCACATGCGCATAGCGCACGTCGTCCTTCTTGGCGCCGAGCCCGGAATGCGCCTCCAGCACGGTGCCGTCGGGCAGGTAGACCTTGCGCGCCGCAATGTCATAGACCGCGGTCTCGCGATCATAGGGCGCCGACCCGCCGAGCATCGGGTTCTGCAGCTTCGGCAGGCTGCCGGTCGCGCTGACATCGGCGGAGGCGTAGGACAGCAGCGATCGGTGCGCCGGTTCCTTGCCCCACAGTTTTTCGACCATGTTGGGCTTCTCGCCCGAAGCGATCGACATCACCGCGGCCTTGGCGCGCTGCGCCATGTCCTTGACGGTAACACCCGTTGCCCTGGCCGGTTTGGGTTCGGCGGCGGCCGGCGTGAGGGCGGCAACCTGCGCAGGCGCTGACGAAACTTGTTTCGGTTTGGCGGCTTCGAGCAATTTCGGCGCGTCAGCCGGTTTTGCAGCTTCGACGGATGGTGACGCCGAAGCCAGTTGCAACGTTGCGGCTTGCGGCTTCGGCTCGACGCCTTGCGGTGCCGCCGCAGCAAAGCGGTCGTCGAATCTCAGCGTTGAGGTGGACGCAATCGTCGCGGGCACGGCAATGACCGGCGCCGGCTCGGGCAAGGCAGCGAACACATTGTTGACGATGGCTTGCGGGGTCCGCGTCGCCACCGACTGCTTGTGCCGGATCACCGGCGCATCGAAGTTCCCGCCAGCCAGCGTCGGATAAATGCTGGCGCCGAATACGTTGGTGTAAACTGTCCAAGCGCAGCCCAGCACCAGGCAGGCGACCGCGGCGCTGCCGAAAATATGGTTAGCATTGGCTTTACGGGATGAACGCCGCTGGTTCTTCGCCGTGATTTGCCCGGACGCACTCGTACTGTAACTCATTCGCCTCGTATCCAGACAACTTCCACTGAGTTCCTCTTCGCAGCAGCGCATCAGACGTTTCGATGCAGCATGTCGCAGAGGTGCGGAGCGTCATTAAGGCGACTTTTAGTTAAATGCCGATTAAGTGCGGGGCGGATGTGGGGCATGCAAAAATACCGGACGGATATAATGCAGTGGCCCCGTATTTACGCGGGATTTTTTATGAGTTCCGCATCAATAATTCAGCTTCGGATACCAGTCAGTGCCGCGCCCCTCCGGCGTCACGTCGAGAATGTTCCATAGCGGCATCAGATCCGGCGCGCCGCGCGGATCCTGTCCGGGATCGGACGATGCGCCGTTCATCTCGCCGCCCCAGAAATGCCTGATTGTGACACCGCTTCCTTCCTGGCGTCGCGTGAACACATTGAACGCCGCATCGTCGCCGCCGTCTTTTGTCAGGCCGTGATAGTCGCGGCTGAACTCGCCGGAGATATCGCAATACAGCGGCAGATGATGCCAGCCGCGTTCGCGCTTGAAAGCGACCAGCCGCGCGATCGGCGACCGCGCCACGATGGCGAGTGCGACGTGTTGCTGGATATCCGGCGCTTCACCGTCCCAGGCCGACAACAGCGACGTACACATCGGACACGGCCGCTCGCGCTGCGAGCCGTACATGGATTATTTTTCCCGCACCATACTCGCTGTCATCGCCCGGCTTGACCGGGCGACCCAGTACGCCGTGACGTCCCGTTCGATCTCAGGCGCCTCTGGAATACTGGGTCCCCGCTTTCGCGGAGGACGACGGAGTGTGCGGAAGGCTATCGCGATCGCCCCCCGCCTCTCGCCGCTACTCCAGCTCCGGCGGCGGCGAGCGGTCGAGTACGCTGCCCTTCGGACTTTCGAGCAGATCGATCCCATAGGTCTCGATGACGAGTGCCCCGCGCTTGCGGGTGAATTCGGCGACGCGCTCGACGCCGCTGAAATTTTCCGACTGATAAGACCGCGCGCCCGGCCGCGCCTCGTCGACGTACAACAGTTTTCCGGACAATTGCGCAGGCGACGGCTCGGGCATGTTGACCCAGCGGATGCGTTGGGTCGGCTGCACCACGCAGCTGCCCTTCGGCAGATAGAAGGCGAGCCAGCCGGTGGTGCCGTAATCCGGCGCCAGCACGCAGGTCGCGCCGGTGCGCAGGCGCACCGCTTCGATCGCGCCGGCCAATTCGCGCCAGCCGACGCCGACGCTGCGCACGGTGGCGTCGCGGTGGTAGTAGGTGAACACGCCGGTGTTGGCCTGCACGATCAGAAACGCAAACAGCGCGACGCCCACCGGCGAGGCCCAGCGCAGGCAAAAATCGGCGAGGCGCTGGCGCCACCGGTCCCATCGCGTGAGGTGGGCGGCCACCGCTGCCGAGATCGCCAACGCCGGATAGACCGGCGCGAACCAGTTGGCCTCGACGCGGGCGTGCAGCGCATGCCAGATGAAATACGCCACGATGGTCCAGAACAAGGTGTTGACGAGCATGCGGGCGGCGAACGCGCCGGTATTGCGCCAGGCCAAAGCGTGGAGTCCCATCGCGCCGAGAATGAACACCAGCGGCGTTGCGAAGGCGACCTGGGTCGGAATCAGCTCGGCGAGGAAGGCCGGTCTGAAGTTTTCGATTTTGGCGCGGCCGAACTGCTTGAGGAAGGAGACCCAGTGGTGATCGGCATTCCAGACAATCACCGGCGCAAACACCGCCAGCGCCACGAGGCCGCCGAGATAGGGCCATGGCGAGATCAGCCAGCGCCGCAGTTTTGGCACCGCCACCAGCCAGATCAGAATCGCCGGGCCGAAAAACAGCGCGGTGTATTTCGACAGCAACGCGACGCCGACGGCGGCGCCGACCGCGAGCCACCATGCGCCGCGGCCGGTCTCCAGCACCTTGGCAAGAAAAAGCAGCACGAAACTGGACGCCACCAGCAGCGGCGCATCCGGCGTCACGATCAGGGTACCGACCGCGGCCATCATGGTGACGTTGAGCAGGATGGTGGCGGTCGCCGCCACCCGGATGCCACCGAACAGGATGGCGGCGGAACGATACACCGCAAAACTCATCGGCAGCGCCAGCAGGATCGACGCCAGCCGGACGCCGAGTTCGGTGTCGCCTGCGATCAAGGTGCCGGCGCGGATGACAAAAGCGACGGCGGGCGGATGATCGTAGTAGCCGCCGGCCAGATGTTTCGACCACATCCAGTAATAGGCTTCATCGAAGGTCAGCGGCGTCCAGGCGGCGGCGATCAGCCGCAACGCCACCAGCGCCAGCACCGTGAGAACAGTGTTGCGGGCCAGCCGTCCGTCGTTCGAACTCATTTTTGCTTCATCGCTTGCGCCAGACGAACAGTCCGGACATCGCGTAATTCCACACCACGCCCATCATCGCGCCGGCCGCCCCCGCCACCCACCAGTTCCATTCCTGATCGTAGACCGAAAATGCGACGCCGACATTGGCGATCAGGCCGACGCCGCAGACGAGATAGAACAGCAACAGGCCGCGCAGGATGGCAAAGCCCTTGAGCCGCTGGTCGCGATAGGTGAGAAAATTATTGAGGATAAAATTGGAGGTCATGGCGACCAGCGCGCCGGCCGCTTGCGCCTCGGCGAACGGCACGTTGAGAACTTCGTGCGTTACGAACAGCGTGGTCAGGTGCACGACGAGGCCTGTCGTGCCGACCATCGCGAACAGCAGGAAGCGCAGCGACACCACGTCGTGGGTCAGCTTCGCCAGCACCAGCCCGAGGAAATCCAGCGCCACCATGGAATCGAGCTTGCTCTCGCCATGCATCCTGGTGCCGAAGGTGAAGGGAACTTCCTTCACCCGCAATTCGCCGCGCGCGGTGGCGACGATATCGAGCAGGATCTTGAAGCCTTGCGTGGAGAGCTGCGGCGCCAGCGCCTCGAACCGATCCCGGCGGATCATGAAGAAGCCGCTCATGGGATCGGCGATTTTTACCTGCAGCACGCGCTTTGCAATCTCGGTGGCCAATTGGCTGGCCCCGGCCCGCTGCTTGTCGAAACTGTCGGCGCTGCCGCCTTCGATGTAGCGGCTGCCGACCACGAGATCGAATTCACCGCCTTGCAGCAGCGCCAGCATTTTCGGCAGCTGGGTCTCGTCATGCTGCAGATCGGCGTCGATCACGGCGGCGTAGGGCGCGCTCGCCGCCAGGATGCCCTCGATGCAGGCGCCGGACAGGCCGCGCCGCCCGATCCGCCTGATGCAGCGGACGCGGTTATCCATCCGTGCCAGCCCCCGCACCACATCCCAGGTGCCATCGGGCGAATTGTCGTCGACAAACACGACTTCCCAGGCGATGCCGGCGAAGGTCGCCTCCAGCCGCCGGTACAGCGTGGTGACATTGTCTCGTTCGTTGAAGGTGGGGACAACGACCGAAACTTGAGGCGCCACAGCGGATTGCGGCGCGATTTCGGTGGCCCCTTGGATGGCTTCATTCATGCCGCCAGCGTATATCCGATAGCGTCGGGGGAAGCCAAGGGAAGGCCGGGAAAACCGGGCCCGGAGGCCAAAAATGGGCAGACGGAGGGGGTAAAACGGCCAAAACAGGCCCTAAAATGCCAACGACCACCAACAGAGGGCGCGCGTACATCCGGCGCAGCCTGACTATTGAGTGGTCGTTCCAGCGCCGGAGCTATGAAGCGTCGACGTCGCCGTTACAGACTAGATAGGAACGATCGGGCTGTTGCGCAAGGGGGGCCATTCGATCCCTGAAATCAGGCTTATTGCGGTACCTCCCGCACCACCGGCCCCCGCACGGCGGGCGCGGCTGGAACCACGACCGTGGGCGCCTCGATCTTTTGGACCTCCCTGGCGGGCTTGCCGCCCTGCCCGATTGGCCCAAACACGACCGCAGCCACCAACACGACGGCCACGATGATGCCGCCTAGTATTTTTGCGATCGCTTCCGTGTCCATCCCGCTGCTTCCCTGCTCGCCCATTGCGGCCGGCCGATCTGCGCGCGCCGATCCAGCCGTCCGTCCCCGTCGCCACCTTAAGCCTGTTTCTTTCGTTCCAGAAAGCGCCTCAGCCGCCGGTTGATTTCACCGGCGACCTGCCCCGCGGCCGCCCTGTTATCGCGAAGCCTTTGCACCGCCTCGACGATCTCGGCGATCGAGTGTTCGATGCGCTCAAGCTGCTGTTCGAGCTCGTCAGCCATCGCCCATCCTAGCCTGACCGAGCGGGCGCACAAGACGGCCGGGTTCCGGGTTCCGGATTCCGGATTCTTGATGCCAACACACCAATGCCGCGCAAGGAACAAGTCCGAAGCGCTATTTCCACGCAACCATGGCTGACTCGCGCCGTTGGTTCGATACTGCAACGGAGATTCACCAGATGTCGAAGTCCAACCAGAAGAAATCCGGCGGCAAGCCCGCCCCGAAGCTCGATCCGGCGCTAAGCCAGAAGCCGGATCACGCGCCGGCTTTGAGCCTGAAGTCCGCGCCGCCGCCCGCTACCGTCAGGCCCATCGTGGCAACCGCTCACGCATCGCAAGCCGCAGCCTCCCCCGACGCCTTCTCGACCGGCGCCACAGCGCCGGCCGACACCGCTTCGATCGATATGCAAACCATCGCGCTGGCCTACGGCGAATACACCAGGAAATCGTTCGAACAGACCAGGTCGTATGTCGAAAAGCTTGCCGGCGTTCGCTCGCTCGATCAGGCCATTGAGATCCAGACCGAATTCGCCAGGCAGGCTTACGAGACCTTCGTGATGGATGCGCAGAAGATCCGCGAACTCTACAGCGGCCTCGCCCAACAGACCTTGGAGGGCGCCGTTGCCCAAGTGATCCCAGCAGCGCGTTGAGTTTTATCGGGCTGCGCTCGGGCGAGCAGACCTGCCTCAATGCAGGTCGTGTAAAGCGGAGAGGCTCCGGATTTCCGGAGCTCTTTCTTTTTGAGGGTGAGCAAATGCCTTTGGTTGGCCGCGCCCAGGCTCGATCATGATGTCACGGCTTTCCGCGGTCCGGAGCAGACGCTTCGGCGTAGGCTTCGGCGTCTTTCGCAACGACGAACTTGCGGCCCGGCAGCGGAACCAGCATGCCCGCGTGTTGCCGGTAACTGCGATACCGGTCGCCGAACTGCTGGAGCAGGTCGCGTTCTTCCAACTGAATGCCGATCAGAATGTAGGCGGTGATCACCGCCGAAAACAGCAAATGACCAGCGGTCATGACCGGCGTGGCCCAGACCGCGAGCAAGACGCCGAGATAGATCGGATGACGGACGTACCGGTAGAGCAACGGCGTGCGGAATTTCGCGTCCGATAGCGGCTTGCCGAACAAGCGCGCGAATACCTGGCTGAGCCCAAACATCTCGAAATGACTGAGCATGAACGTGCTGGCCACCAGCACGACCCAGCCCAGCCAGAAGATGGCGTCGATCGCTCCCGCTGTGACCGGATTGTCCGCGGTCCAGACAGGCGACGGAATCGGCCGCCACTGCCAGTACAGAAGTAGCAGCGCGAAACTGGCAAACAGCACGTAAGTGCTGCGCTCGACCGAAGGCGGCACGATCCGCGTCCACCAACTCTTGAAGCCCTGACTCGCCATCACGCTGTGCTGGATGGCGAACAATCCGATCAGCAGCTTATCGACGATCGCGCTCTGACGTAGCGGTCCTGCCGTCCCTGAATCGATCGACTTCGGAACAACGAGATTGCCGACGAAGCCGATGAGATAGAGCAGTGCCACGAGCGTAAAGCCATAAGCGACGACGCCGTATATGACCGCGATAAAACCTGCCATGGATCTTCTACTGAGTGGGGCGTCTGTTAGACGCCCCACTAGTGAGT
>JBBQUA010000237.1:0-7862 GCA_038212905.1 Hyphomicrobiales bacterium
TGGCCAGTTCCATCGCGTAACGCACGCCCTCGTCGGGCGTGAAGATGCGGCCGTCAAAATCGCTCTCGTGACTGACGATGAGTTTTGCCATTTCGTCCGCGGCGGCATCGGCATCGGCTTGCGTCCGGCCATAGGCGAACACGCTCGGTCCGCAGTCGCGAAAATCCGCGGCCGGAAAGCCCGGCGCGAAAGACAGCGTCGGCACCGCGTCGCTCTCCAATGCCGCAAGCTTCTGATAGATGCTCCTGCAGGGCTGGTCGCCGGTGCATTGCCAGCTGATCGGAATCAGGAACGGCAGTTGCCGGAACGCTTTCGCCATGCGCTGCTTGGTACCCAACAACATGGCGAGATGACGGGCAGCGGCGCGACCGGTGTCGGCCATGTCGACATGGGGGTAGGTACGATAGGCGATCAGCGCGTCGGCATGTTCGACCATCCGCGGCGTCACATTGGCATGCAGGTCGAGGCTCACCACCAAGGGCAGGTCGTTGCCGATCACCCGGCGGACACGGGCGAGAATTTCGCCTTCGCCGTCATCGAGATGCTCTGACACCATGGCGCCATGCAGATCGAGATAGACGGCGTCCAGTTGTCCTGCCGCGCTGATGCCGTCGATCATCACTTTGGCAACGCGCTCGAATGCATCCTTGGTGACATGCGCGGAAGGACTGGCGGCGCAGGAGATCGTCGGCACCAGCTCCCAACCGTTGGCTTCCGCCTGCTCGACAAAGCCTGCCAGTCCGACGTTGATATTGCGCATGACCTTGAGCACGTCCCGACCCTGTGCCATCGCCGGCCAGCCGCCGCCATGCACGAAGTCGTCATAGCTCGCCTTCGTCGGCGCGAAGGTGTTGGTCTCGTGCAAAAAGCCGCCAACGGCGATACGGGTCATATATCGATCTCAGGCAAGGATGGATTTAACGTTAGACTCGTCATTGCGAGGAGCGCAAGCGACGAAGCAATCCAGTTTTGCATGCCCGCAAGTTGTTTGGATTGTTTCGCGGAGCTTCTCACCGGACGCGACGCGTTGGCTCGCGATGACGACGGATTTACGTCGCCGCAGCAGCCACCGCAACCGGCCGGAAGTTGGCAAAATCCCACTCCCGTCCGGGGGCGGCGTCAAGCAGCGCCCGGGTATAGGCTACTTGCGGATTTGTCAGGACTCGCGCCGCCGGGCCCTGTTCGACGATGCGGCCGTGCTGCATCACCGCGACGTCGTCGCAGATTTGCGCCGCCACGCGCAGATCGTGGGTGATGAACAACAGCGCGATGCCGAGCCGGGTCTGGATCTCGTCGAGCAGTTCCAGCACCTGCGCCTGCACTGAAACGTCCAGCGCCGAGACCGCTTCGTCCGCCACCAGCACGTCGGGATCGAGCGCCAGCGCGCGGGCAATCGCGATGCGCTGGCGCTGGCCGCCGGAGAACTGGTGCGGATATCGCGAGATGGCGTCGGCCGGCAGGTCGACCAGTTCCAGCAGATCGCGCGCCTTGGCCAGCGCTTCGGCATGCGGCATGCCGTAATTGATCGGGCCCTCGGCGATGGTTTCCCCGACCGTGATGCGCGGATTGAGCGAGCGATAGGGGTCCTGGAAGATGATCTGGATGCGTTTGCGGTGCGGCTGCAGCAGCTGGCGCGACAGGCCGGAGATTTCGCGGCCGGCCAGGCGAATGCCGCCGGAAGTCGGATCGATCAGCCGCACGATGCAGCGTGCCACGGTGGACTTGCCCGAGCCGCTTTCGCCGACGATGCCGAGCGTGCGGCCCTTGCGCAGCGTGAGGGTGACGTCCTGCGCGGCAGCTACTTCGCGCACGGCGCCGAAGAAGGAGCGCTCGCGATAGACCTTGCCGAGTTCATTGGCCTCCAGCACCACCGGTTCGCTCGACTCCGGGCGCGGCGCCCGCGGGATCAGGCTCGGCACCGCCGACAGCAGGTTGCGGGTGTACTCCATCGTTGGCGTGCGCAGGATGGACTGCAGCGAGCCGGTCTCGACCAACTGGCCATAGCGCATCACCGCGACGCGGTCGGCGATCTCGGCGACCACGCCCATGTCGTGGGTGATGAACAGCACCGCGGTGCCGTGATCCCGCTGCAGGTCGCGGATCAACGTCAAAATCTGTTTTTGCGTGGTGACGTCGAGCGCGGTGGTCGGCTCGTCCGCGATCAAGAGCTTCGGTTCCAGCACCAGCGCCATCGCGATCATGATGCGTTGACGCTGGCCGCCGGAAAGCCGGTGCGGGTAGGAGGCGAAGATGCGCTCGACTTCGGGCAGCCGGACCTGCTCCATCATGTCGAGGATGCGCTTCTTGCGCGCGCGGGCGTCGAGATCGGTGTGGGCTCGCAGCACCTCGTCGATCTGGCGACCGACCGGCACCACCGGATTGAGCGCCGTCATCGGCTCCTGGAAGATCATCGCCATGGTGGTGGCGCGCAGCTGCCGCAGCCGGCGGTCGCTGGCGGTGAGGATGTCCTCGCCGACCAGTTTGACCGTTCCGCCCGACGGCACCAGCGAGCCCTTCTGCAACAGCCCCATCACCGTCAGCGAGGTGACCGACTTGCCGGAGCCGCTTTCGCCGACCAGACACAGCGTCTCGCCTTCGCGCACTTGCAGCGAGACGCCGTCGATCACGCGCTGGTTGGCGGGATTCTTGCCGAGGCCGACCACGAGGTTGTCGATGTCGAGGACGACGGGGTTCATAGCTCTGTCCCATCAACGTCATTGCGAGGAGCGCTTGCGACGAAGCAATCCATTCTTCCTTTGTGCTGCGGCATGGATTGCTTCGCTTTGCTCGCAATGACGGTGAGAGGGCATCGCGTCTCGCGGGCGATGATGGGATGAAGCAACCTCACTTGCCGCCCTCGCGCTGTTTCATGCGGGGATCGAGCGCGTCGCGGGCGGCGTCGCCGATCAGGTTGACGCTGAGGATGGCGACCGAGAGCATCAAACCGGGCCAGAAGATCAGCGACGGCTTGATCTGAAAATAGGCGCGGCCCTCGGCCATGATGTTGCCCCAGGTCGGCGTCTCCGGGCTGATGCCGGCGCCGAGGAATGACAGGATCGCTTCGGTCAGGATCGCGGAAGCGGCCACATAGGTGCCCTGCACGATCAGCGGCGCCACCGTGTTGGGCATCAGATGCCGCCACATGATCTTGGGCAGGCTGGAGCCGACCGAAATCGCCGCCTCGACATACGGCTCCTCGCGCGCCGACAGCACCACCGAGCGCACCAGCCGCGCCACCCGCGGGATCTCGGGAATGGTGATGGCGATCAGCACCGTCATCAGGCTGGCGCCCGACAGCGACACCACGGCAATCGCGAGCAGGATGCTCGGGATCGCCATCAGGCCGTCCATCACCCGCATCATCACCGCATCGACCCATTTGAAGAAGCCGGAGACGAGGCCGATCAAGAGCCCGATGCTGATCGAGAACAAGGCGGCGCCGAGCCCGATCAGCAGCGAGATCCGTCCGCCATAGAGAATCCGCGCCAGCACATCGCGGCCATAGGCGTCGGTGCCGAGCCAAAACTCGGCGCTGGCGGGTCTCAGACGCAGCGCCGGCGCCAGCAGCTGCGGATCGTGCGATGACAGCAGTGGCGCGAAAATAGCCGACAGGATCACCAGCGCGAGGCAGACGCTCGCCACCGCGATGATCGGCGTCGCCGTCAGAAATCCGAGCCCCGACCGGAACGGCGTGGTGATCGGAATCGACGGTTCGGGAAGGGTTTCGATCGCCATCAGTACCGGATCCTTAATAACGAATTCTTGGGTCGAGCAGGGTATAGGCGACGTCGATCAGGAGATTGACGGTGACATAGATCAGCGAGGTCAACAGGATCATCGCCTGAATCACCGGATAGTCGCGCGCCAGCACGGCATCGACGGTGAGGCGTCCGATGCCGGGCAAATTGAACACGCTTTCGGTGACGACCACGCCCGAGATCAGCAGGGCAAATCCGGTGCCGATCACGGTGATGACGGGCACCGCGGCGTTGCGCAGCGCGTGGCGCAGCAGCACGGCGGTTTCATTGATGCCCTTGGCGCGGGCGGTGCGCACGTAATCCTCGCCGAGCACGTCGAGCATCGCCGCGCGCGTCATGCGCGCGATCAGGGCGACATAGATAAAGGACAGCGTGCAGGTCGGCAGGATAATGCGTTCGAAGAACGGCCCGAAACCCTGGGTGATGCTTTTAAAGCCCTGCACCGGCAGCCAGCGCAGCTCGATGGCGAACACCTGGATCAGCACATAGCCGATCACGAATACCGGGACCGAGAAGCCGATCACCGACAATCCCATCACGAAACGATCGATCCAGGTGCCGTGTTTCCAGGCCGCGATGACGCCCAGCGGCACCGCCACCACGATGGCGAGAATGATGGTCGACAGCGCAATCGAGATCGACGGCTCGACGCGCCGGCTGATCATTGTCAGCACCGGCACGTTGGAAATCAGGGATACGCCGAGATCGCCGTGCAGCAGCCTGCCGATCCAGGTGACGAACTGGGTATAGAGCGGCTCATGCAGGCCGAGCGAGATGCGGATGCGCTCAAGCTGTTCCGGCGTCGCATTGTCGCCGGCCAGGATCGCGGCGGGATCGCCCGGCGTCAGCCGCAGCAGCAGAAACACGAACAGCGCCACCACGCCCATCACGGGAATGGCGGCCAGCACACGTCGAAGCAGATATCCGAGCATCGTTGTCCATCAATTATGCGCCAACCGCCACCGGGTTGCCGCGGATTTAGTTCCCCGCCCGTATGTATCAGCTAAGCAAATTCGGTGCCATCGGGAACGTCGATCTTGCCGACGCAGGTAGTCCATCAAAGTTCATCGTCACCCTGAGGTGCCGTCGCGCAGCGACGGCCTCGAAGGGCGCTTCATGTGTTGCCATCCTTCGAGGCTCGCCAAGAGGCTCGCACCTCAGGATGACGGGGTGCTTGCTGCTGCAACTTCCTCACTCCAGCGTCGCCAGCAGTCCCGCCATCAGGCGGCCGCGCTCGGCGAGGCTGTCGACCTCGATATGTTCGTTCAGCGTATGCGCATCGGCGCCGCGCACGCCGAGGCCGTCGAGGGTCGGGATACCCATCGCGCCGGTGAAATTGCCATCGGAGCCGCCGCCAGCGCTGACATGGGGCAGTTCCTTGCCCATCGCTTTTGCCAGGCCGCGTGCCTTTTCATACAGCGCCAGGGTGCCGGCGTCGGGTTCCCATACCGGCCGGGTGACGCCGCGCGTCACCTTGAAGGTGACGTCATTGGCGGTTCCGGACAGCGCCAGCATCCGCGCGACGCCGTGGTCGAGGTCGGCCTGGCGCTTCGCCATGCTCAGGGCTTCGCCTGAACAGGTGGTGGCGACGCAATTGACCCATTGCCCGCCATGCACGATGCCGACCGAGAAGGTGCAGTCCGCCGTGGTCATGCCGTCGATCGCCAGGATCTGCCGCGCCATCTCGCGGATCGCCGAGCGGCCCGATGATAGCGTGGCGCCGGCATGGCTCGGCTTGCCGATGGATTCGAGATTGAAGCGCGCGATGGCGTAACGCCCGGTGACGACGCCGTTGTCCGGACGGCCCGGTTCCGGCACCAGCACATATTTGTTGCGCGCGGCTTCGGCCTCGATGATGTCGCGGGTCGACGGCGTGCCGACTTCCTCGTCGGGCGTGAACAGCACGGTGATCGGCAGCGGCGTCGTGAAGGCCGCGCGCGCCAGTTGCCGGATCGCCTCCAGGCTGAGGTAGTTGCCGCCCTTCATATCGAAGATCCCGGGCCCGAAACACTTGTTGCCCTCGCGGCGCCATTTCAGCTTTTCCAGCGTGCCGATCGGGTGCACGGTATCGAGATGTCCCGCGATCAGGATGCCGGGTTCGCCTGCCTTCGGATGCGGGAAGCGGGCGCGGACGCAGCCGGCAAAGCCTTGCCGTCCGGCGATGCGTTCGATTGACGCACCCATGATCGCCATCTCGCGCGCGGCGAGATCGAGCATGCGCTCGACGGCGGGGGCATCCCAGGTCGGGCTTTCGCATTCCACCCAGCCACGCAGTCCCTGCAGCATGGCCTCGGAATCGAACGGTAGATTGGCGGGGTTCATCGGCTTCTCTTTGTTATTGAACCCGCGTTGTTATTGAACGCGAGGTGTGGGCGCCGCTGTGATCTCGGCGAGATCCTTACGAAAGTGACCGGCGACGAATTTGTAAAGTGAAACTTGCTGAAAGGCTCGGGCGCATTCGCCGCGCGTCCATGGTTCAAAACCCGATTGACGCGCCGCGCGCATGATGCAAGTCTCGAATACCTTCGGAGTTACAGCGTGTTAGTGCGCCTAAATAACGTACCGCATGCATAACTAATCATCCCGGTTTGATCAGTTTCACGTCAGGAGAGTTTGAATGTTCCACATCTCGCGTTGGAAACGGCCCACGATAGCGTCCGGCGTCGCGCTGTCGGTCCTTGCCCTGTCGGCCGCCCTGGCGCCGCAGGCGTTCGCCGCCGGCAAGACCATCACCGCGGTGATGCATTCCGATTTGCGTGTGATCGATCCCGGCCTCACCACTGCCTACATCACCCGCGACCACGGCTACATGATCTTCGACACGCTGGTCGCGACGGATTCGAACTTCAAGGTCCAGCCGCAGATGGCGGATTGGAAAATCAGCGATGACAAGCTGACCTACACCTTCACCTTGCGCGACGGCCTGAAATGGCATGACGGCAAGCCGGTGACGGCGGAAGATTGCGTCGCCTCGCTGAAGCGCTGGGGCAAGAACGACGGCATGGGCCAGAAGCTGATGGATTTCACCGCCAGCATCACGGCATCAGATGACAAGACCATCGTGCTGAAGCTGAAGGAGCCCTACGGCCTGGTGCTGGAGTCGCTCGGAAAACCGTCGTCGCTGGTGCCGTTCATGATGCCGAAGCGGCTGGCCGAGACCGAGCCGGGCAAGGCGATCGCGGAACAGATCGGCTCCGGCCCGTTCAAATTCATCCAGGCTGAATTCCAGCCCGGCGTGAAAGTGGCCTACGAGAAGAACAAGGACTACGTGCCGCGCAAGGAGCCGGCGAGCTGGACCGCCGGCGGCAAGGTGGTCAAGGTCGACCGCGTCGAATGGCTCACGATGCCCGACGCGCAGACCGCGGTGAATGCGCTGCAGTCGGGCGACATCGACTTCATGGAGAGCCCGTCATTCGACCTGCTGCCGCTGCTCGAGGGCAACAAGGAAATCAAGACCGACATCCTGAACAAGTTCGGCTTCCAGACGCTCGGGCGCATGAACTTCCTTCATCCGCCGTTCGACAACGTCAAGGTGCGCCGCGCCGCGTTTCTGGCCATGAGCCAGAAGCCGGTGCTCGACGCGCTGGTCGGCAATCCGAAATATTACAAGCTCTGCGGCGCGATCTTCATCTGCGACACGCCGCTCGCCACCGACGTCGGTTCGGAGACCCTGGTGAAGGGCAACGGCATGGCGGAAGCCAAGAAGCTGCTTGCCGAATCCGGCTATGACGGCACGCCGATCGTGATCATGGCGCCCGGCGACGTCGTGACGCTGAAGGCGCAGCCGATCGTGGCGGCGCAATTGCTGCGCGAGGCCGGCTTCAAGGTCGACCTGCAAGCCACCGACTGGCAGACCGTGGTGACCCGCCGCGCCAGCCAGAAGCCGGTCAAGGAAGGCGGCTGGAACATGTTCTTCACCAACTGGGCCGGTGCCGACGTGATCAATCCGATCGTCAATTTCGCGATCGGCGGTAGGGGCAAGAACGGCGGCTGGTTCGGTTGGGCGGACGATCCGAAGATGGAGCAGCTGAAGGATGCGTTCGCGCGGGCCTCAACGGCGGAAGAGCAGAAGAAGATCGCCGCCGACATCCAGAAGCAAGCCTT
>JBBQUA010000238.1:0-7853 GCA_038212905.1 Hyphomicrobiales bacterium
ACTGCTCTTTTTCGAGCTCTTGAATGAGGTTCATCTTGAAAATCTCCATCGGCGGCGCGCCCCAGCCTGCAAGGCGCGGGCTGCGCGAACGTCCATCTATCCTGCCATTGCGCGGATTTGGCGCTCCTATACGGCAAAGGCTGGGGCTTGTCACCCGTCCGTCGTGTTTTTTGGGCGCTTTTGGCCAATCCCTGTCGGGACTTGCGTTGAGGCATGCCTGACAGCCCACAAATCCGGCCGTCGCGACCTGGTCAGGGCCTCGGCTTCGGCCCGCCGCCACGCCGACACCTTGGCATGGTCGCCGGAGTTAAGGATTTGCGGGATCGGCCGGCCCTCGAACTCCTGCGGGCGGGTATATTGAGGGTATTCGAGTAGGAAATCGGAAAAGCTCTCGTCCTCGCCGGAGGCGAGCTTGCCCATCACGCCGGGCAGCAGCCGGACGCAGGCGTCGATCAGCGCCAAAGCGGCGATTTCACCGCCCGAGAGCACGTAATCCCCGATCGAAACCTCCTCCAGCCGGCGGGCCTCGATCACCCGCTGGTCGATGCCCTCGAACCGGCCGCAGACAATCAGCGGCCCCGGCCCGGCGGCGAGTTCCACGACCCGCGACTGGGTCAATGGCCGACCCCGCGGGCTCATCAGCAACCTCGGCCGATCCGGCGCGATATCCGCGGCGTCGATGGCATCCGCCAGCACGTCCGCACGCAACACCATGCCGGGGCCGCCGCCGGCCGGGGTGTCGTCGACGCTGCGGTGGCGGTCGGTGGCCGAGGCCCGGATGTCCCGCGCCTCCAGCGCCCACAGCCCTGAGGCCAGTGCCTTGCCCGCCAGGCTGACGCCGAGCGGACCCGGGAACATGTCCGGAAACAGGGTGAGGACGGTGGCACGCCAGTTCTTCGCCTGGGAAGTCATGGCGCAGATGTATCATCTTCGGGCGTGTCGCCGACGATCTCATCCGGCAGTTCGATCACCACGCGTCCGCCCGCGAGGTCCACCGTGGGCACGATGGCATTGGTGAACGGCAGCAGCATCGTTGAGCCGCTGGGCGGCGCGATTTCGATAATGTCGCCGGCGCCGAAATTGTGGATCGCGGCGACGCGGCCGAGCGGCTCTCCGGCTGGCGTCACCGCGGCGAGCCCGATCAGGTCGGCGTGGTAATATTCATCCTGGTCGGTCGCGGGGAGTTTTTCGCGCGCGATGAAAAGCTCGATGCCGTTGAGCCGTTCAGCATCCTCGCGGGTGGCGATACCTTTCAGCGTTGCCACCAGATGGCCTTTTGCTTCGCGGGCGGTCGCCACTTCGAACGATCGCGCACCGTCTTTTGTTACAAGCGGTCCGTAGCTCTGCACCGCGAATGGGTCTTCGGTGAAGGTCCACAGTTTCACCGCGCCCCGCACGCCATGCGGAGCGCCGATGCGGGCAATGCAGATCTGTGCCGGCATCGCCACGCGCGCTCGCGCTTACTTCTTGGCTGCGGCGGCGGCTGCAGCGGCTGCCGCCTTGGCTGCGGAGGCGGCAGCAGCGGAGGCGGCCGCGGCGGCCTCGGCGTTGGCCTTGCGCTCCTTGCGCGGCAGGGCCTTTTCCGGGTTGTTGCGCGCGGCGCGCTTGAGCACGCCGGCGGCATCGAGGAAGCGCGAGACGCGGTCCGACGGCTGCGCGCCCTTGGCGAGCCAGCTCTTGACCTTGTCCATGTCGAGCTTCAGCCGGGTTTCGTTGTCCTTCGGCAGCAGCGGATTGAAATGGCCGAGACGCTCGATGAAACGGCCGTCGCGCGGGAAGCGCGAGTCGGCGACGACGACGTGATAGACCGGACGCTTCTTGGTGCCTGCGCGGGCGAGGCGGATAACGACTGACATTTAGTTCTCCTGGTTATTGTTGGATTGGATGTTGTTTGAGTTAGCTCGTCATTCCGGGGCGCGTAGCGAAGCGGAGCGAGCCCGGAATCCATAACTACGATCGGGAGTATGGATTCCGGGCCCGCGCCTCAGGTCGGCAATTTGCCGACCGACGGCGCGTCCCGGAATGACGAGGTGAGAGAGGCGTGCAATCTTCATTTCTTCTTCCCCAGTCCGGGAAAGCCGCCGAGGCCCGGCAAGGTCGGCTTGCCGCTGAGACCGGTAAGCCCCGGCACATTCGGCAGGCCTGAGCGCAGGCCCGCGGGCAGATCCTTCGGCAGCGCGGGCATGCCGCCGGCGCCGCCGGGCATTTTTTCCGCCAGCGCTTTCATCTGCTCGGGCGACGGCATGCCGCCGCCGCCAAAACCCATCGCCTGCGCGATGCCGGCCATCGGGCCGCGCTTGCCCTGGCCCATGGCCTTCATCATGTCGGCCATGTTCCGGTGCATCTTCAGCAGCTTGTTCACTTCCTCGACCTTGAGGCCGGCGCCCGCGGCGATGCGCTTCTTGCGGCTGGCCTTGAGGATATCGGGGTTCTTGCGCTCCTGCCGGGTCATCGAATCGATCACCGCGACCTGGCGTTTCAGTATTTTGTCGTCGATGCCGGCGTTGGCGATCTGGTTCTTCATTTTCGCGATGCCGGGCATCATGCCCATCAGGCCCGAGATGCCGCCCATATTGGCCATCTGCATCAACTGCTCGCGCATGTCGGTGAGGTCGAACTGGCCCTTGCGCATCCGCTCGGCGGTGCGCGCGGCTTTTTCCGCGTCGATATTGGCGGCGGCCTTTTCGACCAGCGATACCACGTCGCCCATGCCGAGAATGCGGCCGGCGATCCGGCTGGGATGAAAATCTTCCAGCGCGTCGGTTTTTTCGCCGGTGCCGATCAGTTTGATGGGCTTGCCGGTGACCGCACGCATCGACAGCGCGGCGCCCCCGCGGCCGTCGCCATCGACCCGCGTCAGCACGATGCCGGTGAGGCCGACGCGCTCGTCGAACGCGCGCGCCAGATTGACCGCGTCCTGGCCGGTCAGCGAATCCGCGACCAGAAGCACTTCATGCGGGTTGGCGGCGGTTTTGATTTCGGCCGCCTCCGACATCATCTCTTCGTCGAGCGTGGTGCGGCCGGCGGTGTCGAGCAGCACCACGTCGTAGCCGCCGAGTTTGGCCGCTTCCAGCGCGCGTTTTGCAATTTGCGCGGGCTTCTGGCCGGCCACGATCGGCAGGGTCTGGATGTCGAGGTCGCGCCCGAGCACCGCGAGCTGCTCCATCGCCGCCGGGCGATAGATGTCGAGCGAGGCCATCAGCACCTTGCGCTTGTCGCGCTGGGTCAGGCGTCGCGCGAGTTTGGCCGTGGTGGTGGTTTTGCCCGAGCCCTGCAGGCCGACCATCATGATGGCGACCGGCGGCACGGCGTTGAGATCGATAGTCTGGCCGTCGGAACCGAGCGTGGCGACCAGCTCGTCATGGACGATCTTCACCACCATCTGGCCGGGGGTGACCGACTTGACCACGGTGGCGCCGATCGCCTGCTCGCGAACGCGATCGACGAAGCTTCTGACAACGTCGAGCGAGACGTCGGCCTCGAGCAGCGCGCGGCGCACCTCACGCATCGCGGCATCGACGTCGGCTTCCGACAGCGCCCCGCGCCCCGTCAGCCGATCGAGAATGCCACCCAATTTTTCCGACAGATTGTCGAACATCAGCGCAAGTCCAAGAACGGCCTTTCGAAGAAAGGCCTATGCCAAAACAATTTTGCGCCCGAGGGCGCATCGCGCTGTCGGGCGTTGACCTCCGGCCTCCAGGGCCGGGCGGCGGGTCGAAAAGAAGATCTTTCCGAGAATTGCGGCGGTTAAACCCCCACGAGCCCGGAAAGTCAAGAAAGGCCGGGGCAAAATGGCGGTTTCGTGAACCCCGATATGGCGCCACCCCCTTGCCGATACACGCATTTTCTGGCCAATCGGGCCCATGAAGGTTACCCGCCGCCGTATTCTCCAAGTTTTGGCCGGCACCGCCGCCTTTATCGGCGCGCCGGCTGTCTGGGTCCAAACCATGAAAATCTACGACGGCCCCGTCTCCGACCATTTCGACGGCAAGCAATTCTTCGATCCAGACGGGGTGCCGCCGAAATCGCTGGGCGAAGTGCTGCGCTGGCAGCTCGGCAGCGGCCGGCAACGCGCGGCATGGCCGGAGTGGGCGCCGAGCCCGCATGCCGACACCCCGCCGCCGCGCGTCAATGGCGGCAAGGTTCGACTGTCGTTCGTTGGCCATGCCAGTTGGCTGATCCAGACTTCGGGGCTGAACATCCTGATCGACCCGGTGTGGTCGGATCGGGTCTCGCCGGTGAGTTTTGCCGGGCCGAAGCGGCACAATGATCCCGGCGTCGCCTTCGATGCGCTGCCTCCGATCGATGTCGTGCTGGTGTCGCACGGCCATTACGATCATCTCGATCTCGCGACGCTGTCGAGGCTGTCAGCGAAATTCGCCCCGCGCGTGGTCACGCCGCTCGGCAATGACCTCACCATGTGCAGCGCCGACAGCGCGATCAAGGCCGAGGCGTTCGACTGGCACGACCGCGTCGAACTTGGGCCCGGCCTCGCGGTCACGCTGGTGCCGACCCGGCACTGGACGGCGCGCGGCATGTTCGACCGCAACAAGGCGCTGTGGGCCAGCTTCGTGCTGGAGACGCCGGCGGGCAAGCTCTACGTCGTCTGCGATTCCGGCTATGGCGACGGCACGCATTTTCGCCGTGTCGCCGAGAAGCATGGCCCGCTGCGGCTGGCCATCCTCCCGATCGGCGCCTATGAACCGCGCTGGTTCATGAAAGACCAGCACATGAACCCGGCCGACGCCGTCAAGGCGCTGGCCGATTGCGGCGCCGAGCAGGCGCTGGCGAATCACCACGGCACCTTCCAGCTCACCGACGAAGCGATCGACGCGCCGGTGACGGATCTGCATGCGGCGCTCGATGAAGCCGCGCTGCCACGCGAGAAGTTCGTGGCGTTGAAGCCGGGGCAGGTGGTGGAGATTTAGAAAACTCGTCATCCCGGCCAAGCGAGCAACGCGAGCGCCGAGCCGGGACCCATAGCCACCGATCTGGATTATGGGAAAGGCTGGAGCAACAGCCCGCCATAACAATGGAAGCCGGTGGTTATGGGTCCCTGCGTTCGCAGGGACGACCAGCTACGGCTCTTTTGGCTTGATCGCCCAGGACACGTTCACCGTCACCGACAGCGTTTCTTCGCCCTGCGCCACCGGGGCTGCCGCCACCATGCCGGCGGACATCCTGCCGCGATAGGACGGACCTGGCGAACCCTCTTCCGAAATACTGAGCGGCCCGCCGAGCGTGACGCCGGCCGCCTTGGCATAGATCTCGGCCTTGCGGCGGGCGTCGGCGACGGCCTTGTCGCGGGCCTCGTCGAGCAGTTTTGAAGCCTGCGACACCATGAAATTGATGCCGCCGATCTCGTTGGCGCCGGCGCCCACCAGCGTATCGATCACATTGGCGACCTTGGTGACATCGCGCACCCGGATGGTGACGCGGTTGCTGGCGCGATAGCCGGTGATGGCGGGGAGGCCGGTGCGGTTGGCTGCGCTTTGTGGCTGCAGCGACAGCCGCGAGGTCTGCATGTCCTTCGGGTCGATGCCGGCGGCCTTCAGCGCCTGCAGCACCTTGCCCATGGCCGTGTTGTTGGCGTCGGAGGCCTCGCGCGCGGTTTTCGCCTCCGAGGTGACGCCGCCTTCGACCAGCGCCAGATCTGGAGGTACCGAGACGTTCGCCTCTCCGGTGACGGAAATCGCCGGAGGCGGAGCCGTCTCCGATAGCGCGGGCGCTGCGAACGGGATGACGACGGCGATAGCGCCGGCGAAAGCAGCAGGAAGCTTCATCAGGTTTACTTTGAGGCTCACTTCAGCGGCACGTAGACGTTGATGACCAATTTGTCTTCCGCGGTCTTCAGGGGATCGGTGATGTATTCCTCGATGAACGTGTCCTTGGCCTCCAGCTTCTTCTCGTCGAGGTGGTTGGTGATCGCCTCGTAGGTGTTGTCCATATTGTCGTAGGAGCCGCGATGGACGAATTTCAGCGCCTTGCCGTCGGGCGATTTGCCGATGCTCATGTCCTTGGTCAGGTTTTTCGGATCCTGTTCGACCGGGATTTCGGCGAGGAAGGTGAAGCCGCTGTCGTCGGTCGAGGTATAGACGATGATCGAATTGCCTGACGGCTTGATGCCCTGCTTGTCGAGCAGCGCGGTCAGGGTCTTGAACGACTCGATCAGGGTGTCGAACGCTGAATCCCACTTGGCGGCGCCCTTGATGATGACGACCTTTTTGGGCTCCAGCGTGATCTGCTCGCCGAACGGGTCGGTGGTCTGAACCGGCGCCGGGGCCGACGGGATCGCCGGGGTCTGCGCGGCCGCCGGCGGCGTTGTGGGAGGGGCCGCGGGACTGGCTACCGGAGCCGGGGTTTCGGTCGGCGCCGGGGCGGGTGTTGCTGACGGGGCCGGCGCCGGCGTCGCGGGGCTGCTCGCCGCGGGAGGCGCCGGCGCAGCCGACGGGCTTGCGGCGGGCGCCGGCGATTGCGCCAGCGCGGCGCAGCCCCAGGCCAACGCCGCGACCGGGATCAGCGCGATGCGAAAACTGTTCCTGAAATTCATTCGGATGGTCCCCATAGGCCGTATAGACCGGCGTTTTGCGGCCGGTCCGCAAGACGTACGATAACGCAATGTTAACACGGGCGGCCCGATTTCGTCCCATGACAGATATGTCATGCGTGTCCTCCGCCGGGCGACGACACAGATTTGCCGCACTGGCCAATCCGCCCATATTCGCCATATAAGACAGGCATAATTCACGGAATTTCGATGAGCGCGCTCGCCAACCACGTATTCGCCAAGATGAACGGCATCGGCAACGAGATTGTCGTGGTCGATCTGCGTGATGCGCCTGCCGCCGTCACGCCGGAGGACGCGCGCGCGGTCGCCTCGCCGGCCGGCGTGCATTACGACCAGTTGATGGTGCTGCAGCCGCCGCGGCTGGCCGGCACCGAGGCCTTCATCCGGATCTACAATAATGACGGTTCCGAATCCGGCGCCTGCGGCAACGGCATGCGCTGCGTGGTGCGCCGTCTGTTCGAAAAGACCGGCCAGACCGCCGTCACTTTCGAGACCCGGGCGGGGCTGCTGAATTGCTGGCAAGGGCCGGCACCCGACCTCTACACCATCGACATGGGCGTCCCAAAATTCGGCTGGAAGGATATCCCGCTGGAGGAAGAGTTTCGCGACACCCGTTATATCGAATTGCAGGTCGGGCCGATCGATGCGCCGATCCTGCATTCGCCGTCGGTGGTCTCGATGGGCAATCCGCACGCGATCTTCTGGGTCGACGATGTCAACGCCTACGATCTCGCCCGCTTCGGGCCGCTGCTGGAAAACCACCCGATTTTCCCAGAGCGCGCCAATATCACGCTGGCCCATATCGTCGATCGCGATCACATCACGATCCGCACCTGGGAGCGCGGCGCGGGGCTGACAAAAGCCTGCGGCTCGGCGGCCTGCGCCACCGCGGTGGCCGCGGCGCGGCTGAAGCGCACCAACCGCATTGTCCAGATCGCGCTGCCCGGTGGCGAACTCGCGATCGAATGGCGCGAGGGTGACGACCACGTCCTGATGACGGGCACGGCGACGTTTGAATATGAGAGCCGATTCGATCCCGCTCTGTTCGCCAGCGTCGCCTGATCATGGGCGTCGACGTCGTCACCTTTGGCTGCCGCCTCAATGCGTTCGAATCCGAAGTGATTCTGCGCGAGGCCGAGCGCGCCGGGCTCACCGATACCATCGTCATCAACAGCTGCGCGGTGACCAACGAGGCGGTCGCCCAGGCCCGGCAATCGATCCGGCGGCTGAAGCGCGAACGTCCCTCGGCGCGCATTGTCGTGACCGGCTGCGCGGCGCAGACCCA
>JBBQUA010000239.1:0-7766 GCA_038212905.1 Hyphomicrobiales bacterium
GTGCGGCACGATCGAGATCGCCGCGGCACGAGGTGATGTTGACCGCGCCGGCCAACCGCCCGGCATGGTCGAACACCGGCGCCACCGCGCAGGTGAACATCGACCATTGTTCGCGAAAATGCTCGTCGCGATGCACCAGGACCGGACGCTGCTCGGCGAGCGCGGTGCCCAGACCATTGGTGCCTTCGATGGCCTCCGAGAAGATCGAACCGGTGTAGACCTTCCACTGCCGCAGGATGGTGGCGGCCTCGCCGTCGGGCAGGCGGCTGAACAGGATGGCCGCATTGGTATCGGCGAGGTTGACGCAATAACCGGTGCCGCGCAGGGCACAATAAAGGTCGTCCAGCTCTGATGTGGCGAGGTGGATCAGGTCGTCGATCGGTTCGGCGTGGCGCTTCAGTTCGGATTGCGTCAGCGTGCGCGGTGGACCGCGGCGCGCCGGATCCAGCTTGTGATCGACAAGGCAGCGCCGCCAGGAATTGGCAATGCCCGGCTCGCCAACGACCGCCTCGCTATGCGCAACCGACAGCACGCGCTCGACGTGATTGCGGGCCTCAAGGATCGCCATCGGGATTTCGCTCCCTGGACTTTGCCGAAGTTTGTCATAGCGTTGTCGGAAGTCAATCGCGCCGGCCGGGGCTCGATCCGGGCCGGGAAGAGGCAAGATGGCAGTGTTACCGAAGGACTCCCTGATCGGCCGCTTGATGGCCGGCCCGATGCGGCCGGGAAGGCTGCAATGGATCGGGTTGCGTCCGGCGCGGAGGGCGGCGGTCCAGATCCGGAACTCGGCCGCGTTGATCGCCGCTCGCGGGATCGAGGGCGATCGTTACCACACCGAACGCAACGGGCCGCGCCAGGTCACGCTTGTTGCGGCGGAAGATCTGGCGGCGATTGCGGCGTTTCTCGGTGTGCCCGAGGTTGCGCCTGAGCTGCTCCGCCGCAATCTCGTGATCCGCGGCATCAATCTGCTCGCGCTGAAGGACCGGCGGTTTCGCGTCGGTGCAACGCTGCTCGAAGGTTCCGGCGAATGCGCGCCGTGCAGCCTGATGGAGGAAGCGCTCGGGCCCGGCGGCTATAACGCGATGCGCGGCCATGGCGGCATCACCGCGCGCGTCATCGAGGGCGGCGACATCGTTGTGGGAGACATGGTCGCGCGGGTCGATGAAGCGATATAGCGCGCGATGATCAGCTGAGTTCGCATCCAGAATTACACCGGAGCGATTCAAGCCTGCCCGGCCTGGCGCGGCCATCGACCGCGCGCAGCGTGATCAAGACAGCGCGGTGAGGGGAACGGTGCACGGGAATCCGCCGCGCGCACTCTGCATGCTAATCCCGCCTCCGAGATAATGCCTTGCCGCGCTCCGCCAGCTTCACCATCACCTGCAGGGCCTGGTTGGTCGGCGTGGCAATGCCGAGCTCTGCGCCCTTGCGCACCACATAGCCGTTGAGGAAGTCGATCTCGCTGGGCTTGCCGCGCGAAAGATCCTGCGCGGTGGACGAGGTCTGATTCGGCATCGCGGCGGGAATTTTGAGGATCTGCGCGGCGAGGTCGTGCGGAATGTTCACGCCGCAGCCGCGGGCGACGTCGGCGGCTTCCCGCACAGCGCTGGCGATGACATCGCGGGCGCCTTCGACCTGCATCATCGGGCCATAGGCGATGCCGGCGACCGCCGACAGCGCGTTGAAGGCGCAGTTGGTGATCAGTTTTGTCCATAGCACCGCCTCGATGTCGTCGGCGATCGTGGTGTGGATCTTGGCTGCGTTTAACATCTGCGCCAGCGCCTGGCTCGCAGGCGAAGCGCCGATCACGAGGTCGCCGCCGCCGTGATTCCGGACATGGCCCGGCCCGGCCATTTCGCTGCCGACATAGACCACCGCTGCGATGACGGGGTGGCCGGTGACGGCGCGCAGGCGCTGCGCATTGTCGACGCCGTTCTGAAGGCTGAGCAGCAATGTTGCCGGCCGCATCCGTCCGGCCAGCGAACGGCCGGCGGCTTCGGTATCGGCCGACTTCACGCAAACCAGCACCAGGTCCGGCGCGGCGAGGGCGCTGGTATCGGTCGCGGCCCTGGCGGGCAGGTGCTCTTTAAAGCCCTGAATGTCCAACAGCAGGCCATGCGCGTTGATGGCGTCGACATGCGGTGGACGGCCGATGAAGGTTACGTGATGTCCGGCCTTGAGCAGCAGGCCGCCGTAGTAACACCCGACGGCTCCGGCTCCGATGACCGCGACTTGCATGAGTGGCTCCTGAACTGGGATGGTGTGGTTCGCAGTAGGACACTGGACTCGAAGCCGCCGCAACGTCCAAACTCGTCGCGCACGAAGGAGCACCGCCATGACCATCATCGATTCCCAGGTCCATGCCTATGAGGCTGATACCGCGAGGCGACCTTGGGCTAGCGTGCCGAACTGGCCGGACCACGTCACCGGCGACGAGATGGTGGCGGCGATGGACAGCGTCGGCGTCGACGGCGCGATCTTCATCTCGGCGTTTTCGATGTACCGCTTTGACGCCAGCTATGCCGTCGAAGTGGCGCGGGCGCATCCCGGCCGGCTGGCGATCGTCAAGCCGGTCGACCCCGACGATCCCGCCGTGGAGGACGTCGTCGCCGACTGGAAGACCACGCCCGGCACGGTCGGGATCCGCATCATGCTGACCAAGGAGGCCGGGCGCGCACCGGATGATCCCGGCTATGACCGGATCGCACGCGCGGCCATTCGCCACGATTTTCCGGTCAACCTGCTGTGCTGGGACAATCTGGACGCCGGCATCGCGCTGATCGACCGCCATCCGGATACGCGCTTCATCCTCGACCATCTCGGCATCCTGCAGCCGCGCACGCCGCCGGCGCCGGAGCAGCCGTGGGGCGAGCTGCCGAAGGTGCTGGCACTCGCGAAGCGCCCGAACGTGGTCATCAAAGTCAGCGGCGCCTGCACGCTGTCGCGCCAGCCTTATCCGTATCCGGACATCTGGGATCCGCTAGCGCGCGTGTTCGATGCCTGGGGTTTTGAGCGCTGCCTGTGGGGCACCGACTGGACCCGTGCCTTTGCGGTGGTCAACTACGAGCAGGCGGTGGAGCCGTTCCGCAGCTATGGCGGCCTGAGCGACAGCGAGCGGGCCATGCTGATGGGCGGCGCCTGTGCGAAGGCGTATCAGTGGGAGCCGGCGAGGGCTTGAGCGGGCCGCAAACCAAAAATATCGAAAACAACCCCATGCACAGTAAGGCGTAGCATGGAAATTGGTATTATAGTAGTGCAATAGGATGGTTTGAACCTTCGCGAATCCTGTCGCGTCTTTCGTCCCTGACAGCCCATGCCGAATGAACGCTTCGCGCCCGCCGAAGCCCAGCCTGGAAAAGATGCAAGCGAAACCCATCGACGCCATCGCGACAACGGTTGGGTTTCGCAAGGGCTCAACCAACCTGCGAACTGGCCTGTGACAGTCGCCATGGCGGGACGAAACGGCCCTGCGGATTTGAACCAAGCGCCGCTCAGTTAATTGGCACCGGCACGCAACAAGCAACCACAAAGGAGATGCCCGCGGTGCGCAGGCTCGAGAACCAGAGTTTTCTGCTGTTGTTGGTCGCGGTCACCGCGGCGTTTGCCTGGATTCTGGCGCCGTTCTATGGCGCCATTCTCTGGGCCATCGTCATCGCCGTCATTTTTGCGCCTATGAACCTGCGATTGCAGGGCAGCATGGGCGGACGGCCGAATCTCGCCGCGGCCACGACGGTGCTGATCGTCATTGCGATGGTGATCCTGCCGCTGACCATGATCGCGGCTTCGCTGGTGCAGGAGGCCTCCGCTTTCTACGCCAAGATGCAGTCCGGCGAGTACAATTTTGCCAGTTACACCCAGCGGGTGTTCGATGCGCTGCCGGGCTGGGTGACCGGGCTATTGGACCGCTTCAACCTGACGGATCTCGGCAAGGTGCGCGACAGCGTGGCCGCCGGGCTGGTGAAAGGCGGACAGGCGGTGGCGCCGCAGGCGCTCAGCATCGGCATGAACACCTTCGACTTCGTGATCGGCCTCGGCATCATGCTCTATCTGCTGTTTTTCCTGTTGCGCGACGGCGAGGCGCTGACGGAGAGCATCAAGCAGGCCGTTCCGCTGCGCGCCGGCCAGAAGACCGCGTTGTTCAGCCGGTTCGCCGATGTGCTGCGCGCCACCGTGAAGGGCGGCATCATGGTGGCGATCGCGCAGGGCGCGCTGGGCGGGCTGGCGTTCTGGTTCTTAGGGATACACGCCGCCTTGCTGTGGGCGGTGCTGATGGCGTTCCTCTCGCTGCTGCCGGCGATCGGGGCAGGGCTGGTTTGGGTGCCCGTGGCAATCTATCTGCTCGCCAGCGGTGCGGTGTGGCAGGGCATCAGCCTGATCCTGTACGGAGTGCTGGTGATAGGGCTGGTGGACAATGTGCTGCGCCCGTTCCTGATCGGCAAGGATACCAAGCTGCCGGACTATGTGGTGCTGATTTCCACGCTGGGCGGCATCCAGGTGTTCGGGCTCACCGGCTTTGTCATCGGTCCGCTGATCGCGGCGATCTTCATGGTGACCTGGGAAATCCTGGCGGCATCGAGGACGGCATCGCCGCGGTCGTGAACGTAAGGTGATGCCGAGCACCGGTAATCCCGATCCAGCCCTTGCATCCGGGGTTGCGATGTCGCCGGGCCATGCGCTGGCCGCCGTCACCGACAACGACCATTTTCGCGAGGCCACCGCAAATCTCGTCCGTGCGAACGTGTGGTCATGCGGGTTTGTCATCGCATAGGTCGCTCGCATGAAAAGGTCCCTGCCGGCTCTTGCCGACAGGGACCGGACGCGCAGAGAAAATGACGGACGGCAAGGGGACACTTGGTGGCCCATCAAGGGTCTGCGCGTAGTCAGTGGTCAACCCGGAAGTTGCCGACACCGCCGACCAAGGGTAACCGCAGGAACGGCCAAACAAAGTAGTGGGGTAACTCCTTTGTTCGTCCGCGGAACATTAACTCGGCTCCTTGCCGCTTGTTCCCGGCGCGCTATCTTTCGGAGGCCTGCTGCGGAGTGAAACCTAGTCGGACGCCAGCACGGGCAACCGTTCGTACTTGCTCCGCGTCGCGAGTGGCGCCTTCGCGAAGCTGACATGGCCGGCATCGGCGCGCCTGACAAGTTCCAGCCCCGTTTCGCGGGCGATCAGGTCGCCTCGTCGAAGGGTCGTATCCCGATCGGGTTTGATGGTTGCCAGGCCAACTAGGTCCTTGCCGTTGCATGTGCACCCGGCCACCAGTTCCTTGCGGTAAAGAAACGCGTTCGGCAAAGCAGAGTAAGGTCGTCCGTCTTTCGCCGTTGCACTGTCGATCGAACTTCCGGAAAATACCTTGGTCTCGCTGGCGGGACAAAGGTTCTTGCAATTTTGGGCCTTGCTTTGCGAGTCGCCTGATGGCGCCGGGAAATAGCGTCCGTCGCAGGTTCGGACGCAGTATGAAACGGACGCTTCGACGTGGATCCTCGGACGCGCGGCTGCAGGGCTTCTCGGCGGAAACTCGATGGCAGGATTTTCTCCGTAGGACAACATCGTGGACGAGCTTGTCGTTGCGACGATCCGACCGGACATGATGTCGTATGAATCCTGGGCGCTGGCGGCCGTAAACAGGAGGCATCCAGCTGCGCCTATCGTCCAAAGCCTGCCGATTATCGGGAAGTTGGGCATCTTGTTGTGATCCGACGGTGAGGGTGCTTCGCACGTAGGCGACGTGGCCGGTGCGGAGCGCCCCTGCCGGAACTGCAACGAGGCGAACTCCTGTAAGTTCCGAACGGGAAAGAAATTGGGCCGCCGGGCTGCCTTGCGCTCCAGCCGATCCCGGTCTCCGTCGATTTCTTTAATCGCGTCGCGGCACATGAACTTCGCTGCGCGGCCCGAGCTCGGGAACTTTCGGCAATTCGGCGGGTTGGGCCGCATCGTAATTGAGGAGGCGGAACCATGAAGACCCTGTTCATTGCTCTTGCTATCAGCGCCGGCGCTTTGCTTTCATCCGGAGCCAACGCTGCACCGCTCTCGGTCAGCCCTTCGGTCGTAGCGGACAACGGCGTCGAGAATGTACGAATGGTTTGCGACGAATATGGCCGCTGCTATCGCACCCGCGGCGGTCGGCGCGTCGTCATTCAGCGTGAATACGATGACAGCTATCACTACGCCCCGCGCGAGCGCTATATTGAACGCCGCGGATATTACGACGGCTACAACAGCGGTCCGAGCGTCGGTATCGGCGTCGGACCCGGCGGCGTTGGCGTCGGTTTTGGCGTAGGCCCGCGCTGGTAACGTGTTCGGAAAGCGATTGACGAGTGGAAAGGCTGCGGAGCAATCCGCAGCCTTTTTGCTAGGACAGTTTAGTTTTCAATGAACCGCCATGCCGAAATGCCTCGCGGCACCGCAGGGCGCAATAGCCCAGCGTATGGCGCCCTGTTTTCCACCGTCGCAGATTTCGCCTCGCTCATCCGCCCCCCGGCCTTCCCCTTGACATGCCGGCGCTCCGCCGTCGGAATGACGCACAGCGCACAAGCGCGGCGTCGCGGTCTCACCCGGCGCACCAAAAAAAACGCAGCGGGAGGATTTGCGAGTGTTTCGCCAAGTAAGAAATCAAGTCAGACATCATGTCAGAAATCTTGCGCTGGCTGCACTCGCGGCCGTCAGCCTGTTCGGCGCCGGAAACGCTGGCGCGGCTTTTCCGGAGCGGCCGATCACGCTGATCGTGCCGTGAGCCGCCGGTGGCGGCACCGACGCGGTCGCGCACCAGATCGCCCACATGCTGGAACGCGATCTCAAGCAGCCGGTCAACGTCGTCAACCGCACCGGCGGGTCGGGCGTGATCGGCCACCAGGCGATCGCCAACGCGGCACCCGATGGCTACACCTTCGGACTCATCACGCTCGAGATCAATTTTGATGCACTGGGTCGGGCTGACCGATCTCACCTTCGAGAAGTTTACGCCGATCGCGCTGGTCAACCAGGATCCCGCCGCGATCCACGTCAAGGCGGACTCGCCTTACAAGACCGTCAAGGAGCTGTTCGCGCATATCAAGGCCAACCCGAACAAGGTGGTGGCCTCCGGCACCGGGCAGGGCGGCAGCTGGCATGTCGCGCTCGCCGGCCTGATGCAGGCCGACGGGCCTTCGCCGAGCTCGATCCGCTGGGTGCCGTCCACCGGCGCCGCCACCGCGCTGACGGATCTGGCGGCCGGCGGCGTCGATTTCGTCGCGTGCTCGATGCCGGAAGCCGAGGCGCTGATCAAGGCGGGGCGGATCCGCAGCCTGGTGTTCTTTTCGCCGAAGCGCGCGCCGAATTTTCCTGATGTGCCGACCACCGAGGAGGCGACCGGTCACAAATGGCACAAGGGCGTGTGGCGCGGCTTCGCGGCGCCAAAAGGCCTGCCGCCCGAGATCGCCAAACAGTACGAGACCGCGATCAAGAAGGTCTGGGATTCCCAGGAGTTCAAGGACTTCATGAACCGGCGCGGCTTCGACATGATCTATCGGGATTCAGCCGGCTTCGGCGAATTCATGAAGGCTGACAACGAGGACAACGGCAAGGCGCTGAAATCGCTCGGGCTGGCGAAGTGAGGAAGTGACGTGAGAACGTAGGATGGGTTGAGCCCTTGCGAAACCCATCGATGCCATCACCGGCAATTGATGGGTATCGCTTCGCTCCACCCATCCTACGGTCTACGGGGCCGGCGCCGCGGCCGGTGTCAGGGCGCCCGCACCTTGATGCCGCCGAGCGCGTTGGCGGCTTT
>JBBQUA010000240.1:0-7742 GCA_038212905.1 Hyphomicrobiales bacterium
GATTTCGACAGCGCGCTGGCGCTGGTGCATCAGCGTTTCTCGACCAACACCTTCCCGGCCTGGTCGCTGGCGCATCCCTACCGGATGATCGCTCATAACGGCGAAATCAACACGCTGCGCGGCAACGTCAACTGGATGGCGGCGCGGCAGGCCTCGGTGCATTCGGAACTCTACGGCAAGGACATCAGCCGTCTCTGGCCGATCTCCTATGAAGGGCAAAGCGACACCGCCTGCTTCGACAACGGTCTCGAATTCCTGGTGCAGGGCGGCTACTCGCTGCCGCATGCCGTGATGATGATGATTCCGGAAGCCTGGGCCGGCAATCCCCTGATGGATGAAACGCGCCGCGCGTTCTACGAATACCACGCCGCAATCATGGAGCCGTGGGACGGCCCGGCCGCGATCGCCTTTACCGACGGCCGCCAGATCGGCGCCACGCTCGACCGCAACGGCCTGCGCCCCGCCCGCTATCTCGTCACCTCCGACGACCGCATCATCATGGCGTCCGAAATGGGCGTGCTGAAGATTCCGGAAGAGAACATCATCACCAAGTGGCGGCTGCAGCCCGGCAAGATGCTGCTGGTCGACCTCGAACAGGGCCGCCTCATTCCCGACGACGAGATCAAGGCGCAACTGGCCAAGAGCCATCCCTATCGCGCCTGGCTCGACCGCACCCAGATCGTGCTGGAGGAACTGCCGGATGCCCCGACCAAGGGCATGCGTTCCAACCTGCCGCTGCTCGATCGCCAGCAGGCGTTCGGCTATTCGCAGGAAGACATCACCATCCTGATGACGCCGATGGCCTCGACTGGCGAGGAGGCCAACGGCTCGATGGGCAACGACACGCCGATCTCGGCGCTGTCGGATAAGCCGAAGCAGCTGTTCACCTACTTCAAGCAGAACTTCGCGCAGGTCACCAATCCGCCGATCGATCCGATCCGCGAAGAGCTGGTCATGAGCCTGGTCTCGATCAGCGGTCCCAGGCCGAACCTGTTCGACCTGCAGGGCATGGCCGGCACCAAGCGGCTCGAAGTGCGCCAGCCGATCCTGACCGACGGCGATCTGGAAAAGATCCGCTCGATCTCCGAGGTCGCCGACAGCCATTTTAAATCGCGCACGCTCGACACCACCTTCCACGCCGGCCTTGGCCCGGCGGGCCTCGAGCAGGTGCTCGACGAACTCTGCGCGCGCGCCGAAGCCGCGGTCCGCGAAGGCATCAACATCGTCATCCTGAGCGACCGCGCCGCGGGCTCCGACCGGATTCCGATCCCCTCGCTGCTGGCCTGCGCCGCCGTGCATCATCATCTGATCCGCACCGGCCTGCGCACGTCGGTCGGCCTCGTGGTGGAATCCGGCGAACCGCGCGAGGTGCATCACTTCGCCTGTCTCGCCGGCTACGGCGCCGAGGCGATCAACCCCTACCTCGCGTTCGAAACCATCATCGCGATGAAGGACAATTTGCCGGCCGCGCTCGACGATTATGAAATCGTCAAGCGCTACATCAAGTCGATCGGCAAGGGCCTGCTCAAGGTGATGTCGAAGATGGGCATCTCGACCTATCAGTCCTATTGCGGCGCGCAGATCTTCGACGCCGTCGGGCTGAAGGCGGAGTTCGTCGCGAAGTATTTCGTCGGCACCCATACCCGCATCGAAGGCGTCGGCCTCGCCGAAATCGCCGAGGAAACCACGCGCCGCCACGCCGATGCGTTCGGTGGCGCGCTCGAATACAAGACCGCGCTCGACGTCGGCGGCGAATATGCCTACCGAACCCGCGGCGAGGATCACGCCTGGACCGCCGACTCGGTCTCCGCGCTGCAGCACGCCGTCCGCGGCAATTCGCTGGAACGCTACCGGGCGTTCGCGAAAATCCTCAACGAGCAGTCCGAGCGGCTGTTGACGCTGCGCGGCCTGTTCAGGATCAAGACCGCTGAGGACGAAAAGCGCAAACCGGTGCCGCTCGACCAGGTCGAGCCCGCCAAGGACATCGTCAAGCGCTTTGCCACCGGGGCGATGTCCTACGGTTCGATCTCGCGCGAGGCGCACACCACGCTTGCGATCGCGATGAACCGGATCGGCGGCAAGTCCAACACCGGCGAGGGCGGCGAAGAGAGCGATCGGTTCAAGCCGATGCCGAATGGCGATTCGATGCGTTCGGCGATCAAGCAGGTCGCCTCCGGCCGATTCGGCGTCACCACGGAATATCTCGTCAATTCCGATATGATGCAGATCAAGATGGCGCAGGGCGCCAAGCCCGGCGAAGGCGGACAATTGCCCGGCCACAAGGTCGACGCCACCATCGCGCGTGTCAGGCATTCCACGCCCGGCGTCGGCCTGATCTCGCCGCCGCCGCATCACGACATCTATTCGATCGAAGACATCGCGCAGCTGATCTACGACCTCAAGAACGTCAATCCCGAGGGCCAGGTCTCGGTCAAGCTCGTCTCGGAAATCGGCGTCGGCACGGTGGCCGCGGGCGTTGCCAAGGCGCGCGCCGACCATGTCACCATCGCAGGCTTCGAAGGCGGCACCGGCGCGTCTCCCCTGACTTCGATCAAGCATGCCGGCAGCCCCTGGGAAATCGGCCTTGCCGAAACCCACCAGACCCTGGTGCGTGAGCGGCTGCGCAGCCGCATCGTGGTACAGGTCGATGGCGGCTTCCGCACCGGACGCGACGTCGTGATCGGCGCGCTGCTGGGCGCCGACGAATTCGGCTTCGCCACCGCGCCCCTGATCGCGGCCGGCTGCATCATGATGCGCAAGTGCCATCTCAACACCTGCCCGGTCGGCGTCGCGACCCAGGACCCGGTGCTGCGCAAGCGTTTCACCGGCCAGCCCGAGCACGTCATCAACTACTTCTTCTTCGTCGCCGAGGAAGTCCGCGAGATCATGGCAGCGCTCGGCTACCGCTCTTTCAACGAGATGGTGGGCCAGACCCAGATGCTCGACCAGTCCACTTTGGTGGCGCACTGGAAGGCCAAGGGGCTCGACTTCTCCAAACTGTTCGTGCGCCAGAACGAACTGCCGGGTCAGAAGATCTATCATTCGCAAAACCAGGACCATCATCTGGAGGCCGTGCTCGACCGTACCTTGATCGAGAAGGCGCGGCCCGCGCTCGACCGCGGCGCGCCGGTCAAGATCGAGGCCGAGATCAACAACACCGACCGCAGCGCCGGCGCGATGCTGTCGGGCACTGTTGCAAAAATCTACGGCCATGCCGGCCTGCCGCACGACACCATTCAGGTGAGCTTCAAGGGCACCGCGGGCCAGGCCTTCGGCGCCTGGCTGGCGCGCGGCGTCACCTTCGATCTCGAAGGCGAAGGCAACGACTATGTCGGCAAGGGCCTGTCGGGCGGGCGCATCATCGTCAAGCCGCCGCGCAATTCCGGCATCGTGCCGGAAGAGTCCATCATCGTCGGCAACACCGTGATGTACGGCGCGATCGAGGGCGAGTGCTATTTCCGCGGCATCGCCGGCGAGCGGTTTGCGGTGCGTAACTCCGGCGCGGTCGCCGTGGTCGAGGGCGCCGGCGATCATTGCTGCGAATACATGACCGGCGGCATCGTCGTGGTGCTCGGCAAGACCGGGCGCAATTTCGCCGCGGGCATGTCGGGCGGCGTCGCCTACGTGCTCGACGAGGCCGGCGATTTCGCAAAACTCTGCAACATGGCGATGGTCGAACTTGAGCCGGTGCTCTCGGAAGAGATGATCAACCAGAACACCTATCATCAGTCGGGCGATCTCGAGGCCCATGGGCGGGTCGACGTGTTCGCCAACCTGCTGGAATCCGACATCGAGCGGCTGCACATCCTGATCACGCGCCACGCCAGGCTGGCGGGCTCGAAGCGCGCCGCCGACATTCTGGCGAACTGGAAGACGTATCTGCCCAAGTTCCGCAAGGTAATGCCGGTGGAATATCGCCGCGCGCTCCGGGAATTGAAGGCCAGGACCGACGCCGAGCCGAAGATCGCGATCGGCGCGTAAGTTTCAACAAGCGTCCCTCCGGGGCGCGCGAAGCGCGAACCTCAGATGCGCAATTGCACATCGGGGGAATCTCGCCAAGGCATCATCGAGATTCCGGGTCTGGTCCTTCGGACCATCCCGGAATGACGAAGCAAGGGTTCAGGGGCGTCTGGTTAAATGGGCAAGATTACAGGTTTTCTCGATATCGACCGCCACGACCGCAAGTACGCGCCGGTCGCCGAGCGCGTGAAGCATTATCAGGAATTCGTCGTTCCCCTGAGCGAGAAGGAAACCCGCGACCAGGCGGCACGCTGCATGAATTGCGGCATTCCCTACTGCCACGGCACCGGCTCGGTGGCGCCGGGCACGCCGGGTTGTCCGGTCAACAATCAGATTCCTGATTTCAACGATCTGGTCTACCAGAACAACTGGCAGGAAGCCTCGCGCAACCTGCACTCAACCAATAATTTTCCCGAATTCACCGGCCGTATCTGCCCGGCGCCGTGCGAGGCCTCCTGCACGCTCAACATCGACGACAACCCGGTCACCATCAAGACCATCGAATGCGCCATCGTCGACCGCGCTTGGGACAATGGCTGGCTGCCGCCGGAGATCGCGCCGAACAGGACCGGCAAGAAGATCGCGGTGGTCGGCTCCGGCCCCGCCGGCCTCGCCTGCGCGCAGCAGCTGGCGCGCGCCGGCCATGACGTGCATGTCTACGAGAAATTCGCCAAGGCCGGCGGATTGCTGCGTTACGGCATTCCCGATTTCAAGATGGAGAAGCATGTCATCGACCGCCGCATCGCGCAGATGGAGGCCGAGGGCGTGGTGTTTCACTACGGCAGTCCGGTCGGCGGCAGTGCTGCGGGCGCGATCGATCCGCAAACCTTGCTCACCGAATATGACGCGATGGCGCTGACCGGCGGCGCCGAAGCCGCGCGCGATCTGCCGATCCCCGGCCGCAATCTCGCCGGCATCCACTACGCGATGGATTTCCTGCCGCAGCAGAACCGCCGCGTCTCCAACGAGCCACTCGGCAATGGCCAGGAGATCCTCGCCACCGGCCAGGACGTGGTCGTGATCGGCGGCGGCGACACCGGCTCCGACTGCATCGGCACCTCGTTCCGGCAGGGTGCGAAGTCCGTGACCCAAATCGAGATCATGCCGGCGCCACCCGAGCATGAGAACAAAGGCCTGACCTGGCCAAACTGGCCGATGAAGATGCGGACCTCGTCGAGCCAGGCCGAAGGCGCCAAGCGCGATTTTGCCGTCCTGACGCAGCATTTCTCCGGCGAGAACGGCCAGGTAGCAAAACTGCATTGCGTGCATGTCGATGACAAGTTCAAGCCGATTCCAGGCTCGGAATTCGAGCTCGACGCGCAGCTCGTGCTGCTGGCGATGGGTTTTGTCCATCCGGTGCATGAGGGCATGCTCAAAACCCTCGGCGTCGACCTCGACCCGCGCGGCAATGTGCGCGCCAACACCTCGGACTACCTGACCTCGCGGCCGAACGTGTTCACCGCCGGCGACATGCGCCGCGGGCAATCGCTGGTGGTGTGGGCGATCCGCGAGGGACGGCTCTGCGCCCGCTCGATCGATCAGTTTTTGATGGGGACGACGAACCTGCCGAGATAGCTTCTGGCGCTCTCTTCCATCACCCTCACGTGGAGTGTCAGGGAGAAGATGCTCCCCGTTACCTTGTCAGCCGATCCTTGCTCATCTGCAGCGTGACGATGACGCCTTCCGGGTTCCAGTCACAGCTGATCGATCCGCCGAGCTGAACGGTCATGCCGCGGTTGAGCAGTTTGCTGCCGTATCCGCCATCGCCTGTGAGCGCCTGCACCGGCGGGCCGCCGCGCTCGGTCCAGACCACTGTCACCTCGGAGTCATGGGGGGCACAGGAGATGTCGAGTACCCCCTCCGGCGAGGACAGCGCTCCGTATTTGAGGGAGTTGGTGGCAAGCTCATGCACCACCAGCGCCAGCGTCGTCGCCGCCTGTTCGCCGACACCCATGCGCGGCACCGAGACACGGACGCGGCCGCTGAACGCTCCCGCGTCGTCATAGGGCGCCAGCAATACCGTGAAGAGATCACCGAGCAGCGCCGCCTTGCCGCCCTGGCCCGGAAGCGGACGAACCAGATCGTGGGCCCGGCCCAGCGCCGTCAGCCGATGGGTGAGCTCCTGCGCCATATCCGCCGTGGTCTTGGCGGAGCGTGAAGTGATCGCCGTCAGTCCGGTCGCGATCGCCAGCAGATTCTTGACCCGGTGGCTCATTTCGCCCGCCAGCAGTTCGTGGCCTTCCTCGGCCTGCTTGCGGCCGGTGACGTCGATGAAAATGCCATACATGATGCGGCCGACGATGCCGGCATCGTCGCCCTGGCCGCGGGCCGATATCCAGCGAACCTCCTCACCGACCATGACGCGAAAATCGATTTCATAGGCGCCGACAAGAGCTCGGGTCGCGGCAAACGCCGCCTTGACCCGGTCGCGGTCCGCCGGATGAATATGGGCAGAGAGGTCCTCGAACGACACATAATCGCTGAGCGGCACGCCCCATAGCTCGAAGGCGCGCTCGTCCATCGTGAACCGATTGGTGTCGACATTCCACGACCACAGCGCCACTCCCGCCGCCGCGATGGCGAGGCGCAGATGTGCGGAGTCCCAGACCGGCAACCCCGATTTCTCGGGCGGCCGCACCACGCCCTGTGGCACCGGAGCCGCGGCCGCCATGCCATCCTGTGCCGGCGTTTGCATCATATTTCCAGCTTTCATGAAACTCGGCACGAGCGATCAACAGGATGGCTCAACAAGAGCGCGCCGGATATGCCGCGAGAACAGGCTCAAAAGGAAAATCAGTCGGCCATAGCACTGGCGGTGGAGGATCAATGCCCGGGGGCGGGAAAGGTTCAATCGCTTCTGAGCCGCAATTAAGTGAATGGCCGGGACGAAGCCCGGCCATGACAAAGCAGTACGGTTTTAGCTGGCTGGGTGCACCATCACCCCCACGGTCCGCGGGCGCCACTGCCGCGGGGAGCCGTCCAGGGACCGCGTCGAGTCGACGGCGCCTGATGCACCGCACCGCGCGAGCCGAGTTCGGCCGCGAGCCGCTGCAGCTCGGCGATCCGGTTCTCGGTCGACGGATGGGTCGAGAACAGATTGTCCATGCCGCGACCCGACAGCGGGTTGATGATGAACATGTGCGCCGTCGCCGGATTGCGTTCGGCCTCCTCGTTCGGGATCGCGTGCGCGGCGTTCGAGATCTTGACCAGCGCCGACGCCAGAGCCATCGGCTGGCCGACGATGCGCCCGCCGAGATCGTCGGCGGCGTATTCGCGGGTGCGGCTGATCGCCATCTGCACCAGCATGGCGCCGAGCGGCGCCAGGATCATCATGGCGATCGACCCGATGATGCCGGGGCCGTTGTTGTTGTCGCGGCTGCCGCCGAAGAACATGCCGAACTGCGCCAGCATCGAGATCGCGCCGGCGATCGACGCGGTGATGGTCATCAGCAGCGTGTCGTGGTTCTTGATATGCGCGAGCTCATGGGCGATCACGCCGGCAAGCTCCTCGCGGTTGAGCGACTGTACCAGCCCGGTGGTCACGGCGACGGCGGCGTTCTCCGGGTTGCGGCCGGTGGCGAACGCATTGGGCTGCGGGTTGTCCATCAGGAACACGCGCGGCATCGGCAGCCCGGCGCGGCCGGCGAGCGTGGCCACCAGATTTACAAGTTCGGGCGCGCTGTGCTGGTCGACCTCATGGGCGCCATACATCGACAGCACCA
>JBBQUA010000241.1:0-7624 GCA_038212905.1 Hyphomicrobiales bacterium
CACTTTCGGCCTGTCGAAACACGGCCTTTCAAAGCATCAGGATTGTCCCATGAAGGTCCGTAACTCGCTGAAATCGCTGCGTGGACGCCACCGCAACAACCGTCTGGTCCGCCGCAAGGGCCGGGTCTATGTGATCAACAAGGTTCAGCGCCGTTTCAAGGCGCGCCAGGGTTGATTCAAGGCTGAATCGCGGTTGATTCCGACCGGGTCGAGGCTCGTTCCGGGTTCCGGCCCCAGCTAAAATTCACTGATATCACGGGTCTTTGACGACTTGCTGCTTTGCAAGCGCGTTTTGCTGCGTCTAGACTTTGGCCATGGCAATGAGATTCCCAGCCCGTCGTCACCTCGCGATTCTGCTCACGGCAGCGATATCAGCGTGGACGGTTCCCGCGTCGGCGCAGGATCCGAGGTCGGCGCCGCCGCGAAACCAGAAGAAGCTGCCGGAGGCGCCAGCCAAGCTGCCGAAGGTCGGCGCCGACAAGACGCGCGGACTGGACTTCCTGTTCGGTGCGCTGAAGGCGGCCCCCGATGGGGCCAGCGCCAAGCATGTCGAAGCCCGGATCTGGGCGGTGTGGATGCAAACCCCGAGCGATACTGCGGCGCTCCTGATGGTGCGCGCCAAGGCCGCGATGGACGCCAAGCAGATGGACGTGGCGATCAAGCTGCTCGATGCCGTGGTCAAGCTGCGTCCCGATTACGTCGAGGGCTGGAACCGGCGCGCGACGCTGTACTATCTCAAGAACGACTACGCGCACTCGCTGCAGGATATCGAGCAGGTGCTGGTGCGCGAACCCCGGCATTTCGGCGCGCTGGCCGGGCTCGGCATGATCATGCAGGATCTCGGCGACGAAAAGCGCGCGCTCGACGCCTTCCGCAAGGCGCTCGCGGTCAATCCGCATCTGGAAAAGGTGCCGGAACTGGTCAAGACCCTGACTGAAAAAGTCGAAGGCCGCGACATCTGATCGCTGATTTGATTGATCCGGTCGCCGGCCGATTAACCACAAGGTCAGGCGATCCATTGTCGGCCGGAACGTTTTTGGCTACCGCGAACTTGCCCGCTGAAATGGGTGCAGGAGCGAGACCATGAGATCATGGATACTGGCCGCCGCGATGACGTTCGCAACGGGAACGGCATGTCTGGCCGATGGGCAATATTGGGTGGTCGGCAGCCGCGCGACCAGCAAGTGCGAGATCGTGACCAGCAATCCGGTGATTTATCCGAACAGTAGCGACGGCCCATTCTGGTTCGGGACCGGTCCCTACCGATCCCTCGCCGATGCCAAACTGGCGCATTCCACCATCAGCCAATGCCCGAATCGCAGTCTGACCGACGACTGACCTTTTGGGCCAGGCCTGAGCGTGGCGAAAGCGCGGAGCACGACTATATGATTGCGGCATGTGACGCCGGCATGAAGTCGCCCCGCCAAAGTTCCGCAACTTGAGAAAATCCGTGATCATCTTTCTGGTTCTGCTGTTCGCCCCGATCACGATTTCGGCGGTGAAGTACCTGCTTGGCGATCGCTCGGTCGATTGGCAGATCGCCGACCGCTCCAGCGCCGGCCTGCTGCCCGCACCGCAAGCACACCCCGAGGCAGTGGTTCGCGTCTATGCCGCGCGGACGGTTCGCTGGCGCGGAATCTTCGCGGTCCACAGCTGGATCGTCGTCAAGGAGCGCGGCGCATCGCGCTACACCCGCTATGACTATACGGCGTGGGGCGAACCGATCCGCGTCAACGGATTCGCCGCCGATGGACGCTGGTTCGGCGGCACGCCGGAGACCGTCGCCGCCGCCGCCGGCGAAACCGCGGAGCGGATGATTCCGAAAATCCGCGCCGCGGTCGAAGGCTACGAGCTCAGATCCTACGGCGACTATCGCGCCTGGCCGGGGCCGAACTCCAACACATTTGTTACCGCCGTGATGGCGACGGTGCCGGAATTGCGGGCCACGTTGCCGCCGACCGCCATCGGCAAGGACTTTCCCTATAACGGTGATATGTTTGGACTGACCGCTTCCGGGACCGGCATTCGCCTCACGCTGGGCGGCTATCTGGGACTGGCCGTCGGCTGGATCGAAGGGGTCGAGGTCAATTTTTTCGGTGCGGTGTTCGGCCTCGATCTGCGGCGGCCTGCCGTGAAATTGCCCGGACTGGGGCGCGTCGGTTTCAGCGTTTGACGGATTCGGGCTGACCTTGAAACCCGGATGCCGTCAAATCGTAGCTCATTGGTGCAAAAGATCATCCGGATAGTCTCAATGATAGTGACAGGCGTCGTGGCCGCGCTGGCGATCCTGGCGCTGATCACGCAGGCAGGCGTCTTCCTGCTGGAGCGAACCTACCCCGCGCGAGGCAAGATGATCGAGGTCAAGGGCAGCGCCCTCCACGTCGTCGATCTCGGGCCGCGCGCTGCCGCAGGCCCACCGATTGTGATGATCCACGGCGCCAGCTCCAATCTCGAAAGCATGCGGCAGCCGCTTGGCGGCAGGCTGGCCGAAAAGCACCGGGTGATCCTGATCGATCGGCCCGGTCACGGCTGGAGCACGCGTGCGAGCAACGACGATTCGACGCCTGATATCCAGGGCCACATGATCGAGGAGGCGCTGGAGAAGCTCGGCATCAACAGCGCCGTCTTCGTGGTCCACTCCTGGGCCGGCGCGCTCGGCGCGCGAATGGCGCTGGATTATCCGCAGCGCGTCGCCGGTCTGGTGATGCTGGCGCCGGTAGCCTATCCGTGGCCGGGCGGCGTCGGACACTACAACAGGATCATCTCTACCCCGGTGATCGGTCCGCTGCTCGCCTACACCATCACGCTGCCGCTCGGCATCTTCCTGGCCGAGGCCGGCGCCCGCGGCGTTTTCCTGCCTCAGAAGATGCCGGACGGGTTTATCCAGGAATCGGCGACGCCATTGCTGCTGCGGCCGCGCGAGTTCATCGCCAATGCGCATGATCTGGTCACCCTGAAGGAAGCGGTCAGGGAGCAGGCGCCGCGCTACGCCGAGATCACGGCGCCCGTCGTGGTGATCTCGGGAGACGGGGCCGACAAGACCGTCTCGACCAGCATCCATTCGCGGCCGTTCGCCGCCATTGTGCCGAATGCGAAGCTGATCGTGCTGCCGGATGTCGGCCACATGGTGCAGCACGCCGCACCCGAACTGGTGATCGCCGAGATCGAGGCGATGATCGGCAGAATTGTTCCCGGTCCGGCCGCGGCCGCTGCAGCCAAATAAAAAACAGCGCGGCGGTTTATCCGTCGCGCTGCTCGTCATTCAGATGCCGGCGAATGCCGGACTGAGATAAAACTCAGCTGTAGATTTCGAACAGGCCGGCGCCGCCCTGGCCGCCGCCGATGCACATGGTCACGACGCCCCATTTGGCCTTGCGCCGGCGTCCTTCCTGCAGCAAGTGGCCGGTGCACCGCGCGCCGGTCATGCCGAAGGGATGGCCGATCGCGATCGAGCCGCCGTTGACGTTGTACTTCTCGGGATCGATGCCGAGCTTGTCGCGGGAATACAGGCACTGGCTGGCGAAGGCTTCGTTGAGCTCCCAGAGGTCGATATCCTCAATCTTGAGCCCGTGGCGCTTCAGCAGCCTCGGCACCGCGAACACCGGGCCGATGCCCATCTCGTCGGGTTCGCAACCCGCGGACGCCCAGGCGACGAAGCGGCCGAGCGGCTGCAGGCCGCGCTTTTCCGCGTCCTTGGCTTCCATCAGCACGACGGCCGCGGCGCCGTCCGAGAGCTGGCTGGCGTTGCCGGCGGTGACGTATTTGCCGGGACCCTTGACCGGCTCGAGCTTGGCGAGGCCTTCCATCGTGGTTTCGGGCCGGTTGCATTCGTCGCGATCGACCGTGTAGTCGACGATGCTCTCGGCCTTGGTCGCCTTGTCGACCACTTTCATTTTGGTCTTCATCGGGACGATTTCGTCCTTGAACTTGTTGGCCTGCTGGGCGGCGGCCATGCGGCGCTGCGATTCCAGCGAGTACTCGTCCTGATATTCGCGGCTGAGTTTGTAGCGCTCCGCGACGATATCGGCGGTGTCGATCATCGCCATGAAGATGGCGGGCGCCACCTTGAGCAGATCCGGATCGACCGCTTCCTTCGGCAAGGGGCCGCCGGGGATCGAGATGCTTTCGACGCCGCCGGCGACGATGCAATCGGAGCCGTCCGAGCGGATCGAGTTGGCGGCCATCGCAATGGTCTGCAGTCCCGACGAGCAGAAGCGGTTGACCGAGACGCCGGCGGTCGACTTCGGCAGCCCCGCGAGCAGCGCCGCCTGGCGGCCGATATTGGGGGCGCCATGGGCGCAATTGCCGAGATAGCTGTCCTCGACGTAATCCTTGTCGACGCCGGCGCGCTCCACGGCGTGCTTGATGGCGTGGGCTGCCATCGACATCGGCGGAGTGATGTTGAACCCGCCGCGGCCGGACTTCGCCAGCCCGGTTCGCGCATAAGAAACAATAACCGCTTCACGCATTTTCTTGATCTCCCTTTGAAGCGGTCAGTATGCCCCGCAATAGATTGCAAGCGTAGGGAAATTTCGCCAGCACCGGCAAAATATCGGCTGTTGCGGCCATCGAATCCCTACACGTTCCGCTGTGCGGAAAGATCTCCGGCCTGGCTCTCCCCGGCAATGGATTTATCGGCTGGGAAGGGCTAATCTTTTACCTTCGCTGTCCGCGATCGTTTGCGGCGGACATGGCGGTCGCAGCGCTATTGGGCGCGCGGCTCGGGACGAAATAACACCTTTCCATGGCAATGACCGCCGCCGACATCCTGGCTCATCCCGCGCTCGCGCCATGCGTTCGCGGCCAGGCGCAATCGCTGCTGTCGGTGCAGGAAGCGAGCCCGCGGATCGCATCGCTGTTTGCGACCCAGCAGCGCTGGTTGATGTCGCACGCCGCGCTTTCGCAATATTTCCGCAACGAAGCCAAGGCGCCCGGCGTCGGTGTTCTTGCCGAGCGCTTCCTCGAGCTTGTCGAGCACCATAAACTCGCGAGCCGCAACACCGCCTCGGCGTTTCTCAAGGAATTGCTGAAATACGAGATGGTCCGTTTCGTCGCGGGCAGCGAGGGCAGGCGCCACCGTCCGGTCGAGCCCGCGCCGGCGGTGCTGATGGCGCTGTTCCACTGGCTTGGGCTGCATCTCGGCACCCTCGACGGGCTCGATGGCGGCGCCAGGGCCGCGGGCCTCCATGCCCGGCCGGCTTTGCTCGGCGCGATCCAGCCCTTGATATCGGATGGCCTGATCGGTTCGGGCGACGTTCGCAAGCCGGAGCGAACGTTCTCGCTGTTCACCTGGGTCGACGAAGGCGGCATCGTGATGGACCGGCTGATCGTTGGATGCCAGCAAGGCGCCGACGGGCTTGCGCGCATTCCGACCGACGTGACGTCGATTTCCGGACTGGCGCAGCGGCTCAATCTGTCGCGGACCCAGCTCGGCCGCAAATTTGCCGAGGCCGAGGCGATGGGTAGTCTGGGCTGGTCCGGGCCGCGGGGGAAATCTCCGTTGTGGGTGTCGGCGGATTTTCGGCGCGAGTATCATGCCGCGCAGGCGGTGAAGCTCGCGATCATCGATGCGGCGTTCGAGGCCTGTGCCGCGCATGGCCGGCCCACAGCCGGTGAAACGGCTCGGGCATAACTCCGCATCCAGCCATCCGACCATTTTTGGGGGTCGACGTGCCCCGATCTGTACAGCGCGCCGGCCGATCTCTATCGATAAGGCAATCTGAGCGCATGTTGCTGTTGGGCAACGGACTCCCGCCCATGGAACCGCTAGCTTGCAAATACTGCGCATTTTCTTGAAATGACGTCGGCGACCTTCCGGAGCAGCTGTGCATAAATTGTTGGTGGCTGCGTCCTTGCTGCTCCCCGTGGCTGCCTTTGCCCAGGATATTCCACCGAGGGTGCCGCCAAATGCCGTGCGGGATAGCTGGGCCGGCCCGTATATCGGCGCGTACTACGTGGTGGCTGCGGGTGGACGGTCGAGCGAGCTGGCCGACGAAGCCAATATATCGTCATCGCAAACAAGCCTGATGAAGGGCCACTTCTCCGGCCCGGTGACGGGATCGATGGTCGACCTGTTCGCCGGCCGCAACTGGCGCTTCGGCAATTTCGTCGTCGGCGGCCAGGTCGAGGCGACCGTTGCGAGCGATATCGCTGCCAGCGTCACCGGTCCCCTGCAGTTGAATCAGGTCCGACGTTTTGGTGGCGTCATCACGAGTTCTTGGTCGGGCCCGACGACGAACGGCAACGATCCGCAGCTCAGGTTCAGGGCCGGCCTCGTCGGCCGCGCCGGCTTCCTCGTGCGGCCAAATTTGTTGCTGTACGGCCTCGCCGGGCTCGAATTTGGTCATTTCATCTTTCCCGACGCCGACGACGCATTCGGCAGCGCCAACCGCAACTGGGCGTTGGGCTACACCGCGGGCGCCGGTCTGGAAGCGCGTTACGACGATCACTGGTCGCTGCGTGCGGAATATCGATATCTGCATTTTGCGACCGCCCGCAGCGAAGTGCGCGATATCGGTACCTACCTGTCCTCGATCCGCCATAACGAGGTCGACATGCATGTCGGCAAGGTCGGGCTGGTCTACAGCTTCGGCGGATCCGGGCCGTCATCGGCGATGGCGGCCATTCCGCCCTTGTCGCGCCAGGTATGGGCGGACAGTTGGGCCGGCCCCTATGCCGGAATCTATTTCGGCGCCGGCGCGGGGCACGCCGCCGAGAACTATTCCAGTGTGAGAAACCTTACCAATATCTGGGGGGCCGACACCACCACGACCAACCAGACCAAGCGCGGCCAGTTCGCGGGCGGGATGGACGGTTCGATGATCGAGGTGTTCCTCGGCTACAACTGGCGCAGCGGCAGGGCCGTCGCCGGCGTGCAGGCAGAGGGAACGCTGTTCAGCGATATCGGCTTGAAACCGGTCGGCGCGCTGACGACCACAATGTCTTCGGCCACGAACGGCGTCGCCGATCCCACGACGCTTGACATCCGGCCGGGCTGGAACAACCAGCAGCTGCGCTCGATGGTCGGCTTGGTCGGCCGCGCCGGTTTTCTCGCCACGCCCGACCTGTTGCTGTACGGCGTGGGCGGCGTCGAATTCGGGCACTTCGTCTATCCGCGGGGCAGGGACGCCATCGGCGGAAACAACGGCAAATGGGCGCCGGGCTATACGGCGGGCGTCGGCGCCGAGCTGCGCATGACCGACCACTGGTCGCTGCGCGGCGAATATCGCTATCTGCATTTCGACGTCGACCGCAACGAGACCATCGGCTCCGCCTATGTCGAGGCCATCTCCGGCGACGCTTCGGTGGCCTCCACCAATACGGCGCGCCGGACCGCGGCGGATTTCCATATCGGCAAGATCGGCGTGGTCTACAAGTTCGGCGGCGGCGGTCCCGCCTCCGCGATGGCCGCCATGCCGTCTTCCCTCGCTTCAACCTGGACGGACGGCTGGGCTGGACCCTATTTCGGCGCCTATTTCGGCGCCGGCGCCGGCGTTGCGCGCGGCGACTTTGCAACGATCAGCACGAGCTCGTCAGGTACCTTTCCGCAGAACGCCGCGCTCGCCGGCACCATGACGGGAATGCAGACTGATCTGTTCGCCGGCTACAGTCTGCGCAGCGACAG
>JBBQUA010000242.1:0-7513 GCA_038212905.1 Hyphomicrobiales bacterium
GAGAAACTTAACGCTACGCATTGGCTTCGTCCTTTTGTCCGGTGAGGCAGACAACGGAGGCCTCACATCAAAAACTCACGGTCGGACGATGCCTCAAAATACTTAAGCGGCACTTAACCCTAATTATTAAGGTTGATAATCCGTTGCGTAAGACCTGCCCCGCGAGTGCGGGCCATGGCGAGATCATGCGGAATTTCAATAATTTGCCGCATCAGCGCACGCCGCAAAAGCGGATTGAATTTTTTTGATCGCGTTTCCGAAAATTTTCACGGCGGCGCGAAAAATGGCGAGACCGTCACAATCGCTAACAATGTATTGACGGCAATTTCGCTGTCCCGCGCGCACCGGCGGCGTCAGCGCGCCGTTTTCGGCATCCTCGGCAGGAACACCGCGAGCAGTCCTATTGCCGGCAGGAAAGCGCAGACGTGATAGACGAATTCGAGGCCGGTATGATCGGCTACCCTGCCGAGCACGGCGGCGCCGACACCGCCGATGCCGAATGCAAATCCGAAGAACACCCCGGAGATCATCCCGAACCGGTGCGGCACCAGCTCCTGCGCGAACACGATGATCGACGACGTCGCCGAGGAAATGATCAGGCCGATGATTACCGTCAGCACCGCACTGGCGAACAGCCCGGCATAAGGCAGAGCCAGCGTGAACGGCAGCGCGCCGAGGATGGAGAACCACAGCACGTATTTGCGGCCGAAGCGGTCGCCGAGCGATCCGCCGAAGAAGGCGCCGGCGGCGTTGGCGGCGAGAAACAGGAAGAGATAGAGCTGGGCCGCCTGGGTCGATACCTGGAATTTTTCGATCAAGTAAAAGATGTAATAGCTCGACAGGCTCGAGACATAGAGCTGCTTCGAGAACAGCAGCGCGACCAGCACCACCAGCGCGACCTTGACCCGCCGCGAACTCGGTGCGTCCGGATGCGACGACGGCGGCGTCTTCTTCGTCGTGATCTGCGGCCGGTACCAGAGCCCGATCCGCCACAGGATGATGATGGCCAGAAACGCGATCGAGGAAAACCAGGCGATGCTGGGCTGGCCGAACGGCACCACGATCAATGCGGCCAGCAGCGGGCCCATCGAAGTCCCAAAACTGCCGCCGAGCTGGAATACCGATTGCGCGAAACCGTAGCGCCCGCCGGATGCCAGCCGGGCGATCCGCGCCGACTCCGGATGGAACACCGCCGAACCGAGCCCGACCAGCGCCGCCGCGATCAGGATCACGGGGTATTGCTGCGCGGCGCTGAGCAGCAGCAAGCCGAAGAACGTGAATCCCATGCCGATGGCGAGCGAAAACGGCTGCGCCTTCCTGTCGGTGAAATACCCGATCACCGGCTGCAGCAGCGAAGCGGTGAACTGGAACGCCAGCGTGATCATACCGATCTGCGCGAAGTCCAGCGCGTAATTTTCCTTCAGGATCGGATACACCGACGCGATCAGCGACTGCATGGTGTCGTTGAGAAAATGCGACAGGCTGATGCCGACCAGAACGACATAGACCGGACCCGTTGCGGCCGCAGCCTTGGCGGCGGCGGGCGTGGTCAGGTCTGGCACCACCACCGGCGCGACCAGCGCCTCTTCACTGACGATGACGGGCTTGTTCAACGGCTAAAATCCCGGATTCGGAGCGCAATCACCCCTCCTACGACGGCGGTTCGGTGTCGACCAGCACCAATAGAAAATGGCTGGGATGCAATCGCGCTTACGCGGCGGCGGCGTGCCCCAACGCGGAGACGATATGGTCGACCACTTCCTCGACCAGGATGCGGTCGTCGCCCTCGCCCATCACCCGGATCACGGGCTCGGTACCGGAGGAGCGCACCAGCAGCCGGCCATGGCCGTTGAGCCGCTTCTCGCCGTCCACGATGGCGGATTTGACCTCGGCGTCGTCGAGCGGCTTGCCGCTGCGGTAACGCACGTTTTTCAGGATCTGCGGCAGCGGGTCGAAGCGGTGGCAGACCTCCGATACCGGGCGGCGCAGCTTCTGCACCACCGCCAGCACCTGCAAGGCGGCGACAAAGCCGTCGCCGGTGGTGGCGTAGTCGGACAGGATGATGTGGCCGGAAGGCTCGCCGCCGACATTGTAGCCGCGGCTCAGCATCTGCTCGAGCACATAGCGGTCGCCGACCGCCGTGCGGATCAGTTCGATGCCCTGCCCCTCGAGGAAGCGCTCCAGCCCGAGATTCGACATCACGGTGGCGACGATGCCGGGCTTGGCGAGCCGGCCATCTTCCTTCCAGCTTTGCGCGATCACCGCCAGCAACTGGTCGCCGTCGACGATATGGCCGCGCTCGTCGACCAGGATGACCCGGTCGGCGTCGCCGTCGAGCGCGATGCCGATATCGGCGCGCATCTCGCGCACCTTGCGGCTCAGTGCTTCCGGCGAGGTGGAGCCGCATTCCTTGTTGATGTTGAAGCCGTCGGGTTCGGCTCCGATGGAGATGACGTCGGCGCCGAGCTCCCACAGCGCTTCCGGCACCACCTTGTAGGCCGCGCCATTGGCGCAATCGATCACCACGCGCAGGCCGTCGAGGCTGAGATCGCGCGGCAGCGTGCGCTTGGCGAATTCGATGTAGCGGTCATGGACGCCGTCGATGCGGCGGGCGCGGCCGAGACTGGCGCTCTGTGCCAGCCGCTTGTCGAGCGACTCGTCGAGCAACTGCTCGATCTGCTTCTCGACGTCATCGGAGAGTTTGAAACCCTGCGGGCCGAACAGCTTGATGCCATTGTCCTCGAACAGATTGTGCGAAGCCGAAATCATCACGCCGAGATCGGCGCGCATCGACTTGGTCAGCATCGCCACCGCCGGCGTCGGCATCGGGCCGAGCAGCAGCACGTCCATGCCGACCGAGGTGAACCCGGCCACCATGGCGTATTCGATCATGTAGCCGGACAACCGCGTGTCCTTGCCGATCACGACGCGGTGGCGATGTTCGCCGCGCTGAAACACCAGCCCCGCGGCCTGCCCGACCTTGAGCGCCAGCTCCGGCGTGATCAGACCATTGGCACGGCCCCGAATCCCGTCCGTTCCGAAATATTTGCGGCTCATGTGACCCCCAGCATCGCCACGGTTTCCCGATCCCGAGAAGCCGTGAACGCCCGCCTATCGTGGCGTGCAAGGGGGTTATAGTGCTTCAGCCGATAAAATGGCTTCAAAAAATATGATGAATCATTACCGGCGGCCAACCCACGGTTTTTGACCTAACATACTGATAGAACGCATATTATCTGGCCGCCCGGAGTTCCCTGGAAGCCCGCTAGTCGCTGCGTTTGATGTGATGGTCGGCCTTCGAAGGCGCCGGCTGGGTGACATTGACCGGATCCGACCCGGGAAAGGTCTCCTCCAGCCCCTCCTCCAGGGCCCGATCCAGCTGGCGCTTTTCGACCGCTTCGGCGTCGTTGGGGGCGGAGCGTGGCTTTGTCATGGGATGCCCTGCTGCTGGAGGTTCGTTGCTGTGAGACGATTTTGCCGGGGCCTCAAGCATGCTAGATGATCAGTCAAAGCGACAATACAAGAAGGGCCGGGAACGCATATGAAACACATCACCTGCATCGAGGATCTGCGCCAGGTCCATATGCGCAAAGTGCCGAAGGCGTTTTTCGACTACGCCGATCGCGGGTCCTATTCCGAGGACACGCTGCGCGCCAACGTTGACGACCTGCAGGCGATAAAGTTCCGCCAGCGTATCCTGGTCGACGTGTCGAAGCGCGACCTCTCCACCACGATCCTGGGCGAGCCGGCCGCGATGCCGCTGATCCTGGCGCCGGTCGGGCTGACCGGCATGCAATACGGCGACGGCGAAATTCATGCCTGCCGCGCCGCGCAAGCCGCGGGGATTCCCTACACGCTGAGCACGATGTCGATCTGCTCGATCGAGGACGTCGCCGCCAATGTCGACAAGCCGTTCTGGTTTCAGCTTTACGTCATGAAGGACCGCGGCTTCATCAAGGCGCTGGTCGAGCGCGCGATCGCGGCGAAATGCAGCGCGCTGGTGCTGACCGTCGATCTGCAGGTGATCGGGCAGCGCCATGCCGACATCAAGAACGGCATGACCGTGCCGCCGGAATGGTCGCTGTCGAAGCTGGTGGATTTCGCCAGCAAGCCGGGCTGGGTCGCCGGCGTGCTGCGCGGCAAGCGCCGCACCTTCGGCAATCTGGTCGGCCATCTCAAGGGCACCGACGACATCACGGCGCTGGGGACCTGGATCGCGACCCAGTTCGACACCTCGCTGAACTGGAAAGATATCGAGTGGATCCGCAGCATCTGGCCCGGCAAACTGATCCTGAAGGGTATTCTTGACGTCGAGGACGCCGAGGAAGCGGTCAAGACCGGCGCACAGGCGCTGGTGGTGTCTAACCATGGCGGCCGCCAGCTCGACGGTGCGCCATCATCGATCGAGGCCTTGCCCGAAATCGTCGACGCCATCGGCGCGCAGATGGAGATCATGTTCGACGGCGGCATCCGCTCCGGCCAGGACGTGATGCGCGCGCTGGCGCTCGGCGCCAAATCCTGCATGATCGGCCGCGCCTATATCCACGGCCTCGGCGCCTTCGGCGGTCCCGGCGTCGACAAGGCGATCGACATCCTGCGCAACGAACTCAGCGTCACCATGGGCCTGTGCGGCGTCAACACCATCGCCGAGATCGACGATCACGTGCTGGCGATCTGACAAAAATCACTACGCCGGCAGGGACGGCGGCTGATATCGCTGGTACCGGCGCATCCAGCGCTGGTCCAGCCAGTTCTTGAACGTCCATACCCAGTCGCCTTCCAGCACGATTCCGTTCCGGGTTCCGATGGCGTGACGCTCACCCGTGGACACGAGGTACAGCGCCTCGCGTTGCGGGATATAGCGGCCGAGTGCCTCACCGGCCACGAGGCGGCGGATGTTCTGTGCCAGGACCGGCCCCTGGCGCACCGCGTAAACGCCTGACTTCGGCAGCTTTCGCGGCAGGAAGGCGGCGACGTCGCCGACCGAGAAAACGTTTTGATGCCCCGCAGCCCGCAGCGTTGCGTCGATCTCGATGAAGCCGTGCCGGTCGAGCTGCAGCCCGGTGGTCTCGAGCCATCCGGGGGCCGCGGCCTCGGTTGCCCAGACCACCTCGTCGGCCGGAAGGCTGGGATGCCCTTCGATGTGAACCTCGCCCGGCTGGACCTCCGTCACATGCGCGTTCGCGACGATCGCAATACCGCGCTCGCCGAGCACGCGGCGGAACTTGCGCTGAAACCGCGCGGGGAAGGTGGTAAGGATTTCCGCCGAAGCGCATACCAGCGTGAATGTCAGCATTCCCGGCTGCAATCCAGCGGCGGCCATATCGGCCGGCAGCCGCCGCTGCATCGACAGCGCGAGTTCGATGCCGGCGGCGCCGCCACCGACCACGACGATGCGGCTTCCGCCGGGCCTATGCATGACGCGGCGCCGCAGCGCCTCGAACCGTTCGAGAAAGCCGTCGATCGGCTTTACGGGTATCGCATGCTCCAACACCCCGGGAACGCCGCCGGTGTTGGGCGTCGACCCGATATCGAACGACACGATATCGTACGGGACGGACGCCGCATCCCGGCACCGCACGCGGCGCGCATCCAGATCGAGGCCCTCAGCCTCCGAATGGAGAAACCTTGCGCCCGCTGCTTCCGCGAGCGGCAAGGTGTCAATCCGCGTCTCCTCCAGCCGATAGATGCCCGCGATCAGCCCTGGCAGCATCCCGGAATAGGGCGTGTATCTGGAACGGGTGATCAGCGTCAGGCTGACGCCGGGCGGCGGCGATTCAGCGAACGACCGGAGCACCTCGACATGGGCGTGACCGGCCCCGACCAGGACGACGTTCTGCAAAGGCGGCACCTGCCGATCTACCATCTCGGCAACCATTGCAATGCGCCAACCAGCCGGCTGGTCCTGTCGTTGAACAGCAGCGGCTGGTAATACTGGCTTGCCGCGGTTTTTCCGATCTCGCCCATGGTCGGATAAGGCAGCATCACATCGGTGATCGCCTTCAGCGTGAGCTTCTGTTTGACGGCGAGGCACCACAGGCCGATCATTTCGCCGGCTGACGGCGCCAGGATCGATGCGCCGAGAATGCGGCCCCGCGCGCCGACCACGACCATGATCGATCCGGTGGTGCGCCGCTCGGCAACGGCGCGGTCATTGCTTCGCAGCGCAACGCGCTGCACCGAAACCTTGTCGCCATGGCGTTTGCGCGCCTGGGCTTCCGTCAAGCCGACATGCGCGAGTTCGGGGTCGGAATAGGTCACCCATGGCAATGCTTCGTAATCCACACTGGCGGGAAGACGAAAGGCGAGATTGCGCACGACGATGCCGGCCTGATAGCCGGCCACATGCGTAAAATGGGGCGCGTCGATCACGTCGCCGAGCGCAAAGATATGGCTTCGGCTGGTGCGCAGCCGGCTGTCGACGACAATGCCCCTGGCGTCATGGGCGACGCCGGCGGCGTCGAGCTGCAAATCCTGCAATTGCGGAGATCGTCCCGCGGCGACGAGCAGGTGCGAGCCCGAAACCACTTCGTCGCGGCCGTTTCGCCGGATGCTGACATCGACACTGTCAGCCCCATGGCGCACCGAGGTGACATCGGCGCCTTCGATCAGGATAATCCCTTCGCCGCGAAGAACGCCGCGCAGGTCATCGACGAGTTCGGGTTCGTCGTGCGGCAATATCGCGTAGCGTTCGAGGATCGTGACCTCGGCCCCGAGCCGGCGATGCGCCACCGCCATTTCGACCCCGATCGGTCCGCCGCCGATGATGACGAGGTGATCCGGCCTGTCGCGCAAGCCGAAGATCGTGTCGTTGGTCAGGATCCGGGAAGGATCCAGTCCGGGGATCCTGGGAACGACGGCCTGCGATCCGGTGGCGATGACGAACCATCTGGCGCGGATGCGGGCGTCGCCGACCTGCATGGTTTCCGCATCGACAAACCGGGCAGTGTCCCGAAGCACGGTGACCCCGAGCTTCTCGAAGCGTGCGACGGAATCATGCGGCGCGATCGTCTCGATCACCTCGCGCACGCCGTCCTTGACCGCGGCGAAGTCCAGCGTCGGCATCGATCCGCCGACGCCGGGAATCTGCGATGCGTCGAACCCGTGCGCGGCCTTGGCCGCGGCGAGCATGGCTTTCGACGGCACGCAGCCGGAATTGAGGCACTCCCCGCCCATCTCGCCGCGTTCGATCAGCACGGTCTTCAAGCCGAGCTGGGAGGTGCCCGCGGCCACCGACAGGCCGGCGGATCCCGCGCCCACCACGCAAACGTCAAACTGCGATCGTGCCACGAGTCAAACCTCCGTTGTTTTTGCCGAACCAGATCGTCTCCTGGTCCACTGCCTGTAGACCGCCGGCGTCAGCGCCAGCAGACCAAGCCCGGTCAACGCCACCAGCACGCCCGGCGACAGCAGATCCTGAAGGCTCGTCACCGTTCCGAGCTGCCGGCCGAAATTGACGTAAATCACCGTCCCCGGCGCCATGCCGATGAAACTCGCGAGCACGAAGTTGCGC
>JBBQUA010000243.1:0-7463 GCA_038212905.1 Hyphomicrobiales bacterium
CGGCTTCGACGTCGATGTCGCCTCGACCACCATCCGCGTCGCCGAGAGCAGCCTGCTGCCCACCATCACCCTGCAGGGCAACGCCAGCCACAGCAGCCAGACCGATTCGACGCTTGGCACCTTCCGGACCGATCAGGCCTCCGTCCTCGGCCAGATCAACGCGCCGATCTACGATGGCGGCACCGGGGCGTCGCAGACCCGGCAGGCCAAGGAACTCGCCGCGCAAAGCCGGTTGGTGCTCGATCAGGTCCGCAATCAGGCGCGCACCGCGGCGGTGGGCGCGTGGGTCGCCAACGAAGGCGCCAAGGTCGCGGTGTCGGCATCGGAATCTGAAGTGCGCGCCGCGACCGTCGCGCTGGCGGGCGTGCAGAAGGAAGCGCAAGGCGGCCAGCGCACCACGGTCGACGTGCTGAACTCGCAGCAGGACCTGATTTTGGCGAAGGCGCGCCTGATCGGCGCGCAGCGCGATCGCGTGATCGCCTCCTACACGCTGCTGAGCGCGATCGGCAGGCTCGACGTCAAGACGCTTGGGCTCAACACGCCGGATTACCTCCCGGAAATACACTACCATCAGGTGCGCGACGCCTGGCACGGCCTGCGCACGCCGTCAGGGCAATAAACGTCAGGCCGGCGCCATGAAAAGCTGCCGCATTCACATCACGGGAGCGTCCGGCGCGGGCGTCAGCAGCCTCGGCCGCGCATTGGCCGATGCTCTTTCTATCCCGCATCACGACACCGACGACTATCTCTGGCAACCAACGGCGCCGCCCTACCACAAAATGCGCGAGCGTGCCGATCGGCTCCGGCTGATGCACGAGATGTTTCTGCCACGCATGGATTGGGTGGTGAGCGGATCGCTCGCAGGATGGGGCGACGCGATCATTCCCGCCTTCGATTTGGTGGTCCCAGGGAGATCCGGCTGCGGCGCCTGCAAGCCCGTGAGGCCACGCGATACGGAACGGATGCAGTCGCGCGCGGCGGTTGGCGTCACAAGGAAACCGAGGAATTCCTTGAATGGGCGTCGCAGTACGACGACGGCGATCGCGCCAGCCGCAGCCTCGCCATGCACCGGACATGGCTTGCGGCATTGCCCTGCCCTGTTTTGCGTCTCGACGGAGCGCGGCCATTGTCCGAACTGGTCGCGGAAGTCAGCCATGCGATTGCTCCGGAGCGTTAACCGCGTACTGATCATGTCAGGTGTTTTTTTGATGCCATTCGGTTTTTCCGACCGGCCCGGAAGTTATACAAGGCGCGATCAGGCCGCGCGCGTCAACGATGTGCTCGATCAGCTCAAGGCTGCCCCAGCTGCCCGGCGCGAGAAATACGAGATCAGGACCGGCAGCGTGATCAGGATGACCAGCGGCGCCAGCATCATCCCGGTGACCACCACCACCGCCAGCGGCTTTTGCACCTGCGATCCGATTCCGGCCGACATCGCGGCCGGCAGCAGTCCAATGCCGGCGATCACGCAAGTCATCAGCACCGGCCGCAGCTGCAATTCTCCGGTGCGGATCACCGCCCGGATCCGGTCAAAGCCTTCATCGATCAGTTGATTGTATTGCGACAGGATGATGATGCCGTCCATGACGGCGATGCCGAACAGCGCGATGAACCCGATCGCGGCGGAAACGCTGAACGGAATGCCGAAAATCAGCAGCCCGAGCACACCGCCGAAGATCGCCATCGGGATCACGCTCATCGCGAGCAACGTATCGACCATCGAGCCGAAATTGAACCATAGCAGCACGGCGATCAGCGCCAGGCTGATCGGCACCACGATCGACAGCCGCTTGATGGCGTCCTGCAGATTGCCGAACTCGCCGACCCATTCGACCCGCGTTCCCGGCGGCAGTTGCACCTGCTCGGCGACCTTGTCCTGCGCTTCCCGGATCGCGCTGCCGAGGTCGCGTTCGCGCACCGAGAACTTGATCGGCAGATAGCGCTCCTGCTGCTCGCGATAGATATAGGCGGCGCCCGACACCAGGTTGATCGAGGCAACTTCGCTGAGCGGTATCTGCGTGATCGTGCCGTTCGGGCCGGCGGCGCCGATCCGCAAATTCTGGATCGCCTCGGCGCTCTTGCGATACTCGGGCGCAAGGCGGACGATAATCGGAAAATGCCGGTCGCTGCCGGGTTCGTAGATATCGCCGGCGCTGTCGCCGCCGATCGCCACTTTGATCGTGGCATTGATATCGCCCGGCGACAGGCCATATCGCGCGGCGCGGGCGCGGTCGATATCGATCTGGATGGTCGGCTGGCCGAGCGAGGTGAACACCGCCAGATCGGTAATCCCCTGCACGGTCGACAGCACCGACTTGATCTGGTTGGCGGTGGTGGTGACCGCCTGAAGGTCGTTGCCGTACAGCTTGATCGAGTTCTCGCCCTTCACGCCCGAGACCGCTTCGGAGACATTGTCCTGCAGATACTGCGAGAAATTGAATTCGACGCCGGGGAATTTTTTCTGGAGTTGCGCCAGCAACTGCGCGGTGAGCACCTCCTTGTCCTGCGTGCCCGGCCATTCGCCGACCGGCTTCAACGGCGCGAAGAACTCGGCGTTGAACAGACCTGCGGCGTCGGTGCCGTCGTCGGGGCGGCCATGCTGCGATACCACCGATTCCACTTCGGGGCGGTTGCGGATCAGCTTGCGCATCTCGTTGACGTAGGCGTTGCCCTCCTGCAGCGAGATGGTCGGCGGCAGCGTGGCGCGAATCCACAGATTGCCCTCCTCCAGCTTGGGAAGGAATTCGAGACCGAGCAACCGCGCACCAATGATGGTGAGCACGACGAGGCCGACGGCGCCGCCCATGACCAGTTTTCGACTACCGACCGCCCAATGCAGCACCGGCATGTATAGCCGATGCAATTTCCGCATGATCCAGGTTTCGGTTTCCTCAACATGCGATGGCAGAAGGAGTGCACTGAGAGCGGGCGTGATCGTAAAGGTCGCAAGCAGGCCGCCGGCCAGCGCATAGGCATAGGTCCGCGCCATCGGTCCGAAAATATTGCCCTCGACGCCGCTCAGGGTGAACAACGGCAGGAACGCCGCGATGATGATGGCGGCGGCAAAGAAGATCGAGCGCGATACGTCGGCCGCGGCGGAGAGGATGGCATGGCTCTTCATGCCCATGGTGGTATCGGCCGAAATATGGCTCTGCTCGGCTTCCGAAAGCGCGGTCGTCTGCGATAGCCGGCGGTAAATCGCTTCCACCATGATCACGGTGGCGTCCACGATCAGCCCGAAGTCGATCGCGCCGACCGACAGGAGATTGGCGGATTCACCGCGCAGCACGAGGATGATGACGGCGAAGAACAACGCGAACGGAATGGTGGCGCCGACGATCAGCGCACTTCTGAGATCCCCCAAGAAAATCCACTGCAACAGCACGATCAGGATGATGCCGAATACCATGTTGTGCAGCACGGTCGCGGTGGTGATGTCGATCAGGTCCTTGCGGTCGTAAATGCGCTCGATCCGCACCCCCGGCGGCAGGATGCTGGAATTGTTGATCGATGCCACAAGCTGAATGACGCGCGCAATTGTCGGCGAGCTTTGTTCGCCGCGGCGCATCAGCACGGTACCCTGCACGATATCGTCGTCCTGGTTCATTCCGGCGATGCCAAGCCGCGGTTTCTCGCCGACGGTCACGGTGGCAATATCCTTGACGAGGACCGGGTTGCCGCCGCTCTGCGAGACCATGGTGCTGGCAAGATCGTCGATCGAGCGGATCAGTCCGACGCCGCGCACCACGGCGGATTGCGCGCCTATATTGACGGTATTGCCGCCGACATTGATGTTGGCATTGCCGACGGCCTGCAGCACCTGCGGCAGCGTCAAGCCGTAAGCGACCAGCTTGTTGAAGTCGACCTGCAATTCGTAGGTCTTGGTCTTGCCGCCCCAGCCGGTGACGTCGATCACGCCGGGCACGGCGCGAAAACGGCGCTGTAAGACCCAATCCTGCAGCGTTTTCAGGTCGAGCACGCTGTAGTTCGGCGGCCCGGTCAGCCGGTAGCGATAGATTTCGCCGATCGGGCTGATCGGCGAAATCCCCGGCTGCGCACCGCCCGGCAGCGGTGCCAATTGCGACAGCCGGTTCAACACCTGCTGCAGCGCCTCATCATAGGTGTAGTCGAACGAAAACTGCAGTTTGACGTCGGACAATCCGTACAGCGAGATGGTGCGGATCGTGCGCACGTTCTTGATGCCGGCGACCTGGGTCTCGATCGGAATGGTGATGTAGCGTTCGATCTCTTCCGACGACAGGCCCGGGCTCTGTGTCACGATGTCGACCATCGGCGCCGTAGGGTCGGGATAGGCTTCGATGTTGAGCTGCTTGAAGGCGATGAGGCCGCCGATCATCACGACGACGAACAGGCCGACCATCAAATAGCGGCGGCTGACGGCAAGGGCGACAAGGCGATCCATTCAGATCGGGGCTTTCAATGCGGGGGACATCAGCTGCCGGACGCCGCCCGATCGATGAACAAGCTGCCCTTGGTTACGATCTGCTCGCCAGGATTCAGATTGCCTTTGATTTCGACCAGGTCGCCATTGGTGAGACCAATCTTGACCCGACGGAGTTCGATCGACTTGTCCTCGTGCGCGACCCATACCCGGACCTGGTCGCCTTCGTAAATCAACGCCGTCTTGGGAACGCCGACCGACGGCGCGTCACCGGGCGCATAGATCGTCACGGTCGCGAACATCTCCGGCTTCAATTGTCCGCTGGTATTGTCCACGGTAGCGCGGACCAGCAACCGGCGGGTGGCGGGATCGATCGCCGCCGCGACATAGTTGATGCGGCCGGTCAGGACGCGACCGGGCAAGGCCAGCACGTTGAAGGTCAGTTCTTGACCCACCGTCACCGCGGACGCCTGGGTCTCCCGCACAAAGGCAGTGAGCCAGACGGTGGAGAGATCGCCGATGACGAACACCGGATCGCTGGCGCCGGAGTTGACATACTGCCCCGGGCCGATTTTGCGCTGCACCACCGTACCCGCGATCGGCGCTGATATCGTCGTTTCCGGGTTAATGCGGCCTTTTTCCTGAAAGGTTGATATGGCGTCGTCGGTCAGACCGAGGATGCGCAACTTGTTGCGCGCAGCTTCCAGCGCTGTCTGTGTCGAGCGCAGATCGTTCTGCGCCTGGATCAGGGTGGCCTGGCTCTGCTGATAGTCCTTCAGCGGCACAGCCTTGCCCTCGAACAGATCCCTGGCGCGCTTGTCCTGCAGCTGCGCCAGTTCCAGCGCGGATCTGGCCTTGTTAGAACCGGTCATGGCCGCAATGAAATCGTTCTGCGCCTGCACGTTATCGGCAGCCTCGATCACGAACAGCGGCTGCCCCTGGGTGACGTTGTCGCCCGGCCGCGCCAGCAATTTGGTGACCCGGCCGGCATAGGGCGAAAACACCGGCGTCGAGCGGTCTTCGTCGATCGCGATCTTGCCTTCGGTAACATTCTCTTCGCGAAAGGCGCGCTCGGTCACCGGCTGAATCGTCAGGCTGGCCCATTCGGCCGGGGTCGGGGTGTAGCGCTGCTGCCCCTTGCGGGACTGGCTCGACACTTCTGAATGGCTCTGGTTTGCCCCACTAATGTGCAAGAGCCCAAACAAGGCCAGACCGGCAAGCGCCAGCAGAACGGCGGCGACAGCCAGTCGTTGCCGAGTAAGGATCTGTAATTGCTTGGTAAAATCTTTAAACATCAGGCCTGATCAACCGGTTGTGATTGCAGTGACAATTTGCCTCATAAGTAGCTAATAGTGCCCAATGCCTGTGACAAACAACTAAAAAGTCCATCGGCATGGGGCGTTTGGCGTTAAATTTTAAAAGCCACCCTTCCTCAGAAGCGCGCCGGCCATTGTGGCGGGTGACTGCCGAGCGGCATCGCCGGACGGGCCCAGAACGTCGGTGTTTTCGACAGGTTGGCCGAGTGTTTGACTGATCGCAGCGGGCCAAAGCCGGAGGGTATCTCCTCCATCAGGGGTTTTACCGCCTCGCCCGTCAAATCCTCGGTCTCAAATCCGTCGGCGACGCGGCCGAGATTCCACAGCCATTGCCCGGTCCGGGCCAGCGATACCCGGACGTGCCAGCTGCCGCCTTCGCGCGCCTGGCGCGCCCTGGCCATCATGGCGCCGAACGCCATCAGATAGCCGGTGGCGTGGTCGAGCATTTGCGCCGGCAATTCTTTCGGACCCTCGACTCCCGCCGCCTCGCCTTCGGCATGATTGAAACCGGTCGCGGTCTGCACCAGCGAGTCGAAGCCGCGGCGCCCGGCCCAGGGCCCGGCATGGCCATAGGCCGACAGCGACACATAGACGATGCCGGGATTGATTTTCGCCGCGTCTTCCGGCGAGAAGCCGAGCGCGGCAAGGGATTCCGGTCGATAGCCCTGCGAGAAAATATCCGCATCCCCCAGCAGGTCGCGCAGGACTTGCCGCCCCTGCTCGTTCTTGAGTTCGACAAAGCTCGTGAGCTTGCCGCGGCCGTTATCGATGGTGAGCCAGGAAATCGCCGGCAGGTCAGGTCCGGAAATCAGCAGCACGTCGGCGCCATGCGCCGCGAGCGTGCGACCGGCGACGGGACCGGCGATGACCCGCGACAGATCGAGCACGCGCAATCCGGCCAGCGGACGATCGCCTTTGGGCCAGCTTCTTGTGGGCCAAAGTTTTGGCGCGGCATCGCCGATCTTTTCGATCGAGACCAGCGGCTGTTCGGCCAGTGCCCGGGCATGGGGGTGCGCCAGCCATTGCTCGCGCGAGCGCATCATCGCGACCACGCCACCGGCGGCATAGGCCGCCGTCTCGAACGCCTCGGCGTCCCATTGCAGCAGCGCGGCCTGGACGTCGTCGCGCTCCGGTTGGCAGTTCAGCACCTTGCAGACGGCGTCGCGGTGATGCCTGAAATTGGTGTGCAGCCGCACGAAACGTCCGTCGCGGGTGCGGTAGATTCCGGCGATGACGTCCCAGGCTGGCGGCGGCGGCTTGCCATCAACGCGAAGGTAGCGCTCGCTGCGGCATTCGACGACGGCATGCCGCATATCGACCGCGATGCCTTGACCCTGTCCGCTGCGCTGTTGCCAGATCTGCGCGGCGGCCAATGCGGTCGCGGCGATCGAAGCCTGCGCCGCGGCGGCGACACGGAATGACGACGGCAGTTGCGGCTCCTCGCCACTCAGCGTGACGGCATCGAGCGCGGCGGCATCGCCGCCGGCCTGGGTCCAGATGTCGGCGAGGATTTCGCGGGGGCTTTGCATGGAGACTTCTCGATTGGCTCGGGCCGTCATACCCGGCTCGCGTTTCCATCGTGAAGAGATATTCAGAGCAGATGGATGGCCGGGTCAAGCCCACGGCTGTCCGGTTCAGTTTTGCTGGACAAGGCGCATGGCATTGATTCTTCTGTGTTCCAAGCGTTTGGCGACGTTTTGGGACACGGAGAAGGATCAAGCCATGCTGCACCAAAATAGCGTATT
>JBBQUA010000244.1:0-7434 GCA_038212905.1 Hyphomicrobiales bacterium
TGCTCGCGCAACGCCGTGGGTTCGTCGCGCAGCGCGGTGAATTGCTCCGGGATGAAGAGGTCCTCGACCGAATAGGAGTCGGTGCCGGTGCCGTTGAGGCCGATCACGTCCCAGACGTCGTACATCGTGGCGCTGGTGATCGGGAACAGGATGGTGCGGATTTCCGGCGAGCCGTCGGGTTTTTTACGCGGCGAACCGTCGGCCTCGACGATCCGGACATGGGCGCCGAGCCAGCTCGCCTGCCGTGAGCCGCTGGCGAAATCCCAGCGCGCGCTGGCCTTGTAGCCGCCGGGAACCGCCTGCACCGTATGATTGATCGCGCCCCAGGCCAGAATGCCGGGCGCGACGTTGAAAATCTCGTTGGCCGGTTCGGGGTCGATATAGGCCGAGACCATGGCGCAGACGCTGCACTGGCCGAGGCACCACGCGGTCGAGGCATCGGCCTTGGCGATCTCCTCCTGCATCTGCATGAAGATCTCGAGCGGCGCCTCGGCGCCGCCGAGGCTTTTCGGCAGCATCGAGCGGTAAAGCCCGTTCTCGATCAGCGCGGACACCACGGGCTCAGTGAGGCGCCGGGTCCGTTCGATCTCGTTGGCTTCGCGCGCGATCAGCGGCTGCAGCGCGCGGGCGCGCTCGACGAGGTCGAAACCGGGAACCTTGTTCATGTATTTCCTCGCCCCTTTGTTGAGCTTCTTATTGGGTGGCGGCGCAATGGTGGGCCATCTGCCGCCCCCGATCAAGAGAGGCAAGGGCGCCGATCGACAGGCCTTGTTGTCAGGCCGCCGCCGGCCCGAGGTGGAGCGTGGGCTGTGTCGGCCGCCGCGGCGACGGGAAACTCAGCGCCACCGCGACCGCCGCGATCCCGATGCCGAACGAGCCGATATAGAGCCAGAAATAGCCGTGGAAGGTGTCGAACACCCAGCCGCCGGCCCAGGGTCCGAGCGCCATGCCGAGGCTGGCAAACGCCGAAACCGCGCCAAACACCGTGCCCATGATGCGCGCGCCGAAAAATTCCCGCACCAGCACGGCGTAGAGCGGCATCACCCCGCCATAAGCTAGGCCGAAGGCGACCGAGAGCGCATAGAATTCCCCGAGCTGCCCGACCGCGAGATAGGTCGCGACGCACAAAGCCTGCACCATCAGTCCGCCGACCAGCACCGGCTTGGCCCCGATGCGGTCGGCCATCACGCCGAGCGCGAGGCGGCCGCCCAATCCGGAGAATCCGGCCAGGCTGTAGACGGTGACCGCGGTCAGCGGCGCAATGCCGCACACCATCGCGTAGCTCACCATGTGGAAGATCGGGCCCGAATGCGCCGCGCAGCAGCAGAAATGCGCCAGCGCCAGCGTGATGAATTGCGGCGTGCGGAACGCCCGCGCCGCGCTCCACGCGACCTCAGGCATAGCTGCGCCGCCCATGGCAGAGGGCGCGGCCGGCTGCGGCGCCGGGCGAACCAGGAAAGCGGCAGGAACGAGCAGCGCCGTGGCGACGATTCCGATCACCAGCATCGCGGTGCGCCAGTCATAGGCCGTGATCAGCCAGCTCGCGAACGGCGCCACCGTCAGCGGCGCCACACCCATGCCGGCCGACACCAGCGAGACCGCGAGGCTGCGCTGGTGTTCGATCCACGCGCTGGCGATCGCCATCATCGGCGCATAGAACGCGCCGGCGGCGACCCCGATCAGGATGCCGAACAGCAATTGAAACTGCCACAGGTTGGTGGCCATGCTCGCCGTCACCAGGCCAAGCCCGAGCAGCACGGCGCCTGCGAGCACGACGATGCGGGTGCCGTAGCGGTCCGACAGCGCGCCCCAGAAGAACGCCGCGACGCCCATGCAGAGAAAATTCAGCGTCGACGCCGCCGAGACGCCTGCGCGCGACCAGCCCATCGCTTCTGACATCGGCTGCAGGAACACCGCCAGCGACAGCATCGAGCCGAAGCCCACGCAAGTCATCAGCGCCCCCGCGCCGACGACGACCCAGCCATAGTTGAAGTCGGCTGACTTGCTCATGCGTTTCCTCGCATTTTTTGTGGGGAATGTATGATTGAGTGGATGCAATGGTGACCCATCCGCTGGCGCAGGGCAAGGCGGGTGAAAGGTTGCCGTCATTCCGGGGCGCGCGAAGCGCGAACCCGGAATCTCTTGCTGCCCAGGGTCCAGATGGTTCGAGACGCGCGCCCGACAGCGCAAGCGCGCTGCCGGACGCGCTCATCACCATGAGGCACGGGTGTAATGCCGGGAAGCAAACACCTTCAGCGCGCAAGCCCGAGCACCAACAGGAGTGCGCGGTCCAGTTGTTCGGACGCTTCCGCGTCGATGCGGCCAATGACCCGTCGAATACGGTCGCGGCGCAGCGCGACCAGCTTATCCGTCATGATTTGCGACCGAAGGCGGAGACCGTTCTCGGGAGCAACTTCGATTAGCGGCCGGAGCGGCAGTCCGTCCTGCAGATCCGACGAAACCGGGCAAACGAAAACTGTCGCAAGACCGGCGATGAAATTGTCGCCTTGGACGACAATGCCCGGCCGCGGTCTCCCGAGATCACTCGGGACGACCATCAGCACGACATCGCCGCGCGCTATTTCCATGAATCCCAATCATAGACCGACTCGATCCAGTCATCGATCGCGTCATTCTCCGGGTGCTTTGCCATCAATTTTACCTGACGGCGGATATCCGCCAGCACCTTGGGATCGCGCAAATCAGGCACCCAATGCTGCACCGGCCGCAAGCCCTGCGCGCGAAGCCGATCGCGGCGCGACGCCATGCGCTGTTGCGGGGTACGGGGTTTTGACTTTTTCGACGTCGTGGCCATGAGAGTACCGTAACATGTTACGGCCACCGGCTCAACCGTGGATGAGGCGGCGCGAGGGCGCCTCAGCTATCCACTTTCAACGCCGCAATGAACGCTTCCTGCGGGATGTCGACCTTGCCGAACTGCCGCATCTTCTTCTTGCCTTCCTTCTGCTTCTCCAGAAGCTTGCGCTTGCGCGTGATGTCGCCGCCGTAGCATTTTGCGGTGACGTCCTTGCGCAGCGCGCGGACGGTTTCGCGGGCGATCACCTTGCCGCCGATCGCGGCCTGGATCGGAATCACGAACATGTGCGGCGGGATCAGATCCTTCATTTTCTCGACCATGGCGCGGCCGCGGCCTTCGGCGCGGGTGCGATGCACCAGCATCGAGAGCGCGTCGACCGGCTCGAGGTTGACGAGGATCTGCATCTTGACCAGGTCGGCCGGCTTGTAGTCGGTGAGATGATAGTCGAACGAGGCATAGCCCTTGGAGACCGACTTCAGCCGGTCGTAGAAATCGAACACCACTTCGTTGAGCGGCAGTTCGTATTTCACCATCGCGCGATTGCCGACGTAGGTCAGCTCTTTCTGGTTGCCGCGGCGGTCCTGGCACAGTTTCAGCACGCTGCCGAGATATTCGTCGGGGGTCAGGATGGTGGCCTCGATCCACGGCTCGTGAATCTCGGCGATCTTGACCACGTCGGGCATGTCGATCGGATTGTGGATCTCGATCTCGCTGCCGTCGTTGAGGTGCATCTTGTAGATCACGCTCGGCGCCGTCGCGATCAAATTGAGATCGAATTCGCGGCTCAGCCGTTCCTGGATGATTTCCAGATGTAAGAGGCCGAGGAAGCCGCAACGGAAGCCGAAGCCGAGCGCGGCGGACGTTTCCATCTCGAACGAGAAGCTGGCGTCATTGAGCCGCAACTTGCCCATCGCGGCGCGCAGCGTTTCGAAATCGTCGGCGTCGACCGGGAACAGGCCGCAGAACACCACGGGGATCGCCGGCTTGAAGCCCGGCAGCATCTCGGTCACCGGCTTCCTGTCGTCGGTGATGGTGTCGCCGACGCGGGTGTCCGCGACTTCCTTGATCGCGGCGGTGATGAAGCCGATCTCGCCGGGGCCGAGTTCGTCGATCTGCGTCATCTTCGGCGTGAAGAAGCCGACGCGCTCGACATCATAGGCCGCGCCAGTGCCCATCATCCGGATCCGGCTGCCCTTTTTCATCACGCCGTCGACGACACGAATGAGCACGACGACGCCGAGATAGACGTCGTACCAGCTGTCGACCAGCAGCGCCTTCAGGGTGGCGGCGCGATCGCCGTTCGGCGGCGGCAAGCGGGTGACGATCGCCTCCAGCACGTCGGCAATGCCGATGCCCGTCTTGGCCGAGATCATCACCGCATTGGAAGCATCGATGCCGATGACGTCCTCGATCTGCTGCCTCACCTTCTCGGGCTCGGCGGCGGGCAAGTCGATCTTGTTCAGCACCGGGACAATCTCGTGGCCGGCGTCGAGCGCGTGGTAAACGTTGGCCAGCGTCTGCGCCTCGACGCCCTGGCTGGCATCGACCACCAGCAATGAGCCTTCGCAGGCGGCCAGCGAGCGGCTGACCTCGTAGGCGAAGTCGACATGGCCCGGCGTGTCCATCAGGTTGAAGATGTAATCCTTGCCGTCGTTGGCGTGGTAGTTGAGCCGGACGGTCTGCGCCTTGATGGTGATACCGCGCTCGCGCTCGATATCCATGGAATCGAGCACTTGTTCCTTGCCCGCCATTTCGCGATCCGTCAGGCCGCCGGTCATCTGGATCAGGCGGTCGGCCAGCGTCGACTTGCCATGGTCGATATGCGCGACGATGGAGAAGTTACGGATGTTGGAAATAGGGGTGGTTGTCATGGGCGCGGGATAGCATCCGTGCCCCCCAGCGGCAACCTTATTGCGCTGTTTTTGCGGGCTTCTTCACGCCAAGCTGATTCCACTTGCGTCAAAAACGCGCTACGCACAGCGTTATGTCGACTGCATCATTTTTGTCCGCGGCGGCGCGCGCGCGGCGCTGGCCTTCGGTCCGGCGTTTGGCCGCGTGGCTCGCCGCGCAGGCCTCTGATCCCAAGGCCGGCCTCTGGCTCGTGATCGGCTTCGCCGCCGCCCATGCGGTGCTCTGGACCCTGATCCTGGTCAATCTCAAGGCGGCGCAGGACGTCCATATGGACGTCGCGGAGGCCTTCGCCTGGGGCCAGAAGTTCCAGTTCGGCTATGGCAAGCATCCGCCGCTCTCCGGGTGGGTCGCCGGCCTCTGGTTCACGTTTTTTCCGGTCGCCAATTGGGCCACCTACGCGCTGGCGATGGCGACGCTGGGCTGCGGCCTCGTGATCTGCTGGCTGATTGCCTTGCGCGTGGTGGACCGCCGCCGCGCCTTCTTCGTCGTGCTGATGCTGGCGCTCTATCCGATCTTCAACTTCAAGGGTTTCAAGTACAATCCGGACCTGCTGCAACTGGTGACGCTGCCGCTATTGGTGCTGGCCTATCTCGATGCGTTCAAGAAGCGCAGCGTGCGGTCCGGCCTGTGGCTCGGGCTCGCCGGCGCGCTGGCGCTGATGACCAAATACTGGGTGCTGACCATGATCGGCGCGGTCGGGCTGGCGGCATTGCTGCACCCGGATCGGTTGCTGTTCCTGCGCTCGCCGGCGCCGTGGGTCGCAATCGCAGCGCTGGTGGCAGTGATGCTGCCGCATCTGGTCTGGCTGCGGGAGGTGGACTTCGTGCCGCTGACCTATGCCGGTGACGTCTATACGCAATTGACCCGGGCGCAGAACGTGCAGCTGGTTCTGGGTTACATCGGTCACAATTTGGCGCTGCTGGCGCCGCCGGTCGCGCTGGCGTCGGCTGCGCTGGCCCTGGCGAGTTGGAGACAACCATCGGCGCTGTTCGCGCACACCTGGTCGCGCGGCGCCAATCCCGGCGTGAACAGTTCGCAGGCGCTCAATGTCTGGATCATCCAGGCCGTGGTCGCGATCGGCCCGGTGCTCGGCGCGCTGGCCTTCGTGATCTACATGAAGACCGACTGGGGCATCTCGCTGTTCTTCCTGACGCCGCTGGCGCTGGTGGCGACTCCGGCGCTGCGCATTCGAAAGATCGCGTTGTTTCATCTTGCCGCGATCTGGCTCGCGATCACGCTGACGGTGCTGGCTGCGTCGCCTTACATCGCGGCACGAGAGATGACGATCAATCCGAACGGCGCCTCGACCTATGGCGCTCGCTCCGAACTCGCCCGCGAACTGACGCAGGCCTGGCGCACCCGGTTTCATTCACGCTGGGCGGTGGTCGCCGGCACCACGGAAATGAACCAGCCGCTGACGTTCTACAGTCCGGACCATCCGGCGCCGCTGACGCCGGGCGAACTCTGGTCATCCGGGCTGACCTCGCTGGAAGAAGCCAGGCGCCTCGGCTTCATCGGCGTCTGCGACACCACCGACGGCCGGCTGCCGATCTGCGAGGCGTGGATGGCGGCCAATGGAAACAATCCGGAACGCCTCACCATCACCACGCAGCGCTTCTTCAAGGGCCATCCGGGACCGGCGATCAGCTGGAAGGTCTTTATCGCGCCGCCGGCGAAGTAGCTTTCTTACCTCGCCCCGCTTGCGGGGAGAGGTCGCCGCGCTCTTGGCGCGGCGGGTGAGGGGGACTATCCGCGAATCGACTTTGTTGAGGGAGCCCCTCACCCCAACCCTCTCCCCGCAAGGGCGGGGCGAGGGAGCGCACCGCCGCTGTCGTGGCGACAGCAGTGGTTCCGATCAGCCTCTCACACGCCTTCTTCGTTGAACTTGCTGGCGACCAGTTCAGTGATCGCATCGAGGGCTGCCTGCGCCTCGGGGCCGATTGCGGAGACGGTGATCGAGGTGCCCGGTCCGGCCGACAGCATCATCAGCCCCATGATCGAGTTGCCGCCGACCGTCTCGTTGCCCTTGGTGACCCAGACCTCGGCGCTGAAGCGCTCGACCATCTGGACGAATTTCGCCGAGGCGCGGGCATGCAGGCCGCGTTTGTTGATGATGGGAAGTTCGCGGGTTACCGCGCCCGAGGGGATACTCGGCCCGGCATTGTCCTGGGGTGCCGCGCCGTCGTCGCTCATTTGCCGGCGAGAACCCGGCTGGCGATGGTGACGTATTTGCGGCCGGCTTCCTGCGCCATGGCGATGGCGTCGGGAAGCGAGCGTTCTTCGCGGACCTTGGCCAGCTTGACCAGCATGGGAAGATTGATCCCCGCGAGCACTTCCACCTTGGGGCGGCTCATGCAGGAGATCGCGAGGTTGGAAGGCGTGCCGCCGAACATGTCGGTGAGAATCGCAACGCCATCGCCACTGTCGACGCGGTTGACCGCTTCGATAATGTCACTTCGACATAAATCTGAATCGTCCTCGGCACCGATGGTGACGGCTTCGATTTGTTTTTGCGGGCCCATGACATGTTCGAGCGCTGCCTTGAACTCGTCGGCAAGGCGCCCATGGGTCACAAGTACTAGACCAATCATCGGTAACTCCTCGCGGGTGCTTTTTGGTGCACCGCACGAACGCGCCACTTTGACCATCCAGAGCCCCCGCGCAAGAGGGGATCTTCGCGATTCTCCCGGAATCAGGGGTAGGGA
>JBBQUA010000245.1:0-7372 GCA_038212905.1 Hyphomicrobiales bacterium
CTACGCTTCTTGCGTGCCTGCCACCGTGCCGGCCGGCTCCTCGCTGAGCCAGCGATAAATCGCGCCGCCCAGCGCGCCGCCGATCAGCGGTGCGACCCAGAACAGCCAGAGCTGCGCCAGCGCCCAACCGCCGACGAACAAGGCCGGACCGGTGCTGCGTGCCGGATTCACCGAGGTGTTGGTGACGGGAATGCTGACCAGATGGATCATCACCAATCCGATCGCCAGCGACGCAAAGCCCGCTGGCGCCTTGCCGTGGGTGGCGCCCATGATGATGAACAGGAACATCATGGTCATCACCACCTCGGTAATGAAGCAGACCACCATGCTGTAGTGACCGGGCGAATGCGCATCGTAGCCGTTGGACGCAAAGCCCTTGCTGACGTCGAACCCGGGTGCGCCGCTCGCAATCACGTAGAGCAGCGCCGCGGCCACGACCGCGCCGACGATCTGGGCGACCACATAGGGCAGGATCTGTCCGGCCGGAAACCGCCCGCCCGCGGCGAGGCCTACCGTGACGGCGGGATTGAGATAGCAGCCGGACACGTGGCCGATCGCATAGGCCATGGTGACGACGCTCAGTCCGAACGCGAGGGACACGCCAACCAGGCCGATACCGACCTGCGGAAAGGCCGCGGCGATCACGGCGCTGCCGCATCCCGCAAAAGTCAGCCAAAACGTGCCAGTCGCCTCGGCGGTGTATTTCTTGGCATTCATAGCTCTTCTCCCTGCTCTATTTGCGGTGCCGAAACGCTAGGAACTGCCCCGTTAAGGGTTACTTAATTGCGGAATTCAGGGGCGCGCGGGGGTGAATCTAGCCGATTCTGATGGCTTTTCCTTTGCCGGAATCTCCGTCGCAGGTGGACATTCCCGACTTTGTCTGATACATCCGCGCGCTTGAGGTTAGGGGTCAGGCCTTTCGTCGACCCCTCGCTTTGCCAGAATTCCAATCCGATCAATTGAAAGAGGATGCCGCGTGCAGGTTCTCGTCCGCGATAACAATGTCGATCAAGCCCTCAAGGCGCTGAAGAAGAAGATGCAGCGCGAGGGTATTTTCCGCGAGATGAAGCTCCGCGGCCACTACGAAAAGCCCTCCGAGAAGAAGGCCCGTGAAAAGGCCGAAGCCGTGCGCCGCGCGCGCAAGCTCGCCCGCAAGAAGCTGCAGCGCGAAGGCCTGCTGCCGATGAAGCCGAAGCCGGTGTTTGGCGCCGGTCCCGGCGCAGAACGCGGTGGCGCTGGTGGCCGTGGTGGTCCGGGTGCCGGTCCGCGCGGACCACGCTGAGCCGTCGCACAGATTTTGAATCGAAAACGCGGGCCTTTGGGCCTGCGTTTTTGTTTTGACCATGCTTTTTGCGCTACGCCGGGCTACCAATGCTGCGTTGGCCGCGCGGGTATTTGCAATAATGGTCTTTCCGGCACTCTCCCCATTTCCCGGAGTCTGGCGTCTCGGCGCCCGTATATCGGTCCCGATCGCAGTGCTCGCGGTCGGGCTCTGCGGCTGCTCCTTTGATCTGGGATCGTGGTCGTCAGCGCCCGAGAAGGATGCCGCCCCGAAGGCGGCGCCAGCGCCGCCGACCGTCGCGGGCGATGCGCACAGTCACGCCACGCTCGCCCAGGCGCTGGCAAAGTCCGGAAAAACCGAAGAGGCGCTGGCCGAGTTCGACAAGGCGATCACCATCGATCCGCATCATGCCGAGGCGCTGTACAACCGTGGCCTGCTCTACCAGCGCGAAAGGCAGCATCAACTCGCGGTCGACGACTTCACCTCCGCCAATGGCCTGACGCCGCAGCGGGCCGAGCCGTTGCTGGCGCGCGCCATCAGCTACCTCGCGATGGACAAATTCAAGGAAGCCGCCGCCGATCTCGACGAGGCAGTGCAGTCCGACCCGCAAAACGCACTGGCATGGACGAGCCGGGGACAGACCTACGAACGCCTCGGCGACAAGGACACGGCCAGGGCTTCCTATGGCCGCGCCATCGCCATCCATCCCCGGGACGACGCAGCGCGGAGCGGCCTGGCGCGCGTCGGCGGTTAGCCGGTCAACGCCGCAACGGGCTTTGGGCTATTTCGGCAATACCACATGAAACACCGATTTGGCCGCTAACAGCACCTCTTCGGCTGTGGTGCGAACCCGCGCCAGCGGCCCCGAGCCCTCGGCCCGCCCTAACGGTCCGGATCCCTCGGCCCGCAGGTCGAGCGGGGACGACGGGATCTCGGCCGGCGGGGTCGGGCGGCGGGAATCGTCGTTCGCTGCCGCGGCAGCATAAGGCGGCTTCATCTCCGATGGCCCCGTCGTCGAATCGACGGTCTCACGCACGGGTGTCGAGACCATGATCGGTGGCGGCAGCGGCCGGACCGCAGGCGCCAACACGACACGGGGAGCATCCGGAATGCGCGCGACTTCCGGGACACGGGCCACGTCCGGGGTGCGGGTGGCTTCCTGCGGTCGCGGCGAACCATCGTTCGAACCGCGCAGGCGATCGATCGCCGCGCGGGCAAGATCATTGGCGTCGCGACGCTCTTCCGATGCGCTCGCGGCCTCAGCCGGCGCAACCAGGGCAGCCTTCGGAACGGCCTTGGCGGCAGACTTTTCACGCGGCACGAGCTGATGCCGCCGTGACTCGGCTGGAATGGAAGCGGTCTCCACAGGCGCGTCGGCGACGTTCTCTGCGGATTTCTCGTGTTTTTCCTGCGGCCTTTCGGCGGCGGCCTTCTCAAGGATCGCCCGCTCCGAGATCCCCCTGGCCTTCACGCCCGGCCCGCGGCTGTTGCCGATGTCGGCGGATTTGTCGGGTGTCTTGTCCGCTGTCTTTTCAGCAGTCTTTTCAGCAGTCTTGGCATCAGCCTTGACGTCGATCCTGGCAGAATCGGGCGCGGCCTTCGGATCCACGGTCGAAACCGCCGAGGCGAGCGGGGCGCTCGGGCCGGGCTTGCTGACGATGTAGTGATTGACGATAAAGGCGCCGATGACGGTCGCAGTCACCGATGGCAAAATGTCCACCGCAAATTTCGCTAGATACTTTTTCAGCATACCGGCACTCCCCGCAGCTGATCTGATGCGGGAACTTTGAGGCGCATTAAGGGATCAACTGCGACAGATCGGAGGCAATTGGCTGATCCGGCGTGACAATCCGATCACGCCAGCGTTAGCCGGTCGCCGGTCGTGAAGCGGCCCGGCGGCCGGCTCAGGGCTTCAGTTCGACTTCCAGGAACACGATTTCGCTTGCCGTCTCGTTGAGCACGTCATGCTCGACGCCGGCTTTGCGGAAATAGGATTTTCCGACGGCGAGTTGCGCCTTGGAGCGGTCGCCGTTCGGCGCCACGATGGTCATTTCACCCGAGGTTACGGGAACGATGACATAGTCCATTCCGTGGGTGTGATGGCCGGTGGCGCTGCCCGGCGCCAGCCGCCACTCGGTGACCCGGACTTCTGATGTATCGACCTGAACGTCTGATTGGGCGCTGATCATTCTTGTTACTCCAGGGAATTAGGGCACGAACACCAGGAACACGAACACCGCGAACACCACCATGTGGACCAGCCCGAACAGGATGTTGGTGCGGCCGGTGCCGAAAGTGAGCATGCTCAGGATGAACGTCAACAGCAGAAGCACCATGCCCTGCGCATTCAGCCCAAGCACCAGTTGCTTGTCCAGCGCCCAGGCCGCCACCGCAACGGTCGGGATGGTCAACCCGATGGTCGCCAGCGACGAGCCGAGCGCGAGGTTAATGCTCTTCTGCAGATCGTTCTTGCGGGCCGCGGCGATCGCGGCGACGCCTTCCGGCAGCAGGATCAAGAGCGCCACCAACACGCCCGCAAACGCCGGCGGCGCGCCGATCCGGGCGCTGAGGACATCGACCACGAGCGAGAATTTCTTTGCCAGCAACACCACGGCCAGCAACGAGACCATCAGCAGCACGACGCTCAAGCCCAGCATCCGGTTCGAGGTGGGGATCCCCTCATCCGCGGGCCCGGCGGCCTCGATGATGAAGTAATCGCGATGCCGGATGGTTTGGGTATAAAGGAACACGCCGTAGAGAATGAGGGTGACGACACTGACAAAGCCGAGTTGGCCGGCCGAATAGATCGGTCCCGAGGCGGTCAGCGTGTAGTTGGGCATGATCAGCGTGATAGTCGCCATCACGAACAGCACGCTGAGATACAGATTGGCGCCGGTAACCTGAAAATCCTGTTCCCGGTAACGCAGGCCACCGATGAAGATGCAGATGCCGACCAGGCCGTTGCACACGATCATCACCACCGCGAATACGGTATCGCGCGCCAGCGTCGGTACCTCTTTCTCGCCGAGCATGATGGTGGCAATCAACGCGACCTCGATGATGGTGACCGCCAGCGTCAGGAGCAGGGTGCCATAGGGCTCGCCGATCCGCTCGGCGATCATTTCCGCATGATGCACGGCCGCAAACACCGTGCCGAACAGGATGACCAGCAGGACAGCCGCGAAAACCAGCCCCGCAGCCGAAGGCGTAAACGTAAAGCCCAGCGCGGTGGCGCCTGCGAACAGCAAAACCGCCAGCACCGGAAAAATCCACGCCGATCGCGGCATCGGGCCGTGCGCGCTCATACTGTGATCCCCTGGAACCTGCGAAACCGCTGATCATCAGAACCTAGCATCTATCGGCCGCTCGCGGCGCCGAGGAATTGCCGCACCGTTGCCGTCGCGCCATATGCGTCGAGATCGTTGTGGCCGCCTTCGGGGAACCGGACGAACTGTTTCGGTTCAGGCGCCAGCGCGAACAGGCGCTCGCCAAAGACAATTGGAATCGTTCCATCGCGGGCACCGTGCATGAACAGCAGCGGAGCTTTCACCCCGGCAATGCGCCGGTCCGAGTGAAACGGATCCCGCATCACGAGGCGGACCGGGAAGATCGGAAATGCCGACGCGGCAACCTCGGCGATCGATGTGTAAGGCGCCTCCAGAATCACTTTGCCGACCGGCTGTTCCGCCGCCAGTGCCACCGCGACACCACTGCCGAGCGAAAAACCCCAGACGGCAATTCTCTCCGTGCCGTATCGCGCCATGGTGAAGCCATAGGCCGCCGCGGCATCCCTCAGCAGGCCCTGCTCGCTCGGGCGTCCGCTCGAGCCGGCATAGCCGCGATAGGAAAGCGCGACGATGCCTATGCCATCGGCGATCAGTTCGCGAAAGCGGCCGAAGAAGCCGGCGAGGAAATCGCCGTTGCCGTGAAAGTAGAGAATGACGGGGCGCCCCGGCTTCGCCGCAAGGTGCCAGACGATGACCTTCTCGCCATCCTCAGTGGTCAGCAGATGTTCCTCGACGGCCGGGAAGCCGGCAGCGGCCGGCGTCGTGCGCACGGTTTGCGGAATCGGAAACAGAAACGACCGCTGCAGCAGGATCAGAGCGGCAAGGCCGCCGAGATAGCCGACCGAAACGACGATCAGGAGCCATTTCAGGACGGTCATGATTTGCCGTAACCGGCTTACATCCCCTTGACGATGTTCTCGGTCATCTTCTTGGCGTCGCCGAGCAGCATCATGGTGTTGTCGCGGTAGAACAGCGGATTGTCGATGCCGGCATAGCCTGACGCCAGCGAGCGCTTGATGAACATCACGGTGCCGGCCTTCCAGACCTGCAGCACCGGCATGCCGTAGATCGGCGAGGTCTTGTCGTCCTCGGCCGCCGGATTGGTGACGTCGTTGGCGCCGATCACGAAGGCGACGTCGGCCTGGGCGAATTCGGAATTGATGTCTTCGAGTTCGAACACCTCGTCATAGGGCACATTGGCTTCGGCGAGCAGCACGTTCATGTGGCCGGGCATGCGGCCGGCGACGGGATGAATGGCGTATTTGACCTCGACGCCTTCCTTCTTGAGCCGGTCGGCCATCTCGCGCAAGGCGTGCTGGGCCTGCGCCACCGCCATGCCGTAGCCGGGCACGATGATGACCTTCTGCGCGTTCTTCATGATGAAGGCGGCGTCGTCGGCCGACCCCAGTTTCACCGGGCGCACTTCGCCGCCGCCGGCGCCGGCCGCAGCGGTCTCGCCACCAAAACCGCCTAATATGACCGAGATGAAGGAGCGGTTCATGGCGTGGCACATGATGTAGGATAGGATCGCGCCCGACGAGCCGACCAGCGCGCCGGTGATGATCAGCGCCGAATTGCCAAGGGTAAACCCGATGCCGGCGGCCGCCCAGCCGGAATAGGAATTCAGCATCGAGATCACGACCGGCATGTCCGCGCCGCCGATCGGGATGATCAGGAGCGCGCCGAGCGCCAGCGCAATGATGGTGATCAGCCAGAAGTCGAGCGCGCTGCCGGACATCACGAGGCCGACGATGAAGACCACCAGCGCAATCGCCAGTGCAATGTTGATGATGTGACGCGCCGGCAGGATGATCGGCGCACCGCTCATGCGGCCCGAGAGTTTTGCAAACGCGATCACCGAGCCCGTAAACGTCAGCGCGCCGATGGCAACGCCGAGCGACATCTCGACCAGGCTGGCGCCGTGGATGTTGCCGGGCGTGCCGATGTCGAAGGCCTCGGGCGCGTAGAACGCGCCGGCCGCGACCAGCACCGCGGCCATGCCGACCAGCGAGTGGAACGCAGCGACCAACTCCGGCATCGACGTCATCGGCACCCGGCGCGCAATCACCGCGCCGATGCCGCCGCCGATCGCGACGCCCAGGATAACCAGCACCCAGGCGAGGCCGTCAGCCGGCGGATGGCTGGCGATCGTGGTGGCGATCGCGATCGCCATGCCGAGCATGCCGAAGAAATTTCCCAGGCGCGATGTGGCGGGACTGGACAGGCCACGCAGCGACAGGATGAAAAGCACACCCGCCACGAGATACAATACGGCAGCCAGATTGGCGTTCATCTCAGGTCCCCTTTGTCATCGTCACCCCGAGGTGCACGCCGCTCAATGGACATTTTACTTGGCCTTCTTCTTGTACATCGCCAGCATGCGCTGGGTGACAAGGAAGCCGCCGAAGATATTCACACAGGCAAAGATCAGCGCGACGAAACCGAAGCCCCGCGCCCAACCGCTGCCGCTCGAGATCATGGGAACGCCGACCGCGAGCAGCGCGCCGACCACGATCACCGAGGAGATCGCGTTGGTCACCGACATCAGCGGGGTGTGCAGCGCCGGGGTCACCGACCACACCACGAAATAGCCGACGAACACGGCGAGCACGAAAATCGACAGCCGGAACACGAAGGGATCGACGGCCTGCGCGATATGATCCATGGCGGCTCTCCTTATGCTTTCGGCTGAAAATTCGGATGAATCACGGCGCCGTCCTTTGTCAATGCCGTGGCTTTGACCAGTTCGTCGTCCCAGTTCACCGCGAGCGCCTTGCTGGCCTTGTCGACCAGGGTCTCGATG
>JBBQUA010000246.1:0-7365 GCA_038212905.1 Hyphomicrobiales bacterium
GGCGCCCTGGGTAGTCTGGCCGTGGTCCGCTGGGCGTACCGCACCGCCAAGAGGGTCAACCGGGAACTGGAAGAGGCGCGGCTGGCACGGGTCGCCGAGACGGTCAGCGCCAACGACATTCCGACGCTGCGGCGGGATCCCAACACGGGTGCTTACAGGCCGGGGTGATCCTCGCCTCAACCTCATTGGTCCTCATCTTGAGGAGCATCGCAAAGCGATGCGTCTCGAAGGATGGCCGCGGGTTCAACCGTTTCAGCCATCCGGGCTCTCATGGTTCGAGACGCGGCCAAGGGGCCGCTCCTCACCATGAGGAATAAAGAGTTTGGCTGCTGTGAATGGTCCCCCAAAAACACTTGCGCCGGCCTTGGGGTGGGGCACCACCCGTAAGGACCGGCGAGCAAGCCTGGAGGACAATTTGTTGTAGCGGACGCCTCGGCGCGGAGGTGTTCACGATCCCATCGAGATCGATCACGAACTCCGGCGCGCCGTGGTTCGGAAGGCTAACCGCTTCGAGCTCCCAAGGTTCCCGGGATTGCCTTGATTCCCCGCTTCCCCGCCGATACGGTCCGCGCTCTTTCAGCCCCCTCGCGAGACCGATTCTGACGATGGACGCCATTCCTGCCCACATGCGCCCGGAACGCTCGTTCCAGGGCTTTATCCTGGCTCTGCAGCGGTTCTGGGCCGATCAAGGCTGCGTGATCCTGCAGCCCTATGACATGGAAATGGGCGCGGGCACGTTTCATCCGGCAACCACGTTGCGGGCGCTCGGGCCGCGGCCATGGAAGGCCGCCTATGTGCAGCCGTCGCGCCGGCCGAAGGACGGCCGCTACGGCGAAAACCCCAACCGGCTGCAGCACTATTATCAGTTTCAGGTGATCATAAAGCCGTCGCCGCCGGATCTGCAGGACCTGTATTTGAAGTCGCTGGCCGCGATCGGCATCGACTCCGCGCTGCACGACATCCGCTTTGTCGAAGACGACTGGGAAAGCCCGACGCTGGGCGCCTGGGGGCTGGGCTGGGAGTGCTGGTGCGACGGCATGGAAGTGTCGCAATTCACTTACTTCCAGCAGGTCGCCGGCGTCGAATGTTCGCCGGTCGCGGGCGAACTCACCTACGGGCTGGAGCGCCTTGCGATGTATGTGCAGGGCGTCGACCGCGTCTACGATCTCAATTTCAATGGCCGCGAGGGCGCCGACAAGGTGACCTATGGCGACGTCTTCCTGCAGGCCGAGCAGGAATATTCTCGGCACAATTTTGAACATTCCGACGCCGACATGCTGTTCAAGCAGTTTTCCATGGCTGAGGAAGCCTGCAAAAAATATCTCGAAGCCGGATGGAAGAGCGGCAGCAACCGACAGGAACATTTGATGGCGCTGCCGGCCTTCGACCAATGCATCAAGGCCAGCCACGCCTTCAACCTGCTCGACGCCCGCGGCGTGATCTCGGTAACCGAGCGTCAAAGCTACATCATGCGCGTGCGCGAACTCGCCAAAGCCTGCGGCGAAGCCTGGGTCCACACCGAAGCGGGCAGGGCGGCGTGAGAACAGCGATTTCACCATTGAGCATAAATCTGTCGGCGAGCACGAACCTGCTCTCCAACATGCCCGGCGTGCTCTCTGCAATCGATGCAGCGCTCGATGCCCCGCGTGCGACTGGCAGCGAGTTCGCGGAAACCCCCTCCACCCCCGATCCCTCCCCGCCGAAGGCGGGGGGAGGGGAGTAGAAAAATGCCGGATCTTCTCCTCGAGCTGTTTTCCGAAGAAATTCCCGCGCGCATGCAGGCGAAGGCGGCCGACGATCTGCGCCGCATGGTGACGGACAAGCTCGTCGCCGAAGGCCTGGTCTATGAGGGGGCAAAAGCGTTCGCGACGCCGCGGCGGCTGACGCTGACGGTGCACGGCATTCCCGCGCGTCAGTCGGATCTGAAGGAAGAGCGCAAGGGCCCGCGCGTCGGCGGACCGGATGCGGCCGTGCAGGGATTCCTGAAAGCCACCGGCCTGAAGTCGCTCGACGAAGCCAAGATCCAGCGCGACCCGAAGAAGGGCGATTTCTACATCGCGCTGATCGAAAAGCCCGGCCGCGCCACGCTGGACGTGCTTGCCGACATGCTGCCGGTGATCATCCGCACCTTCCCGTGGCCGAAGCAGATGCGCTGGGGCGAACGCTCGGGACGTCCGGGCGCGCTGAGCTGGGTGCGGCCGCTGCATTCCATCGTCGCGACGTTTGGGATTGATACCGAAGAGCCCGACGTCGTGAAGTTCGAGATCGCTGGCATCGAGGCCGGGCAGACCACATCAGGCCACCGCTTCATGGCGCCGGCGGCAATACAAGTTCGCCGCTTCGAGGACTATGAGGCCAAGCTGAAGGCCGCCAACGTCGTGCTCGATCCGCAGGCCCGCAAGGACATCATCCTCGCCGACGCCAAACAGCTCGCCTTCGCGCAGGGTTTTGAGCTGGTCGAGGACCAGGTGCTGACAGACGAGGTTTCGGGGCTGGTCGAATGGCCGGTGGTGCTGATGGGCTCGTTCGATCCGGAATTCTTGTCGATCCCGGGCGAAGTGATCCGCGCCACCATCCGCAACAACCAGAAGTGTTTTGTGGTCAGCGATCCCAAGACCGGAAAGCTCGTCAACAAGTTCATCCTCACGGCCAATATCGAGGCGTCCGACGGCGGCAAGGCCATCATCGCCGGCAATGAGCGCGTGATCCGCGCGCGGTTGAGCGACGCGAAGTTTTTCTACGACACGGATCTCAAGACAAAACTGGAAGACCGGCTGCCGAAATTCGAGAACATCGTGTTTCACGAGAAGCTCGGCACCCAAGGCGAGCGCATCAAGCGCATCGAGCGATTGGCGGCGGAGATCGCGCCGCTGGTTGGCGCTGATGTCGAAAAGACAAGGCGCGCGGCGCGCCTGGCGAAGGCGGATTTGCTGACTGAAGTGGTTGGCGAATTTCCCGAGTTGCAGGGCCTGATGGGCAAGTACTATGCGCTGGCGCAGGGTGAGGATGCTTCGGTCGCGGCTTCGAGCGAGGAGCACTATAAGCCGCAGGGACCGGCGGATCGGGTACCGGCCGATCCGGTGAGTGTTGCCGTGGCGCTGGCGGATAAGCTCGATACGTTGGTAGGCTTTTGGGCGATCGAAGAAAAGCCGACGGGGAGTAAGGATCCATATGCGTTGCGCAGGGCAGCGCTGGGGATCATCCGGTTGATCGTCGAAAACAATATCCGCATCAACTTAATGCCGGTGGCGAACAAGCACATATTGGCTTTCGTTGGTGCGCAGGGATTGAAGAACTGGAACGGTCAGCAAGTCGATCAGAAATGCATCGACCTTCTCTCCTTTTTCGCCGATCGCCTGAAGGGTCAATTGCGCGAGCAAGGTGCACGACATGATCTCGTCGATGCTGTCTTTGCGGAAGGCCAGGACGATCTGTTGCTGGTGGTTCGCCGCGTCGAAGCACTCGGAAAATTCCTCGATACCGACGATGGCAAGAACCTGCTCGCCGGCGCCAAGCGCGCGGCGAACATTCTCCGGATCGAGGAAAAGAAGGACGGCAAAGCCTATGACGGCGCGCCGGATGCGATGCTCTATTCTCTCGACGAAGAGAAGGCACTGGCGAAAGCCATCGATCAGGTGACGGCCGAAGCCGGCGCTGCGGTGGCTAGGGAAGATTTTGCCGCAGCTATGAGCGCGATGGCAAAGTTGCGTCCGGCGGTGGATGCTTTCTTCGACAAGGTGAAGGTCAACGACGACGACGCCCGGGTTCGCGAGAACCGCCTGAAGCTGCTGAACGAAATCCGCGCCGCGACGCGCGCGGTGGCGGATTTTTCCAAGATACAGGATTAGGTAGCCTCGAAAGTTACTGCTCGGTGCTTGCGGCCCGTCGAAGGGGCTGGCACCTCGGGATGACGGCGAGGGTGTTGCGCTCCACTCCCGCAACCGTCATTGCGAGGAGCGCTTGCGACGAAGCAATCCAGCTTTCTTCTTTGGTGACGTTTCAAGAAAGCTGGATTGCTTCGCTTCGCTCGCAATGACGACTCTTAAAAAGAAAAGCCCCGCTCGGTGGGGGAGACCGGACGGGGCCTTTGATGTCCGGAAAGCGCCGCTGCGGGCATCCGGACATGTCGTTCAGGCGGTTGAACCCTTAATCGACCACCTGAACGATGCGGCGGGTGCCTGGATCGACCAGCACGGTCTGTCCGTTCACCACGGTGTAGCGATGGGTCGTGGCGCCGTAGGCCTGCGGCACGTCGTAATAGGTAATGCCGGCGTCCGGTAACACGTTGCCTACCGCGATCCGATCCGGGACCGTGAATTTCGGAACCTGCTGGCGGATGACATATTCGCGGAACGCCGGACGACGTTCGGTGGCGATGCCATCCGTCTCGGTAACGACGACGGTATTGCCGCGCGCGGCGCCCGTGGTGATCTCGCTCTGTGCCTGCGCCGCGATCGGGGCGCCGACGGCGCCGACGATTGCAGCAACGGCCAATATTCTGTTCCGCATGAACAACTCCCTCAAGGTAATGCGGCTGGCTTCGGCGCAGCACGCAATCCCTACCCAATTCATCGCGTGAGGCATCGTTCCTGGAAAAGGCTCAGGTTCCGCGCTGCAATTTTCGGCACTTTCCGGCAACAGGGGAACCTGTTGGCGTCGCAGACGTCTCCTATCGTGGAACCTTGGAGCGGGCTAAAATGTTCCTTGTCGATTCGATTTCCCGCCAGCATCACACCGGAGAGATTCATGACCATCACCGCTGCCCACCTTCAGCCCATCGTGGCGCTGATCGCCGGCGTTCTCATTCTGATCATGCCGCGCTTCCTCAATCTCGTCGTCGCGATCTACCTGATCTTCATCGGGCTGGCGGGTCTCGGCCTGTTCAAGCTGTTCAAGTAAGGCTCAAACCGGGAACTCGCGCCTTGCGCAGGACCGGCCAAAGTGGTGTAAGGCGCGCATCTCCCTCCATCAGCGGATTGTTTGTAAGCCATGGCCAAAGCCGCATCCAAGCTGAAGAAAACCGCAGCGAAATCAAAGCCCTCCTTGCCCGTCCGGGCGAAGGCCGCAGCGCCGGTCGGCGCCCGCAAGGCGTTGACGAAGAGCCCGGCCAAGCCGGCGCCTAAGCCTGCGAAAAAGCCTGATGTGGTCAAGTCGCCGGCGAAGCCCGCCGATCTGGCAAAATCCGGCAAATGGGTGTTCACCTTTGGCGACGGCAAGGCGGAAGGCAAAGCCGGCCTGCGCGACCTGCTCGGCGGCAAGGGCGCCAACCTCGCCGAGATGGCCAATCTCGGCCTGCCGGTGCCTCCCGGCTTCACCATCCCGACCTCGGTCTGCAGCTATTTCTACGCCCACGACAAATCCTATCCCGCGGCCTTGAAGGCGCAGGTCGAGAAGGCGCTGGACCACGTCGGCAAGCTGACCGGCAAGGCGTTCGGCGATACCAAAAATCCGCTGCTGGTTTCGGTGCGCTCCGGCGGCCGCGCCTCGATGCCGGGCATGATGGACACCGTGCTCAATCTCGGCCTCAACGACAAGACCGTGGAAGCGCTGGCGGAATTGTCGGGCGATCGCCGCTTCGCCTATGACAGCTATCGCCGCTTCATCACGATGTATTCGGATGTCGTGCTCGGCTTCGAGCATCATCATTTCGAGGACATCCTCGATACCTTCAAGGATGGACAGGGCTACACGCTTGACACCGATCTGACCGGCGACGACTGGGTCGAACTGGTCGGCCGCTACAAGGAAGCGGTGGCGCGCGAGACGGGGAAGGATTTCCCGCAGGATCCTCACGCGCAATTGTGGGGCGCGATCGGTGCGGTGTTTTCATCCTGGATGAATGCGCGCGCGGTGACCTATCGCCGGCTGCACGACATTCCGGAATCCTGGGGCACCGCGGTCAACGTGCAGGCCATGGTGTTCGGCAATATGGGCGAGACCTCGGCGACCGGCGTTGCGTTCACCCGCAATCCCTCGACCGGCGAGAGCAAGCTTTACGGCGAATTCCTGATCAACGCGCAAGGCGAGGACGTGGTGGCCGGCATCCGCACGCCGCAGGACATCACCGAATTCGCGCGCAAGGAATCCGGCTCCGACAAGGCATCGATGGAAATCGCGATGCCCGATGCGTTCAAGGAACTGACCAAATTCTATACGCTGCTGGAAAAGCACTACCGCGACATGCAGGACATGGAGTTCACGGTCGAGCAGGGCAAGCTGTGGATGCTGCAGACCCGCGGCGGCAAGCGCACCGCCAAAGCCGCGCTGCGCATCGCCGTCGAACTCGCCAATGAAGGCCTGATCTCGAAGAAGGAAGCGGTGTCGCGGATCGATCCCGCCTCGCTCGACCAGTTGCTGCATCCGACCATCGATCCCGGCGCCAAGCGCGATATCATCGCCACGGGTCTGCCGGCTTCGCCCGGCGCCGCTTCCGGCGAAATCGTGTTCTCGTCCGATGAAGCCGCCAAGCTGCAGGCCGATGGCCGCAAGGTCATTCTGGTGCGGATCGAAACCAGCCCCGAAGACATTCACGGCATGCACGCCGCCGAAGGCATCCTGACCACCCGCGGCGGCATGACCTCGCATGCGGCGGTGGTGGCGCGCGGCATGGGCAAGCCCTGCGTCTCCGGCTGCGGCTCGATCCGGGTCGATTACGGCCGCGGCACCATGAGCATCGGTACGCGCACCTTCAAGACCGGCGACGTCATCACCATCGACGGTTCGCTGGGCCAGGTGCTGGCCGGACGGATGCCGATGATCGAGCCGGCGATGTCCGGCGAATTCGGCACGCTGATGGGCTGGGCCGATTCTTTCCGAAAGCTCGGGATCCGCGTCAACGCCGACACCCCGGACGATGCCCGCACCGCCATCAAATTCGGCGGCGAGGGCATCGGGCTGTGCCGCACCGAGCACATGTTCTTCGAGGAAAGACGGATCCGCACCGTGCGCGAGATGATTCTCGCCGAGGACGAGCAGGCCCGCCGCGCCGCGCTGGCAAAACTGCTGCCGATGCAGCGCGCCGATTTCGTCGAACTGTTCGAGATCATGAAGGGCCTGCCGGTGACGATCCGGCTGCTCGATCCGCCGCTGCATGAGTTCCTGCCGCACACCCAGGCCGAGATCGAGGAAGTCGCGCGCGCGATGAATACCGATCCGCGGCGCCTCGCCGACCGCGCCCGCGATCTCGCCGAGTTCAATCCGATGCTCGGCTTCCGTGGCTGCCGGCTCGCCATCGCCTATCCCGAAATCGCCGAGATGCAGGCGCGCGCCATCTTCGAGGCCGCGGTCGAGGCGGAAAAGCGCACCGGCAAGGCGGTCGGCCTCGAGGTGATGGTGCCGCTGATCGCGACCAAGGCCGAGTTCGAC
>JBBQUA010000247.1:0-7318 GCA_038212905.1 Hyphomicrobiales bacterium
GACCGTCTCGGCATGGCCGGTGGCGCCGGTCGTGATCATGGTGTAGTTCGCGGTCGCCTTGCTGCCGCCGGCATAGCCGGATACCGCGTTCAGCACGCCCGCGGTATGCTGGAACACGCCCTGCACGCCCCAGAAGCAGCCCCCGGCGAGGATGGCGGTCTGAACCCCGTCGGTGGCTTTGACGTCGACCGCGGGGGCGGGAATGATCACGGCGTCTTCGGCCGCGCGCGCGGGCGCGAGGGCCAGGGCTGAGATCGCCAGCGCGCCGAGCGCGGCGGCTCCAAGCGAAAGGCGGGTGAAGCTGCGGGACATGGGGTTTCCTCAGGGGTCAGCGGATGGGTGAGCAGTTTAATGCGGCTGCCACGGTTCGCAACGCCGGCGGCCTGCCCGATGTCCCCAAGATACGCGGCGGGACGGGAGTTGTTACGGCCCGATGCACACGAGTTCGTGAACCTTCTCCCTTCCCCACCGCTTCGCGGGAGGAGGGGATGCGCCGGCTCAGATCACCACGCTCAGCCGCTTGGCGGCGCGCGTGATGCCGGTGTAGAGCCAGCGGGCGCGGCTTTCCTGGAAGGCAAAACTCTCGTCGAACAGCACCACGTCGTCCCATTGCGAGCCCTGCGACTTGTGCACCGTCAGCACATAGCCGTAGTCGAACTCGTCATAGGGCTTGCGCTGTTCCCACGGGATGGTGTCGATGGCGCCGCCAAAACAGTCGCCGCGCACCGAGACTTTCGTCACCTTGTGGCCGAAATCCTCATCGGGCGACAGCCGCATAGTGATGATCTGGGATTTCGACGCCGCGCGCGACTTCACCCGCCACAGCCCGCCGTTGAACAGGCCTTTCTTGCGGTTGTTGCGCAGACACACCAGCTTGTCGCCGGCCACCGGCAACGGATCTTCGATGTTCTGCTTCTGCCGCACCCGCATATTGTAGGCGCGCCGCGTGTTGTTGCGCCCGACCAGCACCTGGTCGGCCTGCATCACCCGGTCCGGATCGAGTTCGTCGCGCGACACCACCTGGCTTTCGCCGTAGCGGCCGATATCGAGGTCGCGGCCCTCGCGCACGTCCATCGACATCCGGATGATCGGATCGTCCTGGGCCTGGCGATGCACTTCGGTCAGCATCACATCGGGCTCGCAATCGGTGAAGAAGCCGCCGCCCTGGATCGGCGGCAGCTGCGCGGGATCGCCGAGCACCAGCAGCGGACATTCGAACGACATCAGATCGCGGCCGAGATCGGCATCCACCATCGAGCATTCGTCGATCACGATCAGCTTTGCCTTGGAGGCGGGCGCGTCGTCCCACAGTTCAAAACTCGGCTGCTCGACGCCGGATTCGCGGGCGCGATAGATCAAAGAGTGGATGGTGGAGGCGTTGTCGCAACCCTTGTTGCGCATCACCAGGGCGGCCTTGCCGGTGAAGGCCGCGAATTTCACCCCGCCACTGACGCCCTCGGCGATATGCCGCGCCAGCGTGGTCTTGCCGGTGCCGGCATAGCCGAACAGCCGGAACACCGGCGGCGTGCCGTTCTTGCCGGGTTTGGCCTTGAGCCAGTCGGCAACGGCCTTGAGCGCGGCGTCTTGATGGGGCGTGAAGGTGGTCATGGGGGCTCGAATGGGGGATGGCCGCATGGCAATCGGCCGCGACTCAGCCCTCCCAAGCTAACCATTCGAGCAGTCAGTGCAAGCCGCCGGAGGGCGGCGCTATTGCCAGCCCGGGACGCCCTTCATGTCCGGCAGCTGGTGGGCGATGCCCTTGTGGCAGTCGATGCAGGTCTTTTCGCCTGAAAACAGGAAGCGCTGATGCGCCACCGAGGCGCGCGGCGACTGCTTGGTGATGTCCATCGACTCCGAGCTATGGCAGTTGCGGCATTCCAGCGAGTCATTGGCCTTGAACCGCGCCCATTCGCGCAGCGCCATTTCGAGCCGATGATCGACGAACTTCTCGCGGGTATCGATGGTGCCGAAGATCTTGCCCCAGACTTCCTTGGAAGCCTGCATCTTGCGCGCGATCTTGTCGGTCCAGTTGTGCGGGACGTGGCAGTCCGGACAGCTGGCGCGGACCCCGGAACGGTTGGAGAAATGCACGGTGGTTTTCAGTTCGGCGAACACGTTGTCCTTCATCTCGTGGCAGCCGGTGCAGAATTTTTCCGTATTGGTGATTTCCAGCGCGGTGTTGAAGCCACCCCAGAAAATCACGCCGGCGACGAAACCTGCGAGAACCAGCACGCCGAGCCCGAACACCGAGCTTGGCCGGCGCAGCACGCCCCACAATTCGACGATGAAATGCCAGAGACGCGCCAGCAGGGATCGGCGCGGTTCCGCCGGATCGGACGCGCTCATCGGCGCCCTCCCGGGGTGGCGCGGCTGACCAGCGTGTCGACGTCGACGAAGTCATTGGTGATCGGGGCCTTCACCACATTCTGCGACACGTGGCATTGGGTGCAGAAGAACCGGCGCGGCGACACCGAGGCCAGGAACTGGCCGTCGCGATCCATGAAGTGGGTGATCGAGACCATCGGGGCTTTCGACTCGCCGGTGCGGGCGCGGGCGTGACAGGTCAGGCATTTGTTGCCGTTGATGTCGATCTGGTAGCCCTCGATCGAGTGCGGAATCACCGGCGGTTGCTCCGGATAGTTTCGCACCTCCTTCTCCGAGGTGTTGCGCATCGGCGTCATCGGTGGCGCTGGCCCCACTTCGTTGAGCGGGGTCGGGCCGCGCAGGCCCGAATTGAGCGATTGCGCCAGCAACGAACTCGATCCGGCCGCGAGCGCGACGAGCAGCAGGAAAATTCCGGGTTTGCCGATCATGTCGTGCCCACCTTTTCGATGCGCACCGCGCATTTCTTGTAGTCGGTCTGCAGCGAGATCGGGTCGGTGGCATCCAGCGTCACCTTGTTGATGAGCTGCGCCTCATCGAACCAGGGCACGAAGACGAGGCCGCGCGGCGTCTTGTTGCGGCCGCGGGTCTCCACCCGGGTACGGATAAAACCGCGGCGCGACTGCACCTTGATCTCGTCGCCGCGCCTCAGCTTGAGTTCGGCGGCGTCATCGGGATGCATGAAGCACACCGCTTCCGGGAACGCCTTGTAGAGTTCGGGAACGCGGCGCGTCATGGTGCCGGAATGCCAGTGTTCGAGCACGCGGCCAGTCGAGAGCCAGAACGGATATTCGCTATCGGGGGATTCGGCGGCCGGTTCGAACGGCAGGGCGAAAATCCGCGCCTTGCCGTCCGGGAAACCGTAGAACTGCACGCCGGCCCCGGCCTTGACATAGGGGTCCATGCCCTCGCGAAAACGCCATTTGGTTTCCTGGCCGTTGACGACAGGCCAGCGTAGCCCGCGCTCGCGGTGATAGGTATCGAACGGCGCCAGGTCATGGGCATGACCGCGGCCGAAAGAGGCGTATTCCTCGAACAGGCCCTTGTGAACGTAGAACCCGAACGCTTTCGACTCGTCGTTGCCGTAACCGGCTTCAATGTCGGACAGCGGGAATTTGTCGACTTGGCCGTTCTTGTAGAGCACGTCGAACAGCGTCTTGCCGCGGTATTCCGGCTTCTTGGCGATCAGCTCTTCCGGCCAGACTTCCTCGATCTTGAAACGCTTGGAGAATTCCATCAGCTGCCACAGGTCCGAGCGCGACTCGCCGGGTGCCGTGACCATCTGGTGCCAGAACTGGGTGCGCCGCTCGGCATTGCCGTAGGCACCTTCCTTTTCCACCCACATCGCGGTCGGCAGGACCAGATCGGCGGCGAGCGCCGTCACCGACGGATAGGCGTCGGACACCACGATGAAGTTTTCCGGATTGCGGAAACCCGGATAGGTCTCCTCGTTGGCGTTGGGTCCGGCCTGCAGATTGTTGTTGACCTGCACCCAGTAGGCGTTGAGCAGGCCGTCCTTCAGCATCCGGCTCTGCAGCACGGCGTGGTAGCCCGGCTTGTCGGGAATGGTGCCCTCCGGCAGCTTCCATATCTTCTCGGCGATGTCGCGATGTGCCTTGTTGGTCACCACCATGTCGGCGGGCAGGCGATGCGAGAAAGTGCCAACTTCGCGCGCGGTGCCGCAGGCCGAAGGCTGGCCGGTCAGCGAGAACGGGCTGTTGCCGGGTTCGGAGATTTTCCCGGTCAGCAAATGTATGTTGTAGACGAGGTTGTTGCACCAGACGCCGCGGGTGTGCTGGTTGAATCCCATGGTCCAGAAACTGGTGACCTTGATCTTGGGGTCGGCGTAGAGCTCGGCCAGCGCCTCAAGCCGGTTGACCGGCACGCCCGACATTTCCGCCGCCTTCTCCAGCGAATAGTCGGCGACGAATTTGGCGTAGTCCTCGAAGCTCATGTCGGTGGAGTCGTTGGCCTTGGCGGCACCCGTCGCCTTCTTCTGCAGCGGATGTTCCGGGCGAAGGCCATAACCGATGTCGGTCTGGCCGCGCTTGAACATGGTGTGCGCGGCGACGAAGGCCTTGTTGACCCGGCCGGTCTTGATGATGTGGTTGGCGATGGCGTTGAGAATGTAGAGGTCGGTCTGCGGCTTGAACACCATGCCGATGTCGGCGAGGTCGAACGAGCGGTGCTCGAAGGTCGACAGCACGGCGACGCGGACATGCGGCGCCGAGAGCCTGCGATCGGTTACCCGGGTCCACAGGATCGGGTGCATCTCGGCCATGTTCGAGCCCCACAGCACGAACGCATCCGCCGCCTCGATGTCGTCGTAGCAGCCCATCGGCTCATCGATACCGAAGGTGCGCATCATGCCGGCCACGGCCGAGGCCATGCAGTGCCGCGCATTGGGATCGATGTTGTTGGTGCGGAAGCCGGCCTTGAACAGTTTCGAGGCGGCATAGCCTTCCCAGATCGTCCATTGTCCGGAACCGAACATGCCGACCCCGCTGGGGCCGCGCTTCTTCAGCGCCGCCTTGTATTTCTCCGCCATGATGTCGAAGGCTTCATCCCACGACACCGGCGTGAACTCGCCGTTCTTGTCGTATTTGCCGTTCGTCTTGCGCAGCATCGGCTGGGTGAGGCGGTCGTGGCCGTACATGATCTTGGAAAGGAAATAGCCTTTCACGCAGTTGAGTCCGCGGTTGACCTCCGACTTGATGTCGCCATGGGTTGCGACCACGCGATTGTCCTTGGTCGCCACCATGACGCTGCAGCCGGTGCCGCAGAAGCGGCATGCCGCCTTGTCCCATTTCAATTCGCTCTCGGTGCGCGCAGTGACGAGATTGGCCGCCAGCGCCGGCGTGGTCATGCCGCCCGCCAGCGCCGCCATCGCGGCGGCCTCCAGCTTCAGAACCTGGCGGCGGTCGAGCTTCGGTGCGGTCATGACAGTTCCTTCCGAAGTGTCAGCTTGCGTCGATGGCGTGAAAGACGAGCGAGGCGGTGTAGACGTCGGGCAACAGCGCGATGGTGTTGAGCGTGGACCCGAGCGCGCCGGCATCGGCTGCATCGACCACGACGACCAGTTTGCCCTTGGGATCGCGGCCGTAGATCTCGCATCCGGCCAGCGCCACGATGGCGCTTTCGACCTCGGCGAGGCGGTCCGGCCGCGCCTGCACCAGAATGCTGGCGATCTCGCCGCCGGGCGGCGCGACCACCTGGTCGGCTTTCAGCAGACGGCCCGTGATGAGGGCCCGTCGGTCGATGGCGTTGTGAGGTCTGGCCAGGGGATTTTCCTTGAAAAGGTGCGGTTAGCGCGCGGGAGGGCCGGGGGGCCCGGCCAGCATCTGGTAGACCCAGACGCCAAGGCCGTAGCTGCCGACGGTGGCAACCGCGAAAGCCGGCAGCAGCACCGCGGTCAGAAACAGAAACGCAAAGATTTCCATGCGCCTGCGGCGCGGCCGTCCATCCGTGTCGTTGCCAGCGGCCGACATGTTGCGTCTCACTCAAAATGGATTGATCGGCGGCATCAGGGCCGCTGCCTGAAGATCAGTCTCGGGCTTCGAATCGACTGCACCTTGATCTCGATCAATTCCAGACGGGTTCCCCCCGCATTCGGCCGCGAACTGACGTCGCCTCGGTCGTTCCGCTCCGCGGAATTCCTCGGCGATGGACTTGGCCCTCGCGGCTATTACAATACCGTCAACGACAAGCCGGCCGCGGAGGAACGCATCATGAAGTTCGGCATCTTTTACGAGCTGCAATTGCCACGTCCGTGGCAGGCCGGCGACGAGTTGAAACTCTACCAGAACGCGCTGACGCAGCTGGAGACCGCCGACCGGCTCGGCTATGACCATGCTTGGGTGGTGGAGCATCATTTCCTGGAAGAATATTCGCATTCGCCGTCGCCGGAATCGTTTCTTGCCGCGGCCTCGCAACGCACCAAAAACATCCGGCTCGGCCACGGCATCTTTCAGCTCACCACCAACCATCCGGCGCGTGTCGCCGAGCGGGTCGCGGTACTTGACCTGCTCAGCAATGGCCGCTGCGAATTCGGTATGGGCGAAAGCGCCTCGATTACGGAACTGACGCCGTTCGGCCGCGACATGGAAACCAAGAAAGAGGTGTTCGAGGAGGCCGTGGCCGCGATCTTCCCGATGTTCAGGGACGGCGGCAGCGAGCATCACGGCAAGTATTTTGACATTCCGCTGCGCAACGTGGTGCCGAAGCCGGTGCAGAAGCCGCATCCGCCGCTGTGGATGGCGTGTTCGCAATTGCCGACCATCGAACGCGCCGGCCAGCACGGCTTTGGCGCGCTCGGCTTCCAGTTCGTCAGCGCCGATGCCGCGCATGCCTGGGTGCATGCCTATTACAACGCCATTACAAAGCGGCTGAAGAAGCTGGCGGATTACGAGATCAATCCGAACATGGCGCTGGTGTCGTTCTTCATGTGCGCCAAGACCGACGAGGAGGCCCGCGCGCGCGCCGATGGCGCCACCTTCTTCCAGTTCGCCTTGCGCTTTTACGGCGCCGCGCAGAACCGCCAGCGTCCCGACCCCGGCACCGTCAACATGTGGGACGAATACAACAAGTGGAAGCGCGACAATCCGGAAGCGCAGGAGGCGGCCCTGCGCAGCGGCCTGATCGGATCGCCCGAAACCATTCGCCGAAAGTTGCGGCGTTTTCGCAGTTCGCATATCGACCAGGTGATCCTGCTCAACCAAGCCGGCAAGAACAGCCACGAGCACATCTGCGAGTCGCTCGAATTATTCGCTAGCGAAGTGATGCCGGAATTCCGCGCCGATCCGGAGCATGACGCATGGAAGAAAGGCGTCATGAGCGGCGCGATCCAACTCGAGGAGATCGACACCGACGCTTTCACGGATCGTTACGGCAAACTCGCTGTCAGCGTCGCCGCTTCGAAATCGGCGGTTGCGGCGGC
>JBBQUA010000248.1:0-7215 GCA_038212905.1 Hyphomicrobiales bacterium
ATTGCAGCACCAGCAGGCAGGAGGCGAGGCCGGCGAGCGCGCCGCCGATCGCCGAGGTGATCAGGTAGATTCGGCGGGTGTCGACGCCCATCAGCGCCATGATCTGGCGATCCTGCGAGATGGCGCGGATCGCGGTGCCGATATAGGTCTTCTTCATGAAGAAATAGACCAGCAGCATGCCGATCAGCGCCGCGGCGAAAGCCAGCAGGCGGGAGTAGCTGAAATGCATGTCGGCGAACTGCAGCACCGGCATCCGGATGCCGACGTTGCGGAAGTCGATGCCGAACGCGACGGTGGCGAAGCTCTGCAGCACGAACAGCACGCCGCCGGTGGCGAGCAACTGGTTGATCGGCGGCGCCGAGAGCAGGGGAGCAATGACGAGCAAATGCAGCAGCGCGCCGAGCCCTGCGACCAGCAGGATGGCGAACGGCGCGGCGACGTAATAGGGCAATCCAAAAACCTGGATCATGTAGTACATGCCGTACATGCCGATCATCACGAGCTCGGCATAGCAGATCCAGGTCACGTCAATGACACCGAAGATCAGGTTCAATCCGAGCGCGAGCAGCGCCAGCAAGCCGCCGAGCAGGATGCCGTTGACCATGGCTTCGAGCAGGTAGATGTCGAAAATTTCGCTCATCGCTTCACCTACACTCCCAGATAAGCTTGCCGGATCGAATCGTTCGCCAGCATCTCGCTGGCGGTGCCCGAGGCGCGGATCGAGCCGGCCTCCAGCAAATAGGCGCGGTCGACCACCTTCAGCACCTGCTGCACGTTCTGCTCGACGATCAGCACGGTCAGGCCGCCGGCGCGGATGCGTTTCACCAGTTCGAACACCTGCTGCACCACCACGGGCGCAAGGCCCGCCGAGGGTTCGTCGAGCAGCAGCAATTTCGGATCGGACATCAGCGCCCGGCCGATCGCGCACATCTGCTGCTCGCCGCCGGACATGGTGCCCGCCATCTGGTCGCGGCGTTCCTTCATGCGCGGAAACAGCTCGAATACGTAGTCCAGCCGCTCGGCGAAGCGCGCCCGCGCTTCCGGCATGAAGGCGCCCATCTTGAGATTGTCCTCCACCGTCAGGCGGGGGAACAGCCGGCGATTTTCCGGCACATGGGCGATGCCGAGGCTGACGATTCGATGCTCCGGCGTTTTCAGGACGTCGACGCCCTCCATCGAGATCGCGCCGGCGCGCGGCCGGATCAGGCCCGAGATCACCCGCATCAGGGTGGTCTTGCCGGCGCCGTTGGGGCCAATGACGCCGACGGCTTCGCCCGCTTTGACGTCGAGGCTGACCCCGAACAGCGCCTGGAAGGTGCCGTAGCCCGCGTCGATCGATTTGAGTTCAAGCATTCCGCGCTCCGCCTATCGCCGCGCTTCGGCCGCGGCGGCCTGCGTCGCGTCCGCATCGGTGCCGAGATAGACCTCGACCACCCTGGGATCGCTCGACACTTCGCTCGGCAAGCCTTCGGAAATCTTTTCGCCGTGATCCAGCACCATGACGCGGTCGACCACGCGCATCAGCACGCCCATGATGTGCTCGACCCAGATGATGGTGATGCCGAGTTCGTCACGGATCTTGCGAAGCATGTCGGCGGCCTGCTCCATCTCGGTTTCGTCGAGACCGCCGAGGCTTTCGTCGGCCAGCAGCAGTTTCGGTCCGGTCGCCAGCGCCTTGGCGAGTTCGAGCTTCTTCAGCCCGGCCGCGCCCAGCCCGTCGACCTGCGCGGCGCGATCGGCGGGCAGGCCGACCAAAGCGAGCGCGCGCTCGGCGGCTTCCTCCGCCTTGACCCGGCTGTGCCGGCCCTGGCCGAAATAGCCGGCCAGCGCCACGTTCTCGAACATCGACAGCCGGTGGAACGGCCGCGGAATCTGGAAAGTGCGGCCGACGCCGCGGTTGATGATTCGGTGCGGCGGGAGACCCGAGATCTCGGCGCCGGCAAGCTTGATCGAGCCGGCGGACGGCGCGAACGTGCCGGAGAGCATGTTGAAGATGGTGCTCTTGCCCGAACCGTTCGGGCCGATCAGGCCGAGAATCTCGCCCTGTTCGACCTTGAACGACACGTTGTTGACGGCAGTGAAGCCGCCAAAACGTTTGACCAAGCCTTCGACGACCAGCACGACGGTCCCTTCTGTTGGGTGGAGCGTTTTCGAGCGAAATGGATCCGGCTGGCGCCGGGAAAACGCATCAAAGCAGGAGAATGAAGCGTCGGCTCCGATGCCATCGGAACCGACGCGCCGGGTCGCTTATTTGTAGCTGTAGGTCGTGCCCGCCGGCAGTGGCAGTACGGCCTCGCGTTGCGCCTGGCTCTTTGGCCACACCACATACGACTTGTCGTCGATGTACTGGATGACCACCGGGAACGAACGCTCGTTCTGCCCGGCCATCTGGTCGGCTTCGCCGTGGAACTTGACACCAAAGCCCAGCATGGTGCCGCCTTCGGGAATGTCGACATCCAGCGAGGCCTTGCGCAGCGCCTCGGGATCGACGCCGCCGTATTTCTTGATGGCGCGCGGCAGCACGTCGGTCAGGAACACGTAGGTGTTGGACGCGGCCATGCCGACATGCGCCGAGCGGATCGCAACTCCCGGCTTCGCCTTGTCGAACTCCTCGCCGACCATCTTGATGACCGGCGGCAGCTTCGGATCCATGGTCTTCTGGTTGGCGAGCCAGATCGAGATCGGGTCGGTGTTGAAGATCAGGTTGGCGTCCTTGCCGAGGCCTTCCTTCAGCTTCTCGTACACGCCGTAGCCGGCGCCATGGCCGACCAGCGCGCCGAACTTCAGTCCCTGTTCACGCGCCTGGCGCAACAGCAACGTGATGTCGGGATTGTAGCCGGTGTGGAAGACCACGTCGGGCCGAGCACGCTTCAGCTTGGTGACCAGCGCGGACAGATCGGGCGCTGTGGCGGAATAGCCTTCCTTCAGCACCACATTGAGCCCGGCCTTCTTGGCGCCGGCCTCGTTGCCCTTCGCCACGTCGACGCCGTAGGCGCCGTCCTCGTGGATGATGGCGACGCGCAGGTCTTTCGGGTCCTTGCCGAGCTTCTCCTTGGAGTTCGCGGCGATGAAGTTCATCGTCATCATGCCGAACTGATCGCCGCTGGCCTGCGGACGGAACACGTATTTGAAATGCTTGTCGGCCAGCACCGAGGAGGAAATACAGGTGGTGATCCACATGAATTTCTTGAGCTGCTCGACGCGGGCGGCCACCGGAACGCACTGCGCCGACGAGAAGAAGCCGAGCAGCATGTCGACCTTTTCCTGCTCGATCAGGCGAGTCGCCTCGTTGATGGCGATATCGGGTTTGCTCTGGGCGTCGGCGTAAATCGCCTCGATCTTGTAACCTTCGACTCCGGTCTTGGCGAAATGGTCGAGCATGATCTTGGCGCCGGTATATTGCAGCTCCGAGCCACCGCCGGCGAGCGGGCCGGTCAGGTCGTAGATCACGCCGATCTTGATTTTCTTTTCCTGGGCCTCGGCGGAGACCGCCATACCCAGCGCCGCAACCGCGGCCATCAGCCCACCAAAAATGCGGGTAGCTTTACGCACCGGCATGGAAACCTCCCTTGGAAATTTGTGCATTGCGCTTATTATTTTTGTAGTGGCCCATCACACGGGGAGTGCCGACCGATGTCAAGCGCCAAGCGGCGTTCAGCGCGAGGACACTGACCAACATGTCGCACGACGGGAAGATGCATGTCCGCCAGCGTACAATTTGCGTGGCGCGGAATGTAGGCCTTACGACTGAGTTTGCGACTGCCCCTGCCGTCCGCCGCCGACCTGTTCAACCCTGACCGCCACCGACAGGGTTTCCATGCCGCCGCCGTAACGGGTGCCGCGCACCGGTGCGGCGCCGAGATAATCTAGCCCGATGGCGACGCGGGCATGGGCATCGGTGGTGCAGATGGCGTTGGCCGGATCGAATCCGACCCAGCCGAGATCCGGCACGAACGCTTCCGCCCAGGCATGGCCGGCCTGCTGCTGGACCATGCCGTCCGAGCGCAGGAAATGGCCGGCGACGAAACGCGCCGGCACGCCGCCGGTGCGCGCGCAGGCGATGAAGATATGCGCGTAGTCCTGGCACACCCCGCGCTTGCCGGCGAAGGCTTCGGCCGCCGAGGTGCCGCTGTTGGTGGGGTCTTCGTCGAACGTCATGTGCTCGTTGATCTGCATCATCAGCGCATGCAGGAAGCCGAGCACGTCGCTCTCGGATTCCGAGCGCAGCTCGCGCGCGAAGTTTTCCATCGCCGGATTGACCCTGGTCAGATCGGTCGAGCGCAGAAAAAAGCTCGGCGGAAAGCGCTCGTCGGTGCCCCTGAGCACGCCGCCGGTATCGTGGGTCTCGATCAGGCCTTCGACCGTGATGGTGAGGTCGGCGATCGGCCCATAGGTCAGCACATGCGTGACATTGCCGAACGCATCCTGGTGCATGTCGAGCCGCGAGTCGGTGGAGACGTCGATCTGCCATTCGGCGACGTACTGGCCGTCATGGCTGCCCGGCGTCATGCGCAGAATCTGGATCACGCCGGTGGCCAGCGGTTCGTAGCGATAGCTGGTGGTGTGGGCAATTCGCAGGCGCATGATGGGTCCAACTCTTCTCCGCCGTCATTCCGGGGCGATGCGGAGCATCGAACCCGGAATCTCGAGATTCCGGGTTCATCGCTGCGCGATACCCCGGAATGACGATACCTGATCAGATCAAATACTGCTTGGCGATGATTTCACCGAGCCGGGCGTTGTCCAGAATGAACTCCTGGATGAATTCATGCACGCCGTGCTGGAAGATGTCGTCCATGTGGCTGTGCTCCAGCCGGTTGCGGACGCCGCGGGCATGGCGCTGGGCGGCGCCCTGGCGGCCATAGGCGACGCCGATCTGGTCGAGATTGCGCACCAGGTTGCCGTAGCAGCTCGCCAGTGAGCGCGGCAGCGAATCGTTGAGGATCAGGAGGTCCGCGATCAGCCAAGGTTTTAAAGTTTCGCGGTAGACCCAATGATAGGCCGTGAGCGCCGAGACCGAGCGCAGGATCGAAGTCCACTGATAATAATCAAGCGGGCCGCCGACATGCTCCTCCTCGGGCAGCAGCACGTGATACTTGACGTCGAGAATGCGGGCGGTGTTGTCGGCGCGCTCCAGATGCAGGCCGAGCCGCGAGAACCAGTAGGCGTCGTTGCGCAGCATGGTCCGGTAAGCCGAGCCGTCGAACCGCAGCGAGGTTTCCTGCACGAAGCGCAGGAACTTCGCCAATTCCTCGCGGGTCCTGGTGCCCTTGCCCCAGACCTCCTGCAGGTCGATCCAGGCCGAGTTGATATTGTCCCACATCTCGGAGGTCAGCGCGGTGCGTACCGAGCGCGAATTGAGCCGGGCGTTTTCGATGCAGCTCTTGATCGAGGAGGGATTGGCCGGCGAGAACGAAAGATACTCGACGACGTTGTGTTCGTCGGCTTCCTCGTAGATTTTGTAGAAACCGGCGCTGACGCCGGCGGTCAGCAGCGCCGAATCCCATTCATTGGTCTTGCCGATATAGGTGTTCGGAAGCGCGGTGACCCGCAGCGTCGCCTCGATGGTGCGCGCGAGATATTCGGCGCGTTCGACGTAACGGGCCAGCCAGTACAGGTTTTCGGCGGTGCGTGACAGCATGCAGGAATCTTGCTCTCTCTACTCGTCCTAAAGTCCAAATCTTATTCGTCGAGAATCCAGGTGTCCTTGGTGCCGCCGCCCTGGCTGGAATTGACCACCAGCGATCCTTCCTTCAGCGCCACCCGGGTCAGCCCGCCCGGCACGATGGTGACGTGCTTGCTGCCGGTCAGCACGAAGGGCCGGAGATCGACGTGGCGCGGCGCGAGGCCCGATTCGACGCAAGTCGGGCAGGTCGACAGCGCCAGCGTCGGTTGGGCGATGAAACCCTCGGGCTCGCGCTTGAGCTTGTCGCGGAACGCCTCGATCGTGGCCTTGGTGGCGGCGGGCCCGATCAGCATGCCGTAGCCGCCGGAGCCGTGCACTTCCTTGACCACCAGTTCGCCGAGGTTATCGAGCACGTAGGCGAGATCCTTCGGCTCGCGACAGCGCCAGGTCGGCACGTTCTTCAGGATCGGCTCTTCGCCGAGATAGAATTTCACCACCTCGGGCATGTAGGAATAAACCGCCTTGTCGTCGGCGATCCCGGTGCCGACCGCGTTGGCCAAAGTGACGTTGCCGGCCGCGTAGGCCGACATCAGCCCGGGCACGCCGAGCGCCGAATCCGGGCGGAAGGTGAGGGGATCGAGGAAGTCGTCATCGACGCGGCGGTAGATCACGTCGACCCGCTTCAGGCCCTCGGTGGTGCGCATGAACACCTCGTCGTTCTTGACGATGAGGTCGCGGCCCTCGACCAGCTCGATGCCGAGCTTGTCGGCCAGAAACGAATGCTCGTAATAGGCGGAATTGTAGACGCCGGGCGTCATCAGCGCCACCGTCGGCTCCGACGAGGCGCTTGATGGCGCCACCGAGCGCAGCGCCGACAGCAATTCGTCCGGATATTTTTCCACCGGCGCGACGCGGTGGCGGGCGAACAGATCCGGAAACAGCCGCATCATGATTTCGCGGTTTTCCAGCATGTAGGACACGCCGGAGGGTGTGCGCGCATTGTCCTCCAGCACGTAAAACTCTTCCGGATTGATGCGGACGATGTCGATGCCGGCGATGTGGACATAGACATCGTGCGGCACGTCCTGGCCGTTCATCTCGGGCCGGAACACCGGGTTCTGGAAGATCAGGTCGTCGGGAATGATGTTGGCGCGCAGGATGTCGCGGCCGTGATAGATGTCGCGCAGGAACATGTTGAGCGCGCGCACCCGCTGCTTCAGGCCCTTCTCCAGAACAGCCCATTCTTTCGCCGCTATGATCCGCGGGATCACGTCGAACGGAATCAGCCGCTCCTGGGCTTCGGCGTCGCCATAGACCGCGAAGGTGATGCCGATCCGGCGGAACAGCAGCTCCGCCTCCTGGCGGCGATACTCCAGCGCCTCCGCCGGCGTCTCCTTCAGCCAGCGGGACAGTTCCTGGTAGGCGGGACGGATCTCGCCGCCGGGCCCATTCATTTCATCGAACGCAGCTGCCATATATCCCGACGCTTTTCAAAGGTCATTCGAAGCCCATTCCAGGACCATGCGAGACAGTGCATGACTGAAAGGGATGGTAGCAAGGGCCGGGCCAGCGCGATATGCATTCACCGA
>JBBQUA010000249.1:0-7207 GCA_038212905.1 Hyphomicrobiales bacterium
CGTTACGATGTCGCCGGCCTGAAACCCGGCCTTGTCCGCCGCACTGCCCGCTTCCACCTTGTCGACGCGCGCCGTGGTGCTTGGTTTGCCGAAGAACGTGAACAGGCAGGTGAAGATCACGATGGCCAGCAGGAAGTTGGCAATCGGACCGGCCGCCACAATCGCGGCGCGCGGTCCGACCTTCTTGTGGTGGAAACTGCCGGCGCGCTCTTCTGCGGTCATGGCGGAGAGCGTTTCGGACGACGGCGTCGAGGCCTCGCTCTCGTCGCCGAAGAATTTGACATAACCGCCGAGCGGGATCGCCGATATCTTCCAGCGGGTGCCGTGCCGGTCGTTGAAGCCGACGAGTTCCGGCCCGAAACCGAGCGAGAAGGTCAGCACTTTCACGCCGGCCCAGCGCGCCACCAGGAAATGGCCAAGCTCATGGAAGAAAACGACGATGGTCAGCACGAACAGGAAGGGAATGATGTATCCGATGAACCCATGGCTCAACGTATTGAAACTATTTAGAAAAAACTCGGACATCCAATTCCCCTTAACCAAGGCCGTAGGCCCTGTCCCCAACCGTCTAGGATGCCTTTAAGGCAATTTGAGGCAAGAGGGTGGCAGCTTTATTTCGCGCATTATGGTCAACGGAAATTGCGTCGTCCGCCGAGCTCAAAGGCGCCAGGTTCCCGGAGCGAATCCAGTCGTTCATGGTGGCTTCGACCAGCCGGGCGATGGCGCCGAATTTGATCTTGCCGGCGATGAAGGCCGCCACTGCGACCTCGTTGGCTGCATTGTAGACCGTGGTGGCGCCGCGCCCGGTCCGCAGCGCATCGTAAGCCAGCCGCAACGCCGGGAAGCGGTCGTAATCCGGTGCCTCGAAGGTCAGTTGCCCGATCTTGGCCAGATCCAGTCTCTCCGACGGCCCGACAATGCGATCCGGCCATCCCAGGCAATGCGCGATCGGGATGCGCATGTCCGGCGCGCCGAGTTGGGCTACGACAGACCGGTCAGAAAATTCCACCATGCCGTGGATGATCGACTGCGGGTGCACCAGCACGTCGATCTCGTCCGGTGTCAGCGCGAACAGGTACGAGGCTTCGATGACCTCGAGTCCCTTGTTCATCATCGACGCGGAATCGATCGTGATCTTCTGACCCATGCTCCAGTTCGGGTGCTTCAGGGCCTGCGCCAGCGTCGCCTGCTCGATGTCGGCGACAGCCCAAGTCCGGAACGGTCCGCCCGAAGCGGTGATGATGACGCGAACCAGCTCTTCGCGGTTGCCGGAACCCAGCGCCTGAAACAGTGCGTTGTGCTCGGAATCCGCCGGCAGGATGCAGGCCCCTGCCTTCAACGCGCGCTGCATGAAGAAATCGCCGGCGCAGACCAGGCATTCCTTGTTGGCCAACGCGACTGTCGCGCCGCGGTCGACTGCCGCAAGCGCGGGCTTCAGCCCGGCGGCGCCGCTGACGGCGGCCATGACCCAATCGGCCGGACGGGCCGCGGCTTCGATGATGGCGCTTTCGCCGGCGCCGCATTCGATACGGGTGCCGGCCAGCGCGTCCTTCAACTCGCCGAGGCGAGCGGGATCGGCCACGGCGGCAAATCGCGCGCCGAATTCGCGGGCGAGCTTGGCCAGCCCCTCGACGTTGGTATTCGCGGTCAAAGCCTCGATCTGATAGCGGTCGCGCGAGGCCCGCAGCAAATCCATCGTGCTGTCGCCGATCGAGCCGGTGGCACCGAGTACGGTGACGGTGCGCACGGCTGACGCCGTGGCCTTGTTGTTACGCAGCGGGACAGCGCTCATATCTTCACCAAACCATAAGACCGCGGCCGACGCCATCGGCGCCGCCCCGCAAAAGGCCGAAAATCGCCGCCAGCACGATCGCGGCGACGAAGCCATCGAGACGATCCATCAGCCCGCCATGCCCGGGGATGATGTGACTGGAATCCTTGACGCCGAAACGGCGTTTCACAGCGGATTCAAAGAGATCCCCCAGTTGGGACGCGATCGAGAGCACCGCAGCCAATAATAATAGCGGGACAATATGGCCGAGACCGGACGCCGCAAACCCGGCCGCGATCATCAGGCTCAAAGCAAAGCCGCCGACGGCGCCCGCCCAGGTCTTCTTCGGACTGACCCGCGGCCACAGCTTCGGTCCCCCGATGCCACGACCGGCAAAGTAGCCGCCGATGTCGGTGACCCACACGATCAGAAGCACGAACATCAGCGCGGTGAATCCCCAGATCTGATCCTGCCGCACCGCAGCCGAGGCAATCAGCGCCGCGAAGGCATAGCAACCGCCAAGCGCGGCCCAGCCGCGACGATGAGGTGACAGCAGGGCAGCAACAATGACGCCGAGCACGAAGATGACATAGGTCGCTCCGATCCGTCCGATACCGAGCCATACGGCGGCGCCGACAAGCGTCATGATCCCGGCGGCCATCACGCGCGGCGCACGCGCGCCGACGATTGTCAGCCATTCGACATAGAGACCGATCGCGGCCAGCGTGACCAGGCCGAGCCACAGCCAGCCGCCGGCATAGGCGATGGCGATGGTTGCCGGTGCCAGCACCAAAGCGGCGAGCACGCGCATCATCAGATTGCGCGAACCCTTCTCGGCAGCCGCCGCCGGTGTGGCTTCGCCCTCGCTCACGATCCGGTTTTCGCGGCCAGGCCGCCGAAACGGCGCTCCCGTCTGGCATATTCGGCGATCGCCTCTTCCAGCGCGGCCTTGTCGAAATCCGGCCAGTGGATCGGCACGAACACCAGTTCGCTGTAGGCGGCCTGCCACATCAGGAAATTCGACAGCCGCTGCTCGCCGCTGGTGCGAATGATCAAATCGGGATCGGGGATTTCGGGTGCGTCGAGGTATCGGCTAAGGGTGTCGGCGTCAACCGACGAAGGGTCACGCTTTCCCTCGGCGACCTCGCGCGCCAGCCGCTGGGCGGCGTTGGCGATTTCCTGGCGCGATCCGTAGTTGAACGCGACCACGAGACTGAGCTTGGTGTTGCCCCTGGTGAGCTCTTCCGCCTCGTTCAGCAGCGCGCAGATATCCGGCTCCAGTCCGTCGCGCTGGCCGATCACCCGGACCCGGACGCCATCGCCATGCAATGTCGCGAGGTCATTGCGGATGAAGCGCCGCAGCAAACCGAACAGATCGCCGATTTCGCTGGCCGGACGCGACCAGTTTTCCGAGCTGAAGGAAAAGATCGTCAGGTAGAGAATACCAAGTTCGTGGGCCGCGCGAACCACCCGCCGCAACGCCTCGACGCCACGGCGATGGCCTTCCGCTCGCGGCAAGCCACGGGCCGCGGCCCAGCGCCCGTTGCCGTCCATGATGATTGCCACATGCAACGGCGCACCGGAGGGATCCGGGGCTTCGGTTGCTGGGGCGGCGGCGTTCGACATCGGCTGATCCTGGCGCGTTAAACGGTAAGGATTTCCTTTTCCTTCGCCGCAAGCAATTGGTCTATTTCCGAAATCATGCCGTCGGTGGCCTTCTGCACATCATTGGCCAGCCGCTCCTGGTCGTCCTCGGAAATCTCGTGATTCTTCTCGAGCTTCTTGATGGTATCGAGACCGTCGCGGCGGACATGCCGCACCGCGACCTTGGCCGCTTCGGCGTATTTGTGCGCGACTTTTACCAGTTCCTTGCGGCGCTCTTCGTTGAGTTCGGGAATGCGCAGGCGCAACACCTGGCCTTCGGTCGCGGGGCTCAAGCCGAGGTTGGAATCGACGATCGCTTTTTCAACGGCCTTGACCATCGACTTGTCCCAGACCTGGACCGAGAGCAGCCGCGGTTCGGGCACGCTGACGGTCGCGAGCTGGTTGAGCGGCATGTGGGTGCCGTAGGCGTCGACCTGCACCGGCTCCAGCATCGAGGCGGCGGCGCGGCCGGTGCGTAATCCACCGAGCTCATGCTTGAGTGCCGCCGTGGCGCCCTGCATGCGGCGCTTCAAATCGTTGATGTCGAAACCATCCGTGGGCATAACGCTCTCCTCCTGAAAACTGACCGCCGGGGGCTGTCGGGCCCGCGCGCATCAGATGCGTCGCCAGCTTGTCAGCCGGCGACGATGGTGCCGTGGCCGGTGCCGCGCAGGATCGCGCCTATCGAACCCGGCTCGGCGATCGAGAACACGATGATAGGCAGCGATGTCTCGCGGGCAAGCGCGAAAGCGGTCGCGTCCATCACCTTGTAGCCGCGTTCGATCGCCTGTGAATGCGTTAAACGGTCGAACCGCTTGGCGGACGGGTCTTTTTTTGGATCGGCACTGTAGACACCGTCGACATTGGTCGCCTTCAAAACCGCATGAGCGCCGATCTCGGCGGCCCGCAGCACCGCCGTGGTATCGGTGGTGAAGAACGGGTTGCCGGTTCCACCGCCGAGCAGCACGATGCGGCCCTCGGCGAGATATTTGTGCGTTGCACTACGGGTGAACAGCTCGCAGACCTGCGGCATGACGAAGGCCGACAGGGTCCGGGCCGGAGTTCCGCGCCGCTCGATCGCGGCTTCCAGCGCCAGGCAATTCATCACGGTGGCGAGCATGCCCATGGTGTCGCCGGTCGGACGGGATACGCCGCGCGAGGATACCTCGACGCCGCGCACCATGTTGCCGCCACCGACGACGACGGCGATTTCGACGCCGAGCTGCTTGGCGGCGATCAGGTCACCGGCAATGCGGTCGATGGTCGGCTGATCCATGCCGAACGAATGCGCGCCGGCAAGATACTCGCCCGACAGCTTGATCACCACCCGACGATAGACCGGCTCAGCCATTGCTAGTCGCTTTCCTCTGGGCCAGCCGTTGCTCTCAACCAGCCCTGCCGTTGCCCGCGCAAGCACGCCGGAAGGACTTGATCCGGCGGTTACTTCTTGCCGCTGGCGGCGGCGACCTCGGCCGCGAAATCGGATTCCTGCTTTTCGATTCCCTCGCCGAGAGCATAGCGCACAAAGCCGGCCACTTTCACCGGGGCGCCGATCTTGCCCTCGGCTTCCTTGACCGCCTGGGCAACCGATTTGGCATTGTCGTGGATGAAGGCCTGCTCCAGCAGACAGACCTCCTTGTAGAAGGTCTTGAGCCCGGACTCGACGATCTTCTCGATCACGTTCTCGGGCTTGCCCTGCTGCCGGTACTTATCGGCCAGGATGTCCTTTTCGCGGGTCACGGCCGCGGGATCGAGCCCGGCCGAATCCAGCGCCTGCGGGTTGGTGGCGGCGACATGCATGGCGATCTGGCGGCCGAGCGTTGCGAGCTCGTCGGTCTTCCCGGTGGATTCCAGCGCCACGATCACGCCCATCTTGCCGGCGCCTTCGACCACGGCGTTGTGCACGTAGCTTGCGACCACGCCGCTTGAGACTTCGAGCGAAGCCGCCCGGCGCAGCGTCATGTTCTCGCCGATGGTGGCAATCGCGTCCTGGATCGCGCGCTCGACGGTGACGTCGCCAACGGGGGCTGCCTTGATCTTCTCGACGTCGGCGCCGACCTTGAGCGCGACCTGGGCGATCATCTTGACCAGTCCCTGGAACTGTTCGTTGCGCGCGACGAAGTCAGTCTCGGAATTGACCTCGACCACGACTCCCTTGGTGCCATGGGTCAGGGCGCCGATCAGGCCTTCCGCGGCAATGCGGCCGGACTTCTTGGCGGCCTTCGACAGGCCCTTCTTGCGCAGCCAGTCGATCGCCGCTTCCATATTGCCGTCGTTCTCGGCCAGCGCCTGCTTGCAATCCATCATGCCGACGCCGGTGGTCTCGCGCAGGTCCTTGACCATCGCTGCTGTGATCGTTGCCATCGTTGAATGTCCTTCTTGCCTGTCAGGGCGACCGCGGCGCGGCTGTTGCCGCCTCGCCGCCTTCCACCACCAGGGAATGTCGTATCTGGAACCGAAGCGGTGGCCGGGAAATTCCGGCCACGCTTGTTCGCGTTATTCCGCTTCCGCGGTCATCGCCTTGGCCTGGGCTACCCAGCCATCGGCGCGGTTCGGAAGTCCGACCTCTTCGCCGATCTTGTGCGCGGCATCGTGATCGAGTTCGGCGAGCTGCCAGTAATGGAAGATGCCGAGATCGTTGAACTTCTTCTCGATCGCGCCGGACACGCCGGTGAGCTTCTTGAGGTCGTCGGCGGCGCCACGCGGGCCGGCCAGGCCCTGGAAGCCGGCAGGCTGCGGCGCCACCGGGATTTCCTCACGGATCGGTTGCGCGGAGGCACCGATATCCATGCCGGAATCGCCCTGCGCCCGCGAAATACCGTCGATCACGGCGCGTGCGATCAGATCGCAATACAGCGTGATGGCGCGGCCGGCGTCGTCATTGCCCGGCACCACATAGGTGATGCCCTTGGGGTCCGAATTGGTATCGACGATCGCTGCGACCGGAATATTGAGCCGCTGGGCTTCCTGAATCGCGATGTCTTCCTTGTTGGTGTCGATCACGAAGATCAGGTCGGGCAGACCGCCCATGTCCTTGATGCCGCCGAGCGAACGGTCGAGCTTGTCGCGCTCACGCTGCAGCGTCAGACGCTCCTTCTTGGTGTAGGCATTGGCATCGCCCGAATTGAGCACTTCCTCGAGATGCCGCAGCCGCTTGATCGAACCGGAGATCGTCTTCCAGTTGGTCAGCGTGCCGCCGAGCCAGCGCGAATTGACGAAATACTGTGCCGAACGCTTGGCGGCGTCGGCGACGCCGTCCTGGGCCTGCCGTTTGGTGCCGACGAACAGGATACGGCCGCCCTTGGCGACGGTATCGCTGACCGCCTGGAGCGCGCGATGCAGCAACGGCACGGTCTGGGCGAGATCGATGATGTGGATGTTGTTGCGGGCACCGAAAATGTAATCCGCCATTTTCGGATTCCAGCGGTGCGATTGGTGGCCAAAGTGAACGCCAGCTTCAAGCAGCTGACGCATAGAGAAATCAGGTAGCGCCATCGTTTTATTCTCCGGTTGGTTCCTCCGGAAGCGTGTGAGCAAACGAGCCTTGCGGCCCGGCTGCCACCGGACGGCCTTTTGAGCCATGCTTCCGTGTGAGATGGCGCGGTATATAGCGGGATTCTGAGGAGAAGCAAGGCAATTGGGCCGGTTTTGCAGGGCAATCGGGTGAAGGAAACCGTGACAAAAGCCCGAAGTGGTGAATCTGTTGTGATCCATTGAGTCGTAGGTGGAGGACGATAATGGATACCGACGAGAGCGGATTTGCGTCGATTGCGGAGACGACGAGTTTCCTTC
>JBBQUA010000250.1:0-7191 GCA_038212905.1 Hyphomicrobiales bacterium
CCGAACCGCGCTGCTGTCGATCGATTTCGCCGCCCTTGGCGGCGGCCTGGGATTCCTGATCCTCGGCAGATTGCCATGGCCGTGGCTGAAGCGCTGGTGGGCCACCCACCACCTGCACGCCTGCTCGGTGATCGCCAACCGGGTCATCTTCAGCCGGGAGCGCGGGCCGCGAATCGCGGCGCTGTCGTTTCTGGTTCACGTCCTCGCCGTCGTCATCGCATGGTGCGTGGTGCAATCGATCGCGGCCCCCGTGGCGTTCGGCCAGATCTTCCAGCTGGTTCCGCCGGTGATGCTCGTCACCATGCTGCCGATCTCGATCGCCGGCTGGGGCGTCCGCGAGGCCACCATGGGTCTGGCGTTCGGCTATGCCGGGCTGATGAGCAGTGAAGGTGTCAACATTTCGCTGCTGCTTGGCGCGGTATCGTTCATCGCCGGCGCCGTCGGCGGACTGGTATGGATCTTCAGCGCCGAAAAGGCTGCCAAGGGCGCCGCGCCGATCGAGGTGCAGGACTAAAGTACACGCCTCGGGCCAACTCCGGCGCCGTGATGCAACTTGACGAACCCAGGCAGCCGCCTTGGGATGCGTTCGGCGAGACCGATGCTTTTGACAGGCCCATTCGGCCTCCGTAACCTGAGCGCGGCACGAGATATCAATGAAGATCAGCGTCGTCACAGCCAGCTACAATTCCCAGGCAACGATTGGTTTCACCATCGAATCGTTTCTTGGGCAGGATCATCCCGAAAAAGAAATGCTGGTGATCGACGGCGCATCCAGCGATGCGACGCTGAAGATCGTCGAGTCGTTCGGCTCTGATGCGATACGTGTGTTCTCGACGAAGGATAAAGGCGTCTACGATGCGATGAACAAGGGCTTTCACCTGTTCGAGGGCGACGCTGTAGGGTTTCTGAATTCCGACGACACGTTTCACGATTCCCGCGTCCTCAGCGACATATCCGCGGAATTGCAGGATGCCGACATCGCCTATGGCGACCTGCATATGGTGACCGATCATCGCACCAAGCGCGTGGTGCGATTATGGCGCGGCGGAACGTTCAATCGGCACTCGTTCCAGCTCGGCTGGGTGCCCCCGCACCCGACCTTCTACATGCGCCGGCAAGTGGCGCAAAAGGTCGGCGACTACGATTTGAGCTACATCACCACCGCAGACTACGACTACATGCTGCGGGCGCTGGCGTTGAACGATTTCCGGGCACGCTACATCCCGCGGGTCCTGGTCGACTTCCAAATCGGCGGCATCAGCACCAAGGGCTGGCGCGTCACGATGCGCGGAAACCTGGAATGCCTGCGATCCCGGCGCGAACACCTGAATGCGCCTGTTATCGACCCCGCATTCTTCCTGCGTTTCGCGCGGCGGATTTTTCAGATCCGGCGATCAGGACTGTAACGCCGGACCGGCTGATACGGCTTCCGCGGCCGGCGCGGGCGCGCCGAACTCCGGCACCGCATCCTTCAGCACCGCCTTGATGGTGATCAGGTCATCCCGGACGATGGCCTGCTCCAGCTCCGCAAGCCACTCGCGCAAGGCCGCCATCGGCGGCTCATTGGGCTTGGCCGCCATGATTCCGGCGACGCCGATCTCGACAGCGGGCTCCTCGGCGGCGAACAGGATTTCGTTCAACCGCTCTCCCGGCCGCACGCCGCTGAACACGATATCGATATCGTGCCCCGGCTGCAGGCCGGACAGCCGGATCATGCGCTCGGCGAGATCGACGATCTTGACCGGCTGGCCCATGTTCAGCACGTACACCGAGACGTCCGCCGGCGACGGCGACAGCGCATGGGTGGCCGCGGTCAGCACCAGGTCGCAGGCTTCGCGGATGGTCATGAAGTACCTGACCATGTCGGGATGGGTGACCGTGACCGGTCCGCCGGCCTCGATCTGCGCCTTGAACTTCGGCACCACCGAGCCGTTCGATGCCAGCACATTGCCGAACCGCACGGAAATCAGCCGCATCCGCGGCTTAACCCCCTGATGCGCCGCCAGGTCGTGATCAAGCGCCTGGCAATACATTTCGGCGAACCGCTTGGTCAGCCCCAGCATCGAAACCGGCTCGATCGCCTTGTCGGTCGAAATCATCACCATCGCCGTGGCGCCCGCCACAAGCGCTGCGTCGGCGACGTTGACCGATCCGAAGATGTTGGTCTTTACGCCCTCGCTCCAGTCGCGTTCCAGAATCGGCACGTGCTTGAGCGCGGCGGCGTGGAACACGATGTCCGGCTTGAACTCGATCATCAGCCGTTGGATGCGTTCGCGATCGCGAATGTCGGCGATGCGGCCCTCGATGACAGCGCTGCCGCCATGCGCGGCCAGCGTTTCCGTTACGGCATAGAGCGCCGGTTCGGAATTTTCGATCACCAGCAGCCGCGCGGCGCCGAAGGTCACGACGCGGTCGCAGATCTCCGCGCCGATCGAGCCGCCGCCACCGGTGACGATCACCGCCTTGTTCTTCACCAGCGCTTCGAGACGCCCATAGTCGATCTTTTCGCTGGGACGCAGCAGCAGGTCCTCGACGGCCACATTGGTCAGCCGCGGCACGTCGCCGCTCTCCAGCGACGGCAGCCGGCTGACGATCAGCCCGAGGCGACGCGCCCGCATCAGCACGGCTTCGGGATGCGCCTCGGGCTCGAATGCCGACGGCGTCATCACCACCCGCATGATCGGCTTGTTGCGCCGCGCGAAATCGCCGATCACGTCCTCGATGTCGTCGATGCCGCCCAGCACCGGAATATTCCGGATGGTCTGGCCGCGATCGGCCGGCGACGGCGACAGCAGGCCTACCGGCCAGATCCGCTTGACCGCGCCGCTTTCGATGCCGCGCAGGAGAATTTCGGCATCCGCGGCGCGGCCGACCAGCAGGGTCGCCGAGGCATCCTCCGACTTCGCATGATGGCGCACCCGGGTGTAGCGAAAATAGCGGTAGGCAAACCGCAGCGCGCTCAGCGAGAACACCTCGAGAAAAAAGTAGAGAACGATGGTGAACCTGCCGAGCAGGAAGGTGGTGCCGCTGCCGGGCGCCACGATCAGATAATCCAGCACCACGAGCCCGAGCGTCAGCACAGCCGCGACGCGCAGGATGTTCAGCGCGTCCGGCAGCGAAATGAAACGCCATTTGGTGGTGGTGAGGTTGAACGTATAGCAAACCACGACGCTGAAGGCGACGAACCAGGGCAGAATGCGCAGCAGCAGCGGCAGGCGATCAAGCAGAGCATCGCCTTCGAATCGCAGATAGAAGCTTGCCAGCAGCGCGAACGCGGTCGCCAACGCGTCGTGCGTGGCGATCAGCACGTTGCGCAGGGTCAAATTCTGGAGACGCATCATGTCGCCGACCGGTAACGAGGAAACTTCGGGTGCCGCAGCAGGGCCGCTGATAGCTCATCCTTCGCGTGCAGGCCAGCCGTCGCAGGCGGAACCCTCGCGGCGCTCACGCCTTGTCCCCACGGGCGCGATTGACCAGCGTGGTGGTGGAGAAGCCAGGCAACACGTCGATCAGCAGCACTTCGCCGCCATGGGATTCGACGATCTCGTGACCCACCACCTGGTCGCGGGTGTAGTCGCCGCCCTTCACCAATACGCTCGGCTTGATCGCGGTGATCAGCCGGGTCGGGGTGTCTTCCTCGAACACCACGACGAGATCGACCGCCTCCAGCGCCGCCAGCACTTCCGCGCGTGCGCGCTCGTCCTGGACCGGACGCGTCTCGCCCTTCAAACGTTTCACCGAGGCGTCGCTGTTGAGGCCCACGATCAGCCGGTCGCAGGCGCCACGCGCCGCGGTCAACACCTTGACGTGGCCGGGGTGCAGGATGTCGAAACAGCCATTGGTGAAACCGACCCGCAAGCCCTGCTGGCGCCACTCCGAAAGCTGCGCCTCGAGGCCGGCGCCAACAGCGACGATCTTTTCTTCCGCCGCGAGGAATGCATGCGGCAGGATTTTTCGCCGCAGCTCGGCTGACGTCACACTGGCGGTGCCCTTCTTGCCGACGGCGACGGCGGCGGCGGCGTTCGCCATCCGCAACGCGGTTTCCCAATCGGCTCCGGCGGACAGCGTCACCGCAAGCACCGCGGCGACGGTGTCGCCGGCGCCGGAGACGTCGCGTACTTTGACCGGATGCGCCGGCACATGGATCGCCTCGCCGTGGCGCGGCACCAGCGTCATGCCGTGCTCGCTCTGCGTCACCAGGATGGCTTCGCAATCGGCCAGCTGCATCGCGTCCTGCGCTGCGTTGGCAATGCTCTTTTCGGAGTCGGCGCGGCTTCGGGTCGCCTCGGAAAATTCCTTGCGGTTGGGCGTCAGCAGCGTGGCGCCGCGATAGATGGCGAAATTGGCGCTCTTGGGATCGACGATCACGCGCTTGCCGAGTTTTTTCGCTGTATCGATGACGTTGCGGATCACCCGCGCGGTCAGCACGCCCTTGGCATAGTCGGACAGCAGCACGATATCGGCGCGGGCGAGCTGTGGCAGGATGGCGTCGATCAGTTTCTGCTCGATCCCGGCGGACGCCGGTTGCGCCACTTCCCAGTCCGCGCGCAGCATGTGGGTGGAGAAATGTTCGGAAACGAAGCGCACCTTTCGCGTCGTCGGCCGCGACGGGTCCGAGACCAGCACGCTCTCGATTCTGGCTTCCTGCGAAAGCGCGGATTTCAGCGCCGCCCCGGCATCGTCCTCGCCGACCAACCCGACAAAAATGCAGCGCGCGCCGAGCGAGGCGATGTTGCGGGCAACGTTGCCGGCACCGCCGATATTGGTTTCGCTGCGCCCCACGGCCATGACCGGCGCGGGCGCTTCCGGCGAAATCCGCGAGACCTCGCCATAGACGAATTCGTCGAGCATGAGGTCGCCGACGCAGAGCACCGTCTGGCTGGCAATCGCATCCGACAGTGCTTCGAAATCGAACATTTTTTTCGTCATCCGTTGCGCGGTTAGCGGAAACGGTCGGTGCGATTGAGAAAATCGCCGACATAAGCCGAAACCGCATCTTCCAGCGGCGTAAAACCGCCATTGTAGCCGGCGCGCATGAGCCGATCGACCTGGCCTTGGGTGAAATACTGGTAGCTGCCGCGGATCTGCTCGGGCATGTCGACATACTGGATATTCGCCGGTGTGCCGAGCGCGGCATAGGCCGACAGAATCAGGTCCTTGAAGCTGCGCGCGGTGCCGGTGCCGACGTTGAAGATGCCGCTGACCTCGGGCGTCGCCAGCAGCCACATCATCACCCGCACCACGTCGTCGACATAGATGAAATCGCGCCGCTGGTCGCCGTCGGCGATGCCGTCGCGGTGCGACTTGAACAACTGCACGACGCGACCGTCCCTGATGTCGTCGAAGCGCCGCGCCAGCACGCTCATCATGGTGCCCTTGTGATATTCATTGGGGCCGAACACGTTGAAGAATTTCAGGCCGGCCCATTGTGGCGGCAACCGTTCGCCGTTGGCCGCGCGTTCAGCCACGGCCATGTCGAACAGATGTTTGCTCCACCCATACAGATTCATCGGCCGCAACGTCGTGAGGGCCGACGGGTCATCGGCAAAACCCTGCGCGCCATCGCCATAGGTCGCCGCTGACGAGGCGTAGATCAACGGCGTCGAATTGGCGGTGCACCAGTCGAGCAGCCGCATCGACAGCCGGAAATTGGTTTCGATGACGAGATCGCCGTCGGTGGCCGTGGTCTCGGAGATTGCGCCGAGATGGATGACGGCATTGAGCCGTCGGCCCTTGAGCCAGTCCATCAGTTCCGTCGGCGGCACGAAGTCCGCGAGCTGGCGCTTGGCCAGATTGCGCCATTTGCCGTCATGGCCGAGCCCATCGCAAACCGCGACATCGGCGCGGCCCGCGTCATTCAACGCGGCCACGACGTTCGATCCGATAAAACCGGCGCCTCCGGTCACCAGCAGCATGCCATCCCCTGCCCTCGATGTGGGATGCCAGCTTTGCCCCAGTCCCGCCCGGCAGGCAACTTGGGTCATGCCGCGTGGTGAAGACCGCACATGGCCGCCGCCAGTGACTTTACCTCGCCCAAGGGAGCCGCTACCGACAGCACTGCAATAAAAATCCGCCCAAGCCACCAAAACATGAACACAGATTCAAAATATACGATGGCGATCGAGGACCCCGGCGATGTCAGGCCGATCCTGATCGTCCCCTATATGTGGATCGGTGACTTCGTGCGCGGCCACACCGTGGTGCGGGTGCTGAAGCAGCGCTGGCCGAACCGGCCGGTGGACCTGCTGGTGACCTCGCTATGCGCCCCGCTGGTCGATTATATGCCCGGCGTCCGCGCCGGGGTCGTCTGGGACCTGCCGCGCGGCCGGCTTGCGGTGGCCAGGCAATGGGGCCTGGCGGAGCAGCTACGGGACAGGGGCTACGGCACCGCGCTGGTACTGCCGCGCACCTGGAAGTCGGCGATCGCGCCCGCGCTGGCCGGCATCCCGGAACGGGTGGGGTTTGTCGGCGAAGCCAGGTTCGGCCTGATCAACCAATGGCGCTGGGGCGAGAAGGCGCTGCCCCGCTTCATCGACAAGAATGCCGCACTGGCGCTGGCCGACGGCGCGCCGCGTCCTTCCGAATGGCCGGTGCCGCAGCTTAGCGTTCCAGCCGGGGAAACCGGCCGCTGGCGGCAAGCCCATGGGCTGGGCACCGGTCCCGCCGTGGCACTGGCGCCGGGCTCGGTCGGCGCCTCCAAGCGCTGGACCTACTATCCGCAAGCCGCCCGGCTTTTGGCCGAACGCGGCCTGGATGTCTGGGTGGTCGGCGGCCCCGGCGAAAAGGCGCTGGCGGCGGAGATCGTGGCCGCCGGCGGCCCTGGTGTCCGCGACCTCACCGGTTCAGACCTGCGCAACGGCATTTTGGCGATGGCGGCGGCCAGCGTCGCGATCTCGAACGATTCCGGACTGATGCACATCGCGGCGGCGATCGGGACGCCGACCATGGGCATCTTCGGCCCCACCAGCCCCTATCACTGGGCGCCCCTGAACGGCCTCGCCGCGACCGTGCAGACCACAACGGTGGTGCCGTGCCAGCCCTGCCACCGGCCGGTCTGCACCATGAACGACCACCGCTGCATGCGCGACATTCCCGCTGCCGACGTGGTCCGGATTACCGAGCGCGTGCTGGCCGAGGCGGCGCAGCCATGAGCAGCATCGATTCAACCGGTGCCGCGCCCAGGCCCGCCGC
>JBBQUA010000251.1:0-7062 GCA_038212905.1 Hyphomicrobiales bacterium
GCCGGTGGCATCGACGGAGCAGACGCCGGTCTCGGGCAGCACGAGCTCGACCGCGTCGGCGGCCGCCGTGTCACCGGCCAGGGCGGCGACGACGCTGCGCACCTGCTCGTTGCCGGTCGTCACCAGGAAGGTCGGCGCGCGGCCGTAGGACTTCATGCCGGCGAAATAGAAGCCGGGCTCGGCCTGCGCCAGTTCGCGCGCGCCATGCGGCCGCACCGTGCCGCAGCTGTGTTCGTTGGGATCGATCAGCGGCGCCAGCTCGACCGGGCACTCGATCGCGGGATCGAGCTGGATGCGCAGTTCGCGCACGAAATCGAGATCCGGCCGGAAGCCCGTGGCCACGATCAGTTCGTCAACCACCATCTGTCGGCAGCAACTACCGGCGCCAGTGGCGACGGTGAGGCGAGGGCCACTGGCTGCGAGATGCGAAACCCGGAATTCGCTCTCCACGGTGATCCGCCCCGCCGCGACCAGCGCGGCGAAGGCCGCGCCGAGTTCGCCGCGGGCGGCGAGCTTGTCGTTGGCGCCACCGCCAAAGGCCTTGGCGGGATCATTGCCGCGCAGCAGCCAGACCGGCCTGGTTTCCGCTGCCTCGGTCGCGAGCCGCGCGAGGTCAGTGAGCGTGCCGATCGCGGAATGGCCGGCGCCGAGCACCGCGACGGTCTTGCCGGCATAGCGCGCGCGGTCCTTGCCCAGCACGTCCGGCATCCCGTACGCCATCCTGTCTGCCGCCTGCGCCTCGCCGACGGCGCGCAGGCCGTTGGCGCCGGCCGGATTGGGCGAATGCCAGGTGCCGGACGCGTCGATCACGGCATCGGCCCGCACGCTTTTGGGGCCTTGCCCGTTTTGATAGCGCAGCTCGAAGGGGGCGGCTTCGCGCCCCCGGCTCTTGAGCTTGTCGAAGCCGACGCGGCTGATATCGGTGACGCGGCTTGATGTATGGATGTGCTCCGCCAGCGCGGTCTTGGCCGCGAGCGGTTCGAGATAGCGCTCCACCAGCTCGGCGCCGGTCGGATACTGCTCGGGCTCAGGCGAATTCCAGCCGGTCGAGGCGAGCAGCCGTGCCGCGGCGCGGTCGACATTGTATTCCCACGGCGAGAACAGCTGCACATGGCCCCATTGCCGCACCGCGTGGCCGATGCCGCTGCCGGCTTCCAGCACGACCGGGGTCAGCCCGCGCTCCAGCACATGCGCGGCCGCGGCAAGTCCGACCGGGCCCGCTCCGATGATCGCGACGGTCTTGGTCTGGTTCATGGCATCCTCCTGTCAAACTAGAAATACCGAAATAAACGGCGAAAGAACAACTACGCCGCGGTCCTGGCGTCCTTTGGCTCTGTCGACCCGGTACAGCATTCGGCGACCAGAAAGCCCACGAGATCGCGCATCACATCGTAGTTGGCGTGACACACCAGGGTCGTTGCCTCCCGTACCTGGTTGATCAGGCCGACCACCATCAGCGTCTTGATGTGATGGGAGAGGGTGGAGGGCGCAATCTTCAATTTGTCCTGCAGCCGGCCGACCGGCATGCCGGCGTCGCCGGCGCGAACCAGCGCGCGGTAGATTTTCAGGCGCGTGGGATTGCCCAGCGCTTCCAGATGTGCGGCGGCGTCATCGAGTTTCATGCTGACAATATTTCAGACGACAGGATTGCTGTCAACCATATTTCTAGTATTATCGAAATAATGTTTCGTTGTTGTCGAACTCACGGCCGGGCACGGGCGGGAGAAAGCCCTTCATCGGCAGGCAGCAGGAACGTAATCAGCCAGCACAGCAGCAGCATAACAGCTGAACCCGCCAGACATCCCGTGATGCCGGCGAATTGGTAGAGAACGCCTGAAAGCGTAATTCCCAGCAGCCGTCCGGCGGCGTTCGCCGCGTAGTAAAATCCGACGTCTTCGGCGGCTTTTTCCGATCCGGCATAAGCCAGTATCAAATAGGAGTGCAGCGAGGAATTCACTGCGAACGGCAAACCGAACAGAGCCAGTCCGATCACCAATACGAGATCGGGGCGGCCGACACCGTTGGCCTGCATGATGACGGCCAGCGCGATCGGTACGGCGGCGAGCACCGCCGCCCAGAGGCGGGCGGCCGGCACCTCGCGGCTCAAGCCGTCCGGGCTGCGGCTGACCAGCATGGGAGCGATCGCCTGCACGCCGCCATAGGCGATGGTCCAGGCCGCGAGAAACCCGCCGACTTCGAGGAAGCGCCATCCGTTGGCGTAGAGAAACACCGGCAGACCCACGACGAACCAGACGTCGCGGGCGCCGAACATGAAGATGCGCGCGGCAGCCAGCAGGTTGACGCCGCGCGATTTTCCGAACAGTTCACGGATGGTTTTCGATGAGTTGGCCTTGCCGAGCTTCGAGGGCAGCAGAAGCAGCCCTGCGATAAAGATCATGGCGAGCAGCGCGGCCATCATCCACAGCGCATGGGTGAATCCGGCGAGGTCCAGCAACAGGCCGCCGATGAAGAACCCGATGCCCTTCATGGCGTTTTTTGAACCGGTAAACCAGGCGACCCATCGGAACAATTGCCCGCTGCCCTCAGCGGATGTCGCCTTGATCGCGGATTTCGATGCGGTCTTGGTCAGGTCCTTGGCGACGCCGGCGATGCCCTGAGCGATCACGACCCACGCGACCGATGCCGCGGCCCCCCAGCCGGGATCGAGCGCCGACAGCATCAGCAGGCCGGCGATCTGCAGCATCTGGCCGACCGCGAGCATGCGGGGAATGCCGAAGCGCGAAGCGAAGTAGCCGCCGGCGAGGTTGGCGGCAATTCCCGCCGCTTCATACAGCAGGAAAAGAAAAGCAAGGGTGAAGGGGGTATAGCCCAGTCGAAAAAAATGGAACAGGACCAGCATCCGCAAGGCGCCGTCGACCAGCGTGAAGCCCCAATAGGAAGCGGTGACGATGAGGTAGTTTCGGACCATGGAATTACACGCCCGCGCGTTGAACGATACTGGCGAGATCGACCATGCGGCAGGCGTAGCCGACTTCGTTGTCGTACCAGGCGTAGACCTTCAGCAATGTTTCGTCCGTCACCATGGTGCTGAGGGCATCGACGATCGAGCTGCGCGGGTCGTTGTTGTAGTCGGCCGAGACCAGTGCCCGGGTCTCCAGGCCGAGGATACCGGCCAAGACGCTTTCCGAGGCGGACTTGAATAGCTGATTGACCTCCTCGACCGTCGTCGGGCGTTTCAGCTCGAAGACGCAGTCCGTCAGGCTGGCGTTCAGCACGGGCACCCGCACGGCGTGACCGTTCAACTTGCCTTTGAGTTCGGGATAGATCAGCGAGATGGCGGTAGCGCTCCCGGTTGTCGTGGGCTGCATCGAAAGCATGGCCGACCTTGCGCGGCGAAGATCCTTGTGGGGAGCATCGACCACGACGTTGGTGTTGGTCGGGTTATGGATCGTCGTGATCTGTCCGTGGCGGATTCCGATCGCCTCATGGATGACCTTGACGACCGGCGCCAGGCAGTTCGTGGTGCAGGATGCCGCCGTCAGCAGCCGGTGGCGGGCAGGATCGTAGAGCTGGTCGTTGACGCCGACGACAATGTTGAGGGCCGCTTCGTCCTTGACCGGAGCCGCCACGATCACCCGTTTGACGCCCCGGTCGAAATAGGCCTGAAGCTGATCCGGCTTGAGGAATTTTCCAGTGCATTCCAGCACGACGTCGCAACCGAGATCGCCCCATGCGATGTCGCCCGGACTCGCTTGTTCGCTGAAGCCGATGCGCTGTTTGCCGATCGCAATGACGTCATCGGAATCGACCGCGACCGGCTGGTGCCAGCGTCCGTGAAGGCTGTCGAATTCCAGCAGATGCGCGGTCGCCGCGATGCCGCCTTTCAACTCGTTGATATGGACGATCTCCAGCCGGTTGTCGGCGCGCGGATCGCTGGCAGGTCGATGTATGCCGCCGAGCGCCGCGCGCAGCACGAGTCTGCCGATCCGGCCCATGCCATTGATGCCAACCTTCATGGAATTTTCCTTCAAGGCGATACGCGCGTAGTATCGCCGATCTCGTCGAGGCGTGCCTTGACCGCCATGCGGTCCAGCGAGTCGAACGGCAGGCTGGTGAAGATCTCGATCCGGCGCCGGATCATGGCGTAGAGTTCGTTCAGCAGCGTGGTGCGCTCGGTCGGGGACCCCGTGAATTGCGCCGGGTCGGGGAGCGGCCAGGCGCCGGTGACGAACTTTGTACCGAGATCCGGACAGAACTGACCGTTGGGCGCGTCACAAAGCGCGATGATGAAATCCATCCGGGGCGCGTCGGGCCCCTTGAACTCATCCCAGGACTTGGAATGCAGGTGCGATACCTCGTGTCCAAGGGCCTTGAGCCGCTCGATGACCTCCGGAACCGGTTCTCGGGCCGGCGCCGATCCGGCCGAATAGGCCCGGAAACGACCATGGCCGATCTTCTCGAGCAGGGCTTCGGCGATGATCGATCGGGCGGAATTCTGCGTACACAGGAACAGGACATTGAACGCCGGCGTCATGAATGTCTCCGTGGGCTCCGCGGCGAGGATTTGGGATGGCAGATCGAAGGCGTCGCCGCACAGCTCCGGACGGCCGTGGCAGCAGTCCTGCGAAAGAAATTTGAGCAAGCCCCGGAAGCCGGTGACGTCGGCCCGATAGTTCATCGAGCGGCCGTCCTTCTCGGCCGAGATCAAACCCGCCCGGCTGAGAATGCCGAGATGCGTCGACATCGTGTTATGCGGCACTTCGCAAAGCCGCGCGATCTCGCCGGCCGGCAGACTGTGCGGATGAACCGCGAGCAGATGACGAACCGCAGCGAGGCGGGTCGGCTGGGCCAGCGATCCAAAGCCGTCGATGGCAATCGCTTCTCGGCTACTCTCTTCCATGGGGCTTTCCGGAATGTAAGAATCCTGAAATTATGTCTGTATATATGGACGAGTTGGATGACGATATGATGACAAAAGCCGGAAAATGGCGATAAATGGCCAGTCATATCCAAATTATTATTTCTATCTGTCGGGATATCAAGACATATTAGTGAGTCCTGCGCCAATTTCCCCTATTCACAGGCTTATTGGATGCGGTCGATAAAGGTTAAGGAAAGGGCGCCCACGACTCATGCCCGGAACGTCGGAATCACCATGAACCTGTTCGAACGGTATCTCTCGCTGTGGGTAGCGCTGTGCATCGTTGTCGGCGTCGCGCTCGGGCATCTCGTGCCCGGCGTATTTGCCACCATTGCCAGCGCGGAGGTTGCGCGGGTCAATCTCCCGGTGGCCGGACTGGTCTGGCTGATGATCATCCCGATGCTGCTGAAGATCGACTTTGGCGCGCTTGGCCAGGTGCGCGAGCACTGGCGCGGCGTCGGGGTCACCCTGTTCGTCAACTGGGCGGTAAAGCCGTTTTCGATGGCGCTGCTGGGTTCGCTGTTCATCGGTCATCTGTTTGCGCCGTTGCTGCCATCGGAACAAATTCCGTCCTACATCGCCGGACTCATTCTGCTGGCGGCGGCGCCTTGCACCGCCATGGTGTTCGTCTGGTCGAACCTGTGCGAGGGCGAGCCGCATTACACGCTGAGTCAGGTCGCGCTGAACGACGTCATCATGGTGTTTGCGTTCGCGCCGCTGGTCGGACTGCTGCTCGGCGTCGCCTCGATCGCGGTGCCATGGGCTACTCTGCTGATCTCGGTGGTGCTCTATATCGTGGTGCCCGTTATCGTCGCGCAGCTATGGCGGCGCGCGCTGCTCGCCAGCGGCCCGGCGGCGTTGCAGAAGACCCAGCGCGTGCTGCAGCCGGTGTCGCTGGTCGCTCTCCTGACCACGCTGGTATTGCTGTTCGGCTTCCAGGGCGAACAGATCATCGCCCAGCCCCTGGTGATCGTGCTCTTGGCAGTGCCGATCCTGATCCAGGTCTATCTCAATGCGGGGCTGGCCTATTGGTTGAGCCGGCGTTTCGGGGTGGCCTGGTGCGTCGCCGCGCCGGCGGCGCTGATCGGCGCCAGCAACTTCTTCGAACTCGCGGTCGCCGCCGCCATCAGCCTGTTCGGCCTCAACTCCGGCGCGGCGCTGGCGACCGTGGTCGGCGTGCTGGTCGAGGTGCCCGTGATGCTCTCGGTGGTCCATCTGGTGAAGGCCTCACGGGGCTGGTACGAGGCCGGCGCCGGGCCTCCGGTGCCCGTCAAGAATGAAGCGCAAGCTTGAATCGGACGAACCATCACAATCACTGATTTGCGCCCGCGTGCGGACGACCGGCTCGATGCCGCGCGCAGGATCTCTACACATTCGATCCCGATATCGGCGCGGACGAGATGGTGGCCAGCAGCTATGAGCGGGTATCGCGCGGGTTAGCCCGCCTTTGCCCGCATCGTGTACAGCCCGACCGCGACCAATGACGCCACCGTCAGCACGCCGCCGAGCGCGAACATCGCTTGAGGCGACACTGTTGCGGCGAGCCAGACGGCGATCGCGGCACTCATCATCTGCCAGAAGCCGACCAGCGCCGAGGCGGCGCCGGCTTTTTCGCCGAACGGCGAAAGCGCTTGCGCGGTGCCGAGTGGATTGACGACGCCCATGCCGAGCAGGAACACGCACATGCCGGCGAGGAAGTGCAGGAAGGTGGCGTTGAACAGCGACACCAGCAGGATAGCGACGCTGCCGGTGGCCGCGAGCACGAGGCCGATCTGGATGGCGCGGTCGAGCCCGAGCCGCGGCGCCAGTTTGGTCGCCAGCATGCCGGCGGAGAACACCACCAGGACGGTGCCGGCAAAGAACAGACCGAGCTGGATCGGGGTGAAGCCCATGCCTTCGATCAGCACGCGAGGCGCCGCGGAAAAAATTGCGAACAGTCCGCCCATGATCAGGCTGACGGTCGCGGCCGGAACGACGAAGCGGCGGTCGCCGATCAGGCCGAGATAGTTTTTGGCGATCGCCTGCGGCTTGAGCGGTATCCGGGTCGCGTGGTGGGTCTCGCCGAGCACCGCAGCATAAGCGATCGCGCCTATCACGGCGAACGCGCCGACAAAGACGAATTCCGAACGCCAGCCGAAATAGTGATCGAGCGCGCCGCCGAGCAGCGGCGAGAAGCCGGG
>JBBQUA010000252.1:0-7056 GCA_038212905.1 Hyphomicrobiales bacterium
GGTCGCGGCGATCCATGCCGGCGCCAAGGAATACATCCCGCTACCGCCCGATCCGGAACTGATCGCCGCGGTACTGGCCGCGGTCGCCAACGACTCGCGCGACCTGGTCTATCGCGACGAAGCCATGGCCAAGGTGATCAAACTGGCGCAGCAGATCGCCGGTTCCGACGCCTCCGTGATGGTGACCGGCGAATCCGGCACCGGCAAGGAAGTGCTGGCGCGCTATGTCCACACCCGCTCGAACCGCGCCAAGAAGCCGTTCATATCGATCAATTGTGCGGCAATCCCGGAGCATTTGCTGGAATCCGAACTATTCGGCCACGAGAAAGGCGCCTTCACCGGCGCGATCGCCCGGCGGATCGGAAAATTCGAGGAAGCCACCGGCGGCACCCTGCTGCTCGACGAAATCTCCGAGATGGACGTGCGGCTGCAGTCCAAGCTGCTGCGCGCCATCCAGGAGCGCGTGATCGATCGCGTCGGCGGCACCCGGCCGGTGCCGGTCGACATCCGCATTATCGCGACCTCGAACCGCAATTTGGCCGACGCGGTGCGCGAAGGCACCTTCCGCGAGGATCTGTTGTTCCGGCTCAACGTCGTGAACCTGAAGATTCCGCCGTTGCGCGAGCGGCCGGCGGATATTCTCGAACTGGCGCAGCATTTCGCCAAGAAATATGCCGACGCCAACGGCGTGCCGTTGCGCCCGATTTCGGCGGAGGCGCGTCGCGTGCTGAGCGTCAACCGCTGGCAGGGCAACGTCCGCGAACTCGAAAACACCATGCATCGCTCGGTGCTGATGGCGCAGGGCGATGAGATCGGGGCCGACGCCATCCTGACCCCGGACGGCGACCGTCTCGACCTTGCGAAAACCGCACCGGCGGTGGCGCACGCCACCTTCGCCGCCGAGCAGGTGACCCGCGCGCTGGTCGGCCGTACCGTCGCCGACGTCGAACGCGACCTGATCCTGGAGACGCTGAAGCATTGCCTCGGCAATCGCACCCACGCCGCCAACATCCTCGGCATCTCGATCCGTACGCTGCGCAACAAGCTGAACGAATATGCCGACGGCGGCCTGCCGATCACGCCTGCGGGATCGGGCGACTATGGCCGCATTGCCGCGACGGCGTGATTCACTCCGTCATTCCGGGATGCGCGAAGCGCAGACCCGGAATCTCGAGATTCTCAGGTGCGCAATTGCGCACCATAGTTCGATGCTTCGCATCGCCCCGGAATGACACCGATTTTGAAGGCACCTACGAATAACTCGGCGCATCCGGCCTGCGAAAAATGTGGATCGGTTCACCCGGCTGCAGGCTACGCCCGGTGAACACCGCATAGGCGTACAGCGCGAGGTAGCCGATCGCGAGCGCGCCGACGGCGTAGAATGCCCAGATCGCGACGCGTTTCATCGGTTCGACACGCGGCGCGGCGCCAGGCCCGCGAACCTCATGGCGATTTGAAGAAGTTTGCGTTCCAAGCGCGCAGTCCTGTTCGGTTTCGACTGCTTGACTATAGGTGGCGGGCATTGCGGTCGCAAATGGGCAAAAGGCCGGCGCATCGGAGCCTCCGGTGTCGACTTGACGCCGCCGGCCGCATTCCGAACCGAGCACCGGCCGATTTGTCCGAATTTCAACATTGCCTCACTCAACCTATTGTTGCTAACATGCGCATGGCAACGGGAGAGCGATCATGGCCTTGTACGCACAAACCACTGGTACCCAGCAGACCAATTCCGGCACCTTCGTCCCGATACCCGGCCTTACGCTCACGATCCCCGAAGGCGTCGGCACCTCGGCCCTCGTTATCCTGAATGTGCCGATGCCCTACGCGACAGGCAATAACACTCCGGGTGGCACCTTCGGTATTACGGTCAACGGCACAGCGTCGGCCGTGATAGCGGGCTTCACCTATAACGAACCGGCGCCGACCAGCACCGGTCGCATCCCGACCACGCTGGTCGTCAGCGTGCCGCTGGCAAACGCGGCGCAAACCATTGCCGCGGTATGGCAGGGGGTACGCGGCAGCACGGTGATCATCGACAGCCCGGCGAGCCTCAGCGCGATCCTCGACTAAGCAGCGCAGATCGCCGTAAGATTTCGCACAAGCCGCGGCAGGCCGGAGGTTGGCCGCAAAGCGCGGCGGCTTGGGAAATGGGCTAACAAGACCGGTGGTTTTATGGCACATGGGGCTGCCGTCCGAATGATCGGGCGAACCGCACCATTTCCGAGATCGCCATGCCCGCACCCAAGCCGCCCGCCTTCGAGACCCTGAGCCTCCACGCCGGGCAGCGTCCGGATCCCGTAACCGGCGCGCGCGCGGTTCCGATTTACCAGACCACATCCTATGTCTTCCAGGATTCCGAGCATGCGGCGGCGCTGTTCAATCTCGAGCGCGCCGGACACATCTACACCCGGATTTCGAATCCGACGACGGCGGTGCTGGAAGAGCGGCTGGCCGCGCTTGAGGCCGGCGTCGGCGCGATCTGCACGGCGAGCGGCATGGCGGCCCTGCATCTGGCGATCGCCACGCTGCTCAGTAACGGCGACCATATCGTCGCCTCCGCCTCGCTCTATGGCGGCACCATCAACCTGCTGGCGCATACGCTGCCGCGCTTCGGCATCACGACCACGTTTGTAAAACCGCGCGAACTGGAGGCATTCCGTGCGGCGATCCAGCCCAATACACGTCTCGTGATCGGCGAGACCATCGGCAATCCCGGCCTCGAAGTGCTGGATATCCCGAAAGTCGCCGCCATCGCGCATGACGCCAAAATTCCACTTTTGATCGACAACACCTTTGCGACGCCCTATCTCAGCCGGCCGATCGAACTTGGCGCCGATATCGTCATGAACTCGGCGACCAAATGGATCGGCGGTCACGGCATCGCGATCGGCGGCGTGATCGTCGATGGCGGCCGGTTCGACTGGCGCGCGTCCGGCAAGTTCCCGGTGCTGACCGAGCCCTATGCCGGCTATCACGGCATCGTCTTCGACGAACAGTTCGGCCAGGCCGCCTTCATCATGCGGGCGCGCACCGAAGGCCTGCGCGACTTCGGCGCGTGCCTGTCGCCGACCAATGCGTTTCAGCTGCTGCAGGGCGTCGAGACCCTCGGCGTCCGCATGGACCGCCACATCGCCAATACCCATGTGGTGCTGGAGGCGCTGACCGCTAACAAGGCGGTCGAATGGGTGCTGCATCCCTCGCTGCCAAACCATCCCGATCATGAACTGGCCAAGACACTGCTGCCGCGCGGCGCGGGCTCGATCGTCAGCTTTGGCATCAAGGGCGGCCGGCCCGCCGGCAAGAAGTTCATCGAGGCGTTGCGAATGATCAGCCATCTCGCCAATGTCGGCGACGCCAAGACGCTGGTCATTCACCCCGCCAGCACCACGCATCAGCAGATGGATGCCGCCCAGCTCAAGGCCTCCGGGATCGGCGAGGAACTGGTGCGGTTGTCGGTCGGCATCGAATCATCCGCCGACATCATCGACGATCTCGGCCAGGCGCTCCGACTTTCGCAGAAGGCTTGAGCCATGCAACTCACCGTCAACGGCACTGATACTTTCGTCGCCACCGGCGGCCGCGAATTCGACAAATCGCTGCCCGCCATCGTGCTGCTGCACGGCGCCGGCTTCGACCACACCACCTGGGCACTGCATTCGCGGTGGTTCGCGCATCACGGTTTTGGCGTTCTGGCGCCGGATCTGCCGGGCCATGGACGCTCAGGCGGCGCGCCGCTTGCGACCATCGCCGACATGGCCGACTGGACCGCGGCGCTGCTCGATGCCGCCGGTGCTGCGGCGGCACGGTTGGTCGGTCATTCCATGGGATCGCTGATTGCGCTGGAGACCGCCGCGCGGCATCCGGCAAAAGTGTCGGCGCTGAGCCTGATCGGCACGGCGGCGACCATGACGGTCGGACCCGATCTGCTCAAGGCTGCCGAAGCCAACGACCATGACGCCGTCGACATGGTCTCGATCTGGGGCCTCGGTTTTCAGGCCGAGCTGGGCGGCAGCCTCGCGCCCGGCCTGTGGATGCATACCGGCGCGCAGCGGGTGCTCGAACAATGTCGGCCCGGCGTACTGTTCAACGACCTCTCGGCCTGCAATGCCTATCAGGGCGCGCTGGCCGCCGCCGCACAGATAAAAGTCCCGGCCACGTTCATTCTCGGCGAACGCGACATGATGACCCCCGCAAGGGCCGGCAAGGCGCTGGCCGCGGCATTGCCGAATTCGCGCACCGTGGTGCTGCCGGGCGCCGGCCACATGATGATGGTCGAGCGGCCGGACGAGTTGCTGGCGGCATTGAACCCGAGCAGTTTCTGATTTTTGGCTTAAGCGAATTCCGCATTTTTTAGTTCGCTTCGGCGAATCGAGCAGCTCACACTTCGGAGCAAGAAAGACCTGGTGGCAAAACATCCTACACACCACCATTTCCGAGCTAACCTTGGGACAAGCAAAGGTTCTTAGCCCTTCAGCAGGTTGGTTTCCGCTTCCGGTGACATACCGTCGGACGGAAGACTTGCGGCAGTCGCTTCATTCCGCAACTCGCCCTCGCCCATTGAGGCCGGCATGCTTCCTTCCTCCGGGTTTGACTCTTCGGAAGAACCAGAGGCCGCGATCGCCGCGCTGGGACTCCCCCCGCCAAAGCCAGGAATGCCCCTTGGAAATACCACCTCGCGCGCCGAATCGGGCAACTCGATGCCGCCCTTCAGCAGCGCGTCCTTGGAGAGCCGCAACAGCGCGGAATTGATTTTCGCCGGCGAATAGACCGCGCTGGCAAACCAATAAAAGATGCGGAGATTCACAGTCGCCGCACCAAGCTCCTCGACAAGCACGAGCGGTTCGGGACTGTCGAGAACGGCCGGATGCTGCTTGAGCACATTGGCGATCAGGGCTTGAGCCTTTGTCGTCGACGAATCGTAGCCGATCCCGACCGCAAAATCGGCGCGCCGGTTTTCCGAACTGCTGTAGTTCTTGATCGTGCTCTTGTAGACGATGGCGTTGGGGATCTGGACGTGGTTGCCATCGAGAGTTCGAAGCACGGTGCTGCGAATATTCAGGTTCATGACAATGCCGACATTGCCGTCGACTTCGATCAGCTCGCCCGCGCGGAAGGGATTTCTCATGCTGAGAAGCATGCTGGCGAGAAAGTTCTCGGCGATGTCGCGAAAGGCGAAGCCAATGACGATGCCGAAGAGGCCGGTGCCGCCCAGAACAGTGACGGCGAGCCGCGTCAACCCGGCAACCTGCAGCACGAAGTAAATGCCCAAGAGAATAATCGGGACGGAAAACGCCTGTACGACAACGGTGAGCAACAATGAAGAAGCAATACGCTTGGCCAGGAAGTATCGAACAACAACGGCTGCCACTCGGGCAAGCAGCCACGTAACGACGATGATGGCAATTGCGAACACCGCCCACGGCCAGGCCTGGGTGGCCTGACGGTACAATCGTTCGAATTCATCCCCTGCCTGACCGAATGTCGAACCGATGTCAGTCTCGACCTCGATCCGATTGACGACGGCGACGGTACCCTGCGTGTTCTCCGCCAGCGCTCCCGCCCATCGTTTGCGCTCCTGAGTCTTCGTTCCGCCGTCCAGAAAGACGACCCCGTCGCGAACCGAAACGGCGGGCGCCTGAAACCAGTCGGTCGACAACAAGATTCGCTTGATGCGGTCGGCGATCGCGTTGTCGTCGGCCGCCGGTTCGACAAGGACGGGCTTCGAAACCGTGTTGTCGCCGTTGCTGACGGGAGGCTGCTGGGCAGGCTGCTGGGCTTGGACAGGCAGGACGATGGATAGCAAAACGCCTGCCAGCATAGCTATTGACGCGGCGCGAAGCCTTCCCGCGTACGTCCAAACTTTGCGCACGCGCCAACTCCGATCAACGAGGTTACGGTCTTTCGGCGATTGTCTGTCCCCTGCCCATCATCGCGTGGAGCGCGACCGCAGCAGCGATGCCTGATCGACAGGAGGTGATCGCAAGCTGTCAGGCCATGCGCCGGTGAATTTTCGCCATTGTTAAATGTACGGACTTCCAATTCGTTCCGCCGAAATTCACGATTTCTTGTGGGTGTTAGTATCGGAATATCCGGAGCGCCTGGTCCAGGAATGGATCCAGTTTCAGACCTGGAGGACCCCCGCAGCAATTTTACGGTGATGCTTCTACCAGCAGTTTGTAAGTACGCGATGGCTCACGGTTCTGCTGTCGGTTCCGAAATCGGGAGATGACTAGCCTGCCGCTGCGGTTGCCGGCTTCGCCACGCTCACCGCCAGCTTGCCGTAGCGGTCCTTGAACGCCTCGGTGTCGATTTCCTCGAGCTTGATCGCACCGCTCATCACGCCGGCCTTCCAGGCCTCATGCTCGGGATCCTCGCGGAATTCCGGCATCACTTCTTTGGCGAACAGTTCGAGCGAGTCGCAGATGTGCTCATGGCTGTTCTTGCCGGCCTGGTTGAGCAGGATCACCTGGTCGATATGCGAGCTTCTGAACCGGCGCAGCTTCTTGCAGATGGTTTCGGGCGAGCCGATCAGGCCGCCGCGCAGCGCCGCTTCCTGGGCCTCCGGATTTTCGCGCTTCCACTTGTTGTATTCGTCCCACATGTTGACGGTGCCGGGATCGGGCCGCTGCCGATTCTGCGAGGCGCCGTAAAAGCGCAGCGCGAACTGGAAGAAGGTGGCGCCGTCGGCGCGCGCGCGGGCCTCCTCGTCGGTCTTCGCGCACATGAAGAACGACACCAGCGCCATGTTCGGATTGATCTCGTAATCCGCCAGCTTCTTCAGCCGCTTTGTAATGGCGTTGTAATAGGCATGCACCCAGGCGTGCGCGGCGTCGGCGCTGACGAACTGGAAGCCGAGTGCGCCGAAACCGTTTTCGCCGGCGCGCTCGATGGTCTGCAACTGCGAACACGCCATCCACAGCGGCGGATGCGGTTTCTGGACCGGCTTCGGCACCACGTTTCGCAGCGGAATGTCGAAATACTTGCCGTGATGTTCGGTGCCCACTTTGGTGAACATCGGGAAGATCGCCTGCACCGCCTCCTCGAACACCTCGCGCT
>JBBQUA010000253.1:0-7027 GCA_038212905.1 Hyphomicrobiales bacterium
GATCCTGCCGGCGTTCGGCATGATCAGCCAGATCGTCTCGACCTTCTCGAAGAAGCCGGTGTTCGGCTATCTCGGCATGGCCTATGCGATGGTCGCGATCGGCGGCATCGGCTTCGTGGTGTGGGCCCACCACATGTACACCGTCGGCATGTCCTCGGCGACGCAGGCCTATTTCGTCGCCGCTACCATGGTGATCGCGGTGCCGACCGGCGTGAAGATCTTCTCCTGGATCGCCACGATGTGGGGCGGCTCGATCGAGTTCAAGACCCCGATGCTGTGGGCGATCGGCTTCATCTTCCTGTTTACGCTGGGCGGCGTCACCGGCGTGGTGCTGGCCAATGCCGGCGTCGACCGGGTGCTGCAGGATACCTATTACGTGGTCGCGCACTTCCATTACGTGCTGTCGCTCGGCGCCGTGTTCGGCATCTTCGCCGGCTGGTACTACTGGTTCCCGAAAATGTTCGGCTACATGTATTCCGAGTTCATCGGCAAGCTGCACTTCTGGGTCACCTTCGTCGGCGTCAATCTGGTGTTCTTCCCGCAGCATTTCCTCGGCCTGTCCGGCATGCCGCGCCGCTACGTCGATTATCCCGATGCCTTCGCCGGCTGGAACCTGGTGTCCTCACTCGGCTCCTACCTCTCCGGCTTCGGCGTGCTGATCTTCATCTATGGCGTCATCCTGGCGTTCGTGAAGAAGGAAAAGGCCGCCGACAATCCGTGGGGCGTCGGCGCCACCACGCTGGAATGGACGCTGCCGTCGCCGCCGCCGTTCCATCAGTTCGAAGTGCTGCCGCGCGTGCAGTAATCGAGAATGCGCGGCGCATCGTTTGCGCCGCGCCTTTAAACGGAAGAAAGACCTGTCTTGTCGGTTATCGACCACAACGCCATCGAACTGCCTCGCATCTCGGAGGCCAGTGTTGCCGACTACATCGCGCTGCTGAAGCCGCGGGTAATGTCGCTGGTGATCTTCACCGCACTGGTCGGGCTGGTGATTGCGCCCGGCCACGTCCACCCGGTGCTGGCTTTCACCTCGATCCTCTGCATCGCGGTCGGCGCCGGCGCCTCGGGCGCGCTGAACATGTGGTACGAAAGCGATATCGACGCGCTGATGTCGCGCACCGTCAACCGGCCGATCCCGCGCGGTCGCGTCACGCGTCCGGAAGCGCTCGCCTTCGGCCTGATCCTGGCGTTCTTCTCGGTGATGACGCTCGGCGTCCTCGTCAACTGGCTGGCCGGCGGACTGCTGGCTTTCACCATCTTCTTCTATGTCGTGGTCTACACCATGATGCTGAAGCGCTGGACCGCGCAGAACATCGTGATCGGCGGCGCCGCTGGCGCGCTGCCGCCTGTCGTGGCCTGGGCGGCGGCGACCGGCTCGCTGTCGATGGAGCCCGTGCTGCTGTTCCTGATCATCTTCTTCTGGACCCCGCCGCATTTCTGGGCGCTGGCGCTGTTCCGCAGCGACGACTACGCCCGCGCCGGCGTGCCGATGCTGCCCGTGGTCGCCGGTCCCGATGCGACCCGGCTGCAGATCCTGCTCTATACCATCGTGCTGGTCGTGGTCGCGGTCGCGCCGTGGCCGCTCGGCTATTTCGACGCCGTCTACGGCGTGACCTCGCTGGTGCTCGGCGCCGGCATGCTGGCGCTCGCGGTCAACGTCTACCGGCTTCGCACCGGCAGCCGCGCGCTGCGCGCGACGCGAAAGCTGTTCGCCTTCTCGATCGTTTACCTGTTCGTGCTGTTCGCGACCTTGCTGCTCGAGGTCGTCGTCCATGCCGTCGCACCTTCGATCTGGTAGGGGGCGCATGAGCGAATGGACGACAAGCCCAAGGACAATCCCATGCCAGACGGAATCGTCCTCACCGAGGCGCAGAAGAAGAGCCGCCGCGAGCGTTCGATCGCCATCGCGCTGGCGCTCGGTGTCCTGGTCGTGCTGTTTTTCGCCGTCACCATGGTCAAGGGACCGGCGGTGATGCTGCGGCCGATGTGATCGACATGGAGAACCCGCCGACGATGCCGCAACCGCCGACCCCAAGCCAGAAGGCCGCCGCACGTCGCGGGCTGCGCGGACGTTTTACGCTGCGCGGGCTTGTATCGCTGCGCGGGCTTGGCCGCGATGCGGCGGTGGCTTCGATCTGCGGCTTCGTCGTGGTGCTGATGGTCGGCGCGTCCTACGCGGCGGTGCCGTTCTACAACTGGTTCTGCCGCACCACCGGCTTCAACGGCACCACCCAGGTCGCGACCTCAAGCCCGACCGGTGCGCCGCTGGCGCGCAAGATTGCGGTGCGCTTCGATGCCAATGTCGGGCCGGGCCTGCCGTGGAAGTTCGAACCGGAGCAGACCGAAATCGAGGTCCGGATCGGCGAAGTCTTCACCGTGTTCTACAAGGTGACCAACCAGTCGGCGCGCGAGACTACCGGGGCTGCCGCCTACAACGTGGCGCCGCTCACGGTCGGGGCGTATTTCCAGAAGATCAACTGCTTCTGCTTCACCGAACAGACCATGGCGCCCGGCGAAAAGCGCGATATGCCAGTGGTGTTCTACGTCGATCCGGCGCTGGCCGCGGACAGCGAGAACGACGGGCTGAAAACCATCACGCTGTCCTATACCTTCTACCCCGTGCGGGAACCGGCGCCGAAGCCGCTGGCGGCGAGCCAGCCGGACAAGCGCAAGGGTAACCTCTGACCGCCGGATTCCCTGAGTTTCGGGGATATCCCGGAAGTATCTGGAATTGATTTTTGAGACGAATACGTGCCGAATAGCACGGCACCGCTAACGGAGAGACCGCAATGGCTACGGCGCACGTCAAGCACCACGACTACCACCTCGTCGATCCCTCGCCGTGGCCGATCGTTGGCTCCATCTCGGCCTTCATCATGGCCGTCGGCGCGGTCACCTGGATGCATCACATGTTCGCGGCCGCGCCGATCATTTTCGGCGCCGGCACCATCGGCGTGCTCTACACCATGGCGGCCTGGTGGACCGACGTGATCCGCGAGGCCCAGCACAAGGGCGATCACACCCGCGTGGTGCAGATCAGCCACCGCTATGGCATGATCCTGTTCATCGCCTCCGAGGTGATGTTCTTCGTCGCCTGGTTTTGGGCCTTCTTCAATTCGTCGCTGTTTCCCGGCGATCCCGTTCACGCCACCCGCGAGGTGCTGTTCGGCGGCGTCTGGCCGCCCAAGGGCATCGAAACCTTCGATCCCTGGCACCTGCCGCTGCTTAACACGCTGATCCTGCTGACCTCGGGCACCACGGTGACCTGGGCGCATCACGCGCTGCTGGAGAACGACCGCAAGGGCCTGAAATGGGGCCTGATCCTTACCGTGATACTCGGCGTCGCCTTCACCTGCGTGCAGGCCTATGAATACGGCCACGCCGCGTTCGCGTTCGCCGGCAACGTCTACGGCGCCACCTTCTTCATGGCGACCGGCTTCCACGGCTTCCACGTGCTGGTCGGCACCATCTTCCTGCTGGTCTGCCTGTTCCGCGCCTATGCCGGGCACTTCACGCCGACCCAGCACCTCGGCTTCGAATTCGCCGCCTGGTACTGGCATTTCGTCGACGTGGTGTGGTTGTTCCTGTTCATCTGCATCTATGTCTGGTTCGGTGGCGCGGGCGGGGCCCACGGCGCGCACTGATCTGACAGCAATGTGCTACAAAGGGGCGGCCTGAAAAGGCCGCCCTTTTTTGCTTCCTTCTCCCCTTGTGGGAGAAGGTGGCGCGGAGCGCCGGATGAGGGGTCTCTATCCGCGGAGACAACCCCTCACCCGTCTCGAATTCGCGGAGTTTATCATCGGGCGGCGCGTTGCGCCGACCCGTTGGCTCATTCAAGCCACCCTCTCCCACAAGGGGAGAGGAAAGGACGGAACATGCCCGACCAGACATTACCCACGGTGACGCAGAGCGCGATGCGCGGGCTCGCCTGCAAATGTCCGCGCTGCGGCAAGGGCAAATTGTATGCGGGGTTCCTCGACCTCAGGCCTACTTGCGAGTCCTGCGGCCTCGACTATGCCTTCATCGATGCCGGCGACGGGCCGGCGATTTTTCTGATCATGATCGCCGGCGCCATCGTGGTCGGATCGGCCCTGATCGTGGAGATCAAATACCAGCCGCCGTTCTGGCTGCATGCCGCCCTCTGGCTGCCGCTGATTCTCGCGACCACGCTGCTGCCGATGCGGTCGATGAAGGCGCTGCTGATCGCGCTGCAGTACCATCACAAGGCCGCGGAAGGCCAGCTGATCGGGCGTGACCCGAAATGAGCGCGACCCTTACGACCCGCCGCGGCGTCGCCGGCTTCGGCCTTGTCTCGCTGGCCATGGTGGCGCTGTGCGTCGGCCTCGGGGTGTGGCAGCTGCAGCGCCGCGCCGAGAAGCACGCGCTGATCGCAGCCCTGACCGAGCGTCTCGCGGCGGCGCCCGGCGCGCTGCCGCAGGCCTCGCAATGGAGCGCGCTGACGCCGGCCCACGATGAATTCCGCCGCGTCAGCTTCGTCGCGACCTGGCAGCATCGTCCCGATGCGATGGTCTACAGCTCCGGCTCGGCGGTGCGCGACGATGTCTCCGGCCCCGGTACCTGGGCGTTCCTGCCTGCGGCCCTGCCGACAGGCGAGATCGTCGTGATCAACGCCGGCTTCGTGCAGAACACGATGCAGGACCGCGCCCAGCAGGATCGGGCGGTGACGCGGCTGATCACGACGGAGCCGGTGACGCTGACGGGCTACCTCCGCTTTCCCGAAAGTGCGGGTACGCTGACGCCGCCGGAGAACCTGGCAAAGCGGCTGTGGTTCAGCCGCGATCACCTGGCGATGGCGCGGACGTTGGGCTGGGGCGAGGGTGGCAAGCCGGTCGCGCCGTTCTACATCGACCTCGAATCGCCCTTGCCTGCGAGCGGTATCCCGAAACCCGGCCCGCTCACGGTCCAGCTCAAGGACAACCACATGCAATACGTCATCACCTGGTTTGGCCTCGCCGGCGCGGTGGCGATCGCCTTCGCGGTGTGGTGGCGCGGACAACGACGCGCAGCATCATCGCGGGACTGAGAACGACGCGCGGGTGGGGCTCGGTCATGACTCGAAAGAGGTGCGTTCTCGCGTCGCCGCCTCCCTTGCAACTGTTCGGGTTGAGGAAGACACCGGAGCTGTCCCTCGCTCTGAGACAGGCTCTATCGCTTAGGGGCGTTACGGGCTCAGTTCCGGCAACGGGCGGTTGGTGCGCAACCGCCCGTTCGCACATCCTGCCAGATTTTCTAGACACAAGGGGCGTTGCGCCAACGTACCAGCGCGGGGCGGGGATGACGATCGTGGGGCAGAGTGGCCCGGTGCGCTATCGCGAGATCGCGGACGCATATCCGAAACAGGCGTATCCGGACGGATGAAGGCTGCTGGACCTCCGATCTTCATCCGTGTGGCATTTCCCCTCAGGACGAAAACCCATTATGGTGCCACGGGTTCGTCGTAACGAAACTCAATAATTCCATCGATATCAAAGGCTTGGCGATAGTCTTGAGCCTTTGGAGGGCAGTTTGACGCGGTATATTTCGACGCGGGGGGAAGCTCCCACGCTAGGTTTCTGCGATGTGATGCTGACCGGGCTTGCCCGCGACGGCGGCCTTTACGTGCCCGAAACCTGGCCGCAAATGTCGCCTGACGCCATCGCCGGGTTGTTCGGCCGGCCCTATTGGGAAGTCGCGGTCGAGGTCATCCGCCCGTTTGTCGGCGGCGAAATTTCCGACGCCGATCTCGGCCGCATGGCCAATGAGGCCTACGCCACGTTCCGACATCCCGCCGTGGTGCCGCTCGACCAGACCGGTCCCAATCAATTCATGCTGGAGCTGTTTCACGGGCCGACGCTGGCGTTCAAGGACGTCGCGATGCAGCTGATCTCGCGGCTGATGGACCATGTGCTGGCCAAGCGGGCGCAGCGCACCACCATCGTGGTGGCGACCTCGGGCGATACCGGGGGTGCGGCGGTCGACGCCTTCGCGGGGGCCGACAATGTCGACCTGATCGTGCTGTTTCCGCATGGCCGGATCTCCGACGTGCAGCGGCGGATGATGACGACATCGGGCGCCTCCAACGTTCACGCCCTCGCCATCGAAGGCCATTTCGACGATTGCCAGGCGATCGTGAAGGGGTTGTTCAACCATCACGGCTTTCGCGATGAGGTCGCGCTGTCAGGCGTGAATTCCATCAACTGGGCGCGGATCGTGGCGCAGGTGGTGTATTATTTCACCTCGGCGGTGGCGCTCGGCTCGCCCGCGCGCACAGTGGATTTTACGGTTCCGACCGGGAATTTCGGCGACATCTTTGCCGGCTACGTCGCCAAGAAAATGGGCCTGCCGGTGCGCTGGCTGCGGATCGCCGCCAACATCAACGATATCCTGCCGCGCACGCTGAAGACCGGCATCTATGAAGTGCGCGAGGTCCACGCCTCGGCCTCGCCGTCAATGGATATCCAGGTCTCCTCGAATTTCGAGCGGCTGCTGTTCGAGGCCTCAGGCCGCGATGCCGCCAGCGTGCGCCGGTTGATGGCGTCGCTGAAACAGTCCGGACGCTTCGTGCTGCCCGACGCGACGCTGGCGGCGATCCGCGCCGAATTCGACGCCGGCCGCGCCGACGAGACCGAAACCGCCGCCGCCATCCGCGCCGCCTGGCGCGAGGCCGGCGATCTGGTCGATCCGCATACCGCGGTGGCGCTGGCGGTGGCGGACCGCGACACCCCGGATTCAAAAATTCCCAACATCGTGCTGTCGACCGCGCATGCCGCGAAATTTCCCGATGCGGTGCAGGCGGCGTGCGGCGTGCGGCCGGAACTGCCGGCCTGGCTCGAGGGTTTGATGACCAGGCCGGAGCACATCACGGTCATGAAGAACGACCAGGTCGAAGTCGAACGATTCGTGCGCTCGGTCAGCCGCGCCGCGAAGCAAGGAGTTGCCGGATGAGCGTCGATGTCACCAAGCTTCCCTCCGGCCTCACCGTGATCACCGATTCCATGCCGCATCTGGAGACGGCGGCGCTCGGGGT
>JBBQUA010000254.1:0-6977 GCA_038212905.1 Hyphomicrobiales bacterium
TATGCACGACCACGATGCCGTGCTTCTTGAGTTCGGTGACATGTTCCTGCGGCTTGTTGCCGGCGGTTTCGACGATCTTGATGCCGCTCTCGATGATGGCCTGGCGGTATTCGGCGTAGGGCGGCGGCTTGATCGAGGGGAGAATGGTGAGGTTGACGCCGAACGGCTTGTCGGTGAGGTCACGGCAGCGCGCGATTTCTTTGGTGAGGTCTTCCGGCGTCGGCTGCGTCAGCGCGGTGATCAGGCCGAGCGCGCCGGCATTGGCGACGGCAGCCACCAGTTCGGCGCGTCCCACCCACTGCATGCCGCCCTGCACGATCGGGTGTTCGACGCCGACGAGTTCGGTAAATCGCGTTTTGATCATGATAGGCCCTCGGTTTCCCCGGCGCGGGTTGTGACGCGCACGTTTTTTTGAGATTTCGGGGGGCAGGATGACGCTATGCCCGGCAAATGTCTACCGGGCACGAGAGCCGTTGAAACAACTCCATCATGCAAAAGCGAGGACTTTTGTTTCCGCCTGGCGGACAATTCCTTCCAGTAGCCCGGCGACTTCGCTACGAGCAATTCAAGCCAGGGAGACCGAAGCCGACGACGAGCGTGTCAGGCAGCAAAGACGGTTTGCGTGGCCATGGCCTCGTCATCGAACGCGGTGGAAATATCGCGGATGCTGATAACGCCGATCAGGCTGTAATTGTCGATCACCGGCAGATGGCGGATATGGTTCTTGTTCATGACATGACGCGCGTGTTCGAGCGTATCGGTGGCGCTGCATGACACCAGCTGCTGCACCGAGATCAGCTGCGAGACCTTCAGGTTGACGCCGGCAGCACCATGCTCGGCGATGGCGCGAACGACATCGCGTTCGGTAAACATGCCGACCGCCGTATTGCCCTCGGTCCGGACTACGTCCTTGACGACGAGCGCGCTGATGTTGCTGGCGCGCATCAGCTGGGCGGCAATGGCGACAGTTTCGTTCATCCGAATTGTCGCAACACGCGCCGTCTTCTTGCGCAGGATGTCTCCGACTTGCATCGCAACCTCCTTAAGGTAGTTTTGAATTCTAAATGCAATTCGATATTGGTATACATTATGCCAATTGTCAACGTGAAATCCGTTCGGCGATCGCGGCCCTGTCTCGCGAGAAGCGGCAGGTTTACTGACATTTCTTTCATTCTTCCGCTCGCGCCTTTTAGCCGGGCTCGCCGAGCGAAGAGCGTTCGTAACACCGCAGGTATACCAGAGATGGCGGGCCACAACGCAAAGCGCGCGCTCATCGGGGGATGGGCGCGCGCTTCGCAGCAGAAGTTGAGGGCGGTGTCAGGCGGTCGCGATACGGGTTCGCAACCGGGTAAAACCTTCCTGGATCGCCGACCAGAACAGCGCGATCAAGCCCAGCACCATGATGGTAGAGACCAGCGGGTTCGAGAAGAAGATGCCGAGCGACCCCTGGGATCCCAGCAGCGACTGCCGGAATGCTTCTTCCGCCTTGTCGCCGAGCACGATGGCCAGCACCAGCGGAGCGAGGGGGTAGTTGCACTTCTTCAAGAGGTAGCCGACGACGCCGAACACCAGCATCAGCATCACGTCGAAGGTGCTCGAGTGAACCGAATAAGCGCCGATCGCGCAGAGCACCAGAATGAGCGGCGCGATGATGCTGAACGGCACCCGCAGGATCGCGGCGAAGATCGGCACGCAGGTCAGCACGACGATCAGGCCGAACAGATTGCCGAGATACATCGAGGCGATCAGGCCCCAGACGAATTCCTTCTGTTCGACGAACAGCATCGGGCCGGGCTGCAGTCCCCAGATCAAGAGGCCGCCGAGCAGGACGGCCGCGGTCGGCGAGCCGGGCACACCGAGCGACAGCATCGGCAGCAATGCCGCGGTGCCGGCGGCATGCGCCGCGGTTTCCGGTGCGATCACGCCCTCGATCTCGCCCTTGCCGAAATTTTTGCCGTTCTTCGAAACCCGCTTGGCGATGCCATAGCTCATGAACGACGCGGGCGTAGCGCCCGCCGGCGTGATGCCCATCCAGCAGCCGATGAAGCAGGAGCGCAGCATGGTCAGCCAATACCGGGGCAGGCTCTTCCAGGTCTGCAGCACGACCTTCAGATCGATCTTGGCTTTGCCGCCTTTGAAGGCCAGGCCTTCTTCCATCGTGAGCAGGATTTCGCCGATGCCGAACAGGCCGATGACCGCGATCAGGAAGTCGAAGCCGTTGAGCAATTCAGTAAAGCCAAAGGTCAGGCGCAATTGGCCGGTGATGGAGTCGAGGCCGACCGCGGCCAGCGCAAAGCCCATCATCATCGCCGCGATGGTCTTGAACGGCGGTTCCTTACTCAGGCCGACGAAACTGCAGAACGCCAGGAAATACACCGCGAATTTCTCCGCCGGCCCGAACTGCAGCGCGAAGCTTGCGACCAGCGGCGCCACCAGCGTGATCATGATGACGGCGAACAGCGCGCCGACGAAGGAGGAGGTGAAGGCGGCAGTGAGGGCCTCGCCGGCCTTGCCTTGCTGCGCCATCGGATAGCCGTCGAATGTCGTCGCCACTGACCATGGTTCGCCGGGTATGTTGAACAGGATCGAGGTGATCGCGCCGCCGAACAATGCGCCCCAATAGATGCAGGACAGCATGATGATGGCCGACGTCGGCGGCATGCTGAAGGTCAGCGGCAGCAGGATCGCAACGCCGTTGGCGCCGCCCAGTCCCGGCAACACGCCGATGACGACGCCGAGCACGATGCCGAGCAGCATCACCATAATATTGAAGGGTTGCAGTGCCACGGCGAAGCCGTGAAAAAGATTGACGATTTCTTCCATGGTGTAAGTCCTGCAACCGTGATCTGACGCTTATTGCGCTGGCGCTTGTGACGACCGGGCTTTAGATGCCGAGCCATTCCTCGATGGGCCCTTTGGGAAGCGGGACCAGGAACCAGCGCTCGAAAATAAAGTAGGTGATGATCGGCATGCCCAGCGCCACGCCGAGCACCGTCACCCAGCTGTATTTGCCGAGCCATCGCATGAAGTAACCGATGAAGATGATGGAGGCGAGATAGAGGCCGGTAAACGGCATCGAGCCGACATAGATCGTGGTCGGGATGACGACGCTCATGACCTGACGAAGCTGTCCCCACTCCGCGAACAGTCCTTCATCGTCGCTGCGCACCACGTGCAACAGATTGATCGCGCTGGAGACGACAATGAAGATCCCGACATAGAACGGGAAGAATCCGGCGCGCGGACCCTCCGCGCCCCAGTTGATTCCGGCCTTCCAGCTGCCAATGATCACGACAAGTCCGAAGAGTGCGATCAGCACCGCGGTGCCGGCTTCCACGGCCCTGTGCTTGGGGCCGGCAGTGTGTGAGCTATTGGTGGTCATGAAAACTCCATGCGGAATCGCAGCTTCGCATTCGCAGCCGTTTCTGCGTCACGCGTTCGTCTGTCGTCTCAGTTTAAGGGATCAGTTTCCGGTGGCGAGGAAACCGGCCTCCTTCATGAGAACTTCATGGCGCTTTTCTTCGGTCTCGACCCACTTGGCGTAATCAGCCCCGGTCAGGAAGGTCGTGTTGAAGGCGCCGCTTTTCATGAAGTCCTGCCACTCCGGCGTGGCGCGCACCTTCTTGAACAGCTCGACGTAGTATTCGACCTGGTCCTTGGTGGCCTTGGGTGCCATGAATACGCCGCGCAGCATCAGATATTCCATGTCGAGACCCTGCGATTTGCAGGTTGGAATATCTTTCCAGGCTTTGCCGTCTGCGATCGGCTCGTCATAGGCCATCTGCTTGCCGTCGAACACGCAGAGCGGGCGAAGCTTGCCGCCGCGCCACTGCGCAACCGCCTCGATCGGATTGTTGACGGTGGAGTCGATGTGGTTGCCGACCAGCTGGACGGCGACTTCGCCGCCGCCCTTGTAGGGAATGTAGGTGAACTTGGTGCCGCTGGCTTTTTCGACCGCGACCGTGATGATCTGGTCTTCCTGCTTCGATCCGGTGCCGCCCATCTTGATGCTGCCGGGGGGCGCCTTCTTCACGGCGTCGATGTATTCCTTGACGTCCTTGTACGGCTTCTCGGCATTGACCCAGAGCACGAATTCGTCGAGCGCCAGCATCGCGACGGGCGTCAGGTCCTTCCAGTTGAAGGGAATGCCGGTTGCCAGCGGAGTCGTGAACAGGTTCGACAGGGTGATGATGATCTTGTGCGGGTTGTTCGCCGACGACTTGACGTCGAGGAAGCCTTCGCCTCCGGCACCGCCGGACTTGTTGATGACGACCATCGGCTGCTTCATCAGACTATGTTTGGTGACGATGCCCTGGATCGTTCGCGCCATCTGGTCGGCGCCGCCGCCGGTGCCGGCGGGAACGATGAATTCAACCGGGCGAACCGGCTCCCAGGCCGCAGAGGCCATGCCGCCGGTGCAAAGGACCGCAACTGTAGCCAGCGCAACACGCAGAACAGAACTTCTCATGTCTCTCTCCCAATGCATCCAAGCGCGCCGGTCTTGGCCGGCTTTGCCATCAACTGATTCCGGGCGGCCCTTGAAGAGCCTTGTCCCGGTCGATCGTACCGCAGGGATTGTTGCTGCGAGACGGTTGCCAGTTAGAATTGTATGAGGGACGTTCCCGCGTGGCATCCGCTATTTTCGGAGTATTTCAGATTTCCGAATGGTTAGCATGATCGACACTTGATCATATTCCCCGAAGGTAGTGGCGGATCTGCGGACCAGCCATTCCCCAAACTTGCTGCTTGCTTGTCCCCCATGCCGTGCGCTGTGCGCTGACGCCCGCATATTGGTATGCGATATGCCAGAGTGCAAACGATAACTCCAGCCGGATTACGCCTAGGCCAATTTGTCGCACCTGAAAAGGGACATTGCCCATAGAGCGCCCAAAAAGATGAGCCGTAAAAACGGGACACAGGTCTGGGAGGAAGTGGATGAGGGCGATCCCTCGGATAGCTCCGATATGAGTTCAGAGCCCGAAATAAGGCAGGTCCCCGTTGCGGATCGCTACGCGGGGCGCTGGTCATCAGCGGCCGGGTCGATCGAGGCGATCAGGCCGTGGAAGGGTGAAAACCCGATGGACGCAGTCTTGGGCCTTGCCATCCCTTTCCGGAATGCTGCAGCGCCGCATCAACGTCTGGGCACAATATACGTATACCGTATACCAAGAATAATGCCTTTTGTTTGTGTCGTGGCATTTATTGCTTCGCCAGCAGCATGATGAGGAAGCCACTGTCCAAAGCAAAAAGGCCGCCGGGAGCACCGGCGGCCTTTGAAATGCGTGCTTGCGGAGCCGCCTATTCGGCGGCGACCTTGCGCGGCGGGTCGAGCGCGCCGGAATCGTGGATCTCGGCGACCTGGTGATCGCTGAAGCCGAGCACCTGGCGCAGGATTTCGTCGGTGTGTTCGCCGAGCAGGGGCGAGCGCGTCACCTCGGTCGGTGAGTCCGACATCTTGATGGGGTTGCCGACCGAGAAGTACTTGCCGCGCTCGGGATGGTCGACCTCGACCACGGTGCCGGTGGCGCGCAGCGACTGATCCTCGATCAATTCCTTCATCGACAGGATCGGGCCGCAGGGGATGTCATCCTTGTTGAGGATATCCATCGCCTCGAATTTCGTCATCGTCATGGTCCACTGCTCGATGCGGGCGAAGATGGCGTTCAGCCGCGACAGCCGGGCCGGCGGCTTGGCGTAATCCGGATGTGTCTTCCAGCCGGGCTCGCCGATCACGTCGCATATCTTCTCCCAGACCGGCGCCTGGGTGATGAAGTAGATATAGGCGTTGGGATCGGTCTCCCAGCCCTTGCACTTCAGGATGCGGCCGGGCTGGCCGCCGCCGGAATCATTGCCGGCGCGCGGTACCGCGTCGCCGAACGGAATGCCTTCGCCGAACTGGCTGTATTCCTTCAGCGGGCCATGGGCCAGCCGCTGCTGATCGCGCAATTTGACCCGCGCCAGATTGAGCACGCCGTCCTGCATCGCGGCGGTGACCTTCTGTCCCTTGCCCGAGACCGTGCGCTGATAAAGTGCCGTGACGATGCCGAGTGCGAGATGCAGGCCGGTGCCGCTGTCGCCGATCTGCGCGCCGGTGACCAGCGGCAGTCCGTCGCGAAAGCCTGTGGTCGAGGCGGCGCCGCCGGTGCACTGCGCGACGTTTTCGTAAACCTTGCAGTCTTCATAGGGACCAGGACCAAAGCCCTTGATCGAGGCCACGATCATCTTTGGATTGATGGCCTGGATTTTCTCCCAGGGAAATCCCATGCGATCGAGCACGCCGGGGCCGAAATTTTCCACCAGCACGTCGCAGCTCTTGATCAGCGCGGTCAGGACTTCCTTGCCCTTGGGGTTCTTGGTGTCGAGCGTGATCGAGCGCTTGTTGTGGTTGAGCATGGTGAAATACAGGCTGTCGACGTTCGGCACGTCCTGCAACTGGCCGCGCGTGATGTCGCCGACGCCGGGGCGCTCGACCTTGATCACGTCGGCGCCGAACCATGCCAGCAACTGGGTGCAGGTCGGCCCGGACTGGACGTGGGTGAAATCGAGAATGCGAACGCCCTTCAGCGCCTGTGTCATGGTCTTGCTCCTCAGGTCAATTCTGTTGTCGTCATTCCCGCGAAGGCGGGCATCCGGTGGCTACTGGTTTCCCCGCCTTCGCGGGGAATGACGCCGGTGGGTGATTGCGTTATTTCTTTTTCAGCTTGCTTTGCGGGTTCAGGTTGCCGATGCGACCGCTCTCGCTGCCGGCGGCGGGATCCAGCACCGCGTTGATCAAGGTCGGCTTGCCGGAATCCATCGCCGCGTTGACGGCGCGCCGGAGTTCGTCGGGCGAGGTGGCGTTGACGCCGACGCCGCCGAAGGCTTCCATCATCTTGTCGTAGCGCGCGCCCTTGACGAACACGGTGGGCGCGGGATCCGAACCCGCCACATTGACGTCGGTGCCGCGATAGATGCCGTCATTGTTGAAGATGACGATG
>JBBQUA010000255.1:0-6882 GCA_038212905.1 Hyphomicrobiales bacterium
GGCGACGCAACTGGTCGGCAACCACACCGAAGCCAACGTCAACAATCCCAGCGAGAACCTTGAAGTCTGGCGCGCCGGCCAGGTCCGCGCGCTCTGCGTGTTCGACAAGGAGCGGATCGCCTACAAGACCAAGGTGACCGAGACGCAATCGTGGAACGATATCCCGACCTGCAAGGAAGAAGGGCTCGACGTCCAGTATCTGATGCTGCGCGCCATGTTCCTGCCGGGCAAGGTCACGGCCGAACAGACCGCGTTCTATGTCGACCTGTTCCAGAAGGTGACGCAAACGACCGAGTACAAGGAGTATATGGAAAAGCAGGCGCTGAAGCCGATCTTCCTGAAAGGTCCCGAGATGCTGAAATTCCTCGAAGAGGATGACACGCTCAACAAATCGTTGATGACGGAAGCGGGTTTTGTGGCGCAATAATCCGGTTCGTCATAAGACGCATCGATTCGTTCAGTCAAAGCGCGACGACGGTATCGAACCGTGTTGCTTAGGCCGTCTTTTTTAGCCGTCGTGGGAGAACCAATGTCTAACCTGGACCTTGAGATCGTCGTCGAGGACCCGACCGCGCCGGAGGCCGACTCGCCGCCGGTCACCACCACCCGGACGGTCGACGTAACGGTCTCGCTGCTGCTGCTGGCGCTGGCGGCAACGCTCGGTTTCGACAACTGGCGCACCGGCATCGCCTGGGATTCCACCGGCCCGCAGGCCGGCTATTTCCCGTTCTACCTGTCGGTGATCCTCGCCGGCGCCAGCCTCTATGGCCTCGTCGGCGCGTTCCGGTCGCGTCAGGAGGCGGCGGAAACCTTCGTGACCCGCGCGCAGCTTCGCCGCGTCACGCAGGTGTTCGTGCCAACGCTGTTGTTTTGCCTGGCGGTGCAGTTTCTCGGGCTCTATGTCGCAAGCTTCGGCCTGATCGCCGGCTTCATGCGAATGGTCGGACGCATCGCGTTGTGGAAATCGCTGCTGACGGCGTTCCTTTTCACCGCGATCATGTTCGCCACCTTCGATGTCGCCTTCGACGTGATCATGCCGAAGGGACCGCTCGAAAGAGCGCTCGGCCGCTAGGAAAATCGCCATGGAAGCTCTCGGCCTGCTCATGCACGGTTTTGCCGTGTTGCTAACGTGGAAGACCATCGCGCTGATGATGGTCGGCCTCGTGCTCGGCATTTTCGTCGGCGTGTTGCCGGGGCTGGGCGGCCCGAACGGCGTCGCGATCCTGTTGCCGCTGACCTTCACGATGGATCCGACCTCGGCGATCGTGATGCTGTCCTGCATCTACTGGGGCGCCCTGTTCGGCGGCGCCATCACCTCGATCCTGTTCAATATTCCGGGCGAGGCGTGGTCGGTCGCGACCACTTTTGACGGCTATCCGATGGCGCAGCAGGGCAGGGCGGCCGAAGCGCTGACCGCGGCGTTCACCTCGTCCTTCATCGGCTCGCTGGCCGCGGTGCTGCTGATCACTTTCCTCGCGCCGATGATCTCGTCCTTCGCGCTGAAATTCGGGCCGCCGGAATTTTTTGCGGTCTATCTGCTGACCTTCTGCTCCTTCGTCGGGCTCGGCCGCGAGGCCAAGCACAAGACCGTCATCTCGATGTCGCTGGGATTGCTGCTGGCGGGCGTCGGCATGGATACCGTGTCCGGCCAGCTGCGCATGACCTTCGGTTCCACCGATTTGCTGCGGGGAGTCAATTTTCTGGTCGCCGTGATCGGCCTGTTCGGCATCAGCGAGATCCTGCTCACCATGGAGGAGCGGCTGGCGCTGCGTGGCCATGCCGCGGGCATCAGCCTGAAGGTGGTGCTGAAGGTCTGGAGAGAGCTGCCCAGATACTGGGTGACGCTGCTGCGCTCGTCCTTCATCGGCTGCTGGCTCGGCATCACGCCCGGCGGCGCCATCGCCGCCTCCTTCATGGGCTACAATCTGGCCAAGCGGTTCTCCAAGGATCCCGAGAGTTTCGGCAAGGGCCGCATCGAAGGCGTGTTCGCGCCGGAAACCGCGGCGCATGCTTCCGGCACCGCGGCGCTGCTGCCGATGCTGGCGCTCGGCATTCCCGGCTCCGGCACCGCGGCGATCCTGCTCGGCGGGCTGATGGTGTGGGGTCTCAACCCCGGACCGCTGCTGTTCGTCGAGCACAAGGACTTCGTCTGGGGGCTGATCGCCTCGATGTATCTCGGCAATGTGGTCGGCCTCGTGCTGGTGCTGACCACGGTGCCGATTTTTGCTTCCATCCTGCGGGTGCCGTTCGCAGCTGTGGCGCCGATGATCGTGGTGTCCTGCGCGATCGGCGCCTATGCGATCCAGAACGCGATGTTCGACATCTGGCTGATGCTCGGCTTCGGCGTCGTCGGCTATGTCTTCAAGAAGATCGGGATTCCGCTGGCGCCGTTCACGTTGGCGCTGGTGCTCGGCAACCGCGCCGAGGACGCCTTCCGGCTGTCGATGATCGGCGCCGGCGGCGACATGAAGGTGTTCTGGTCCAACGGCCTGGTCGGCTTCATCACCACCCTGGCCATTGCCCTGCTGTTCTGGCCGATCCTGGATCGCGCCTGGAGCAGCCTCGGCCGGCTGTGGCGTCCGGCGCGGGCCTAGTCTGCCTTGATATGCATTGACGGGGCGTCCCGGGCGGGGGACAAGCCCGCCGAATAGTGATATTCGAGCGGCTCGCGAAGCCAGAATACCCCCGGGAAGGACCGCCACATGACCCTGCACACTGGTAGGCATTTTCTCCAGATTCCAGGCCCGACCAACGTGCCCGACCGGGTGCTGCGGGCGATGGACATGCCCACCCTGGATCATCGCGGTCCCGAATTCGCCGAACTGGGTTATGCCGTGCTGGCGGGCTGCCAGCGTGTCTTCCGCACCAAGCAGCCGGTCATCATCTATCCGGCGTCGGGAACCGGCGCCTGGGAAGCCGCGATCGTCAACACACTGTCGCCCGGCGACAAGGTCCTGATGGCCGAAACCGGCCAGTTCGCGGTGCTGTGGCTCGGCATCGCCGAGAAATTCAAGCTCGACGTCGAATTCATGCCCACCGACTGGCGCCGCGGCGCCGATGTCGCGCAGATCGAGGCCAGGCTTGCCGCCGACCGCGAGCACAAGATCAAGGCGGTGTGCGTGGTGCACAACGAGACCTCGACCAGCTGCGTCACCCATCCGTTCGAGGTTCGCAAGGCGCTCAATCGCACCAACCACCCGGCGCTGCTGATGGTCGATACCATCTCGGGCCTCGCCTCGCTGGAATACGAGCACGATGCCTGGGGCATCGATATCTCCGTTGCCGGCTCGCAGAAGGGCATGATGCTGCCGCCGGGCCTCAGCTTCAACGCGGTCTCGGAAAAGGCGCTGGCGGCCTCGAAGGCCAACACGTCGCTGCGGTCCTACTGGGACTGGCACGACATGATCGCGATCAACAAGGCCGGCACCTTCCCCTATACTCCGGCGACCAACCTGCTGTTTGCGCTGAAGGAAGCAATTGCGATGCTGGAGGAGGAGGGGCTCGACAATGTGTGGGCCCGTCACCTGCGGCATGGCGCGGCCACCCGCGCCGCGGCCAAGGCATGGGGGCTGGATCTGGTCTGCCTCGATCCGCACTGCTATTCGCCGGCGCTGACCGCGGTGATGGTCCCGGACGGGCACGATGCCGACGCCTTCCGCAAGGTGGTCTTGGAAAACTTCGACATGTCGCTGGGCACTGGTCTGGGCAAGCTCAAGGGCAAGGCGTTCCGGATCGGCCATATCGGACATTTCAACGATTTGATGCTGATGGGCACGCTGGCCGGCGTCGAGATGGGTCTCGACCTCGCCAAGGTGCCGCATCGCAGCGGCGGCGTGCTCGCCGCCATGGAAGTCCTGAAGGGGCGCGACGTGGTAGCGATGCCGAAATCCGCGGTTGCCTGAAAACGCCGAATTGCCTGCCGTCATTGCGAGCCAACGGGTCGCGCGAATGCGCGCCCGATGATAAACTCCGCGGGGCATTCCATGTCGCCTCGCAAAGAAAGATGAATTGCTTCGTCGCTTGCGCTCCTCGCAATGACGTAGAACAACAGAAAGAGCGCGCGATGAACGCCCCGGTAGCAGCCACCGAAGACCTGATCTATTCCGTCCAGGACGGTATTGCCCATCTGACTTTCAATCGCCCGCAGGCGCGCAACGCGCTGACCTTTGCGATGTACGAGCAGATGGCGACGATCTGCGAGGCGGTGAACGCCGACCGCTCGATCAAGGCGATGATCCTCACCGGGACAGGCGACAAGGCGTTCGCGTCGGGCACCGACATTTCGCAGTTCCGCGCCTTCAAGACCGCGGAGGATGCGCTCGCATATGAGGAGCGGATCGATCGCGTGCTGGGCGCGCTGGAAAGGGTCCGGGTGCCGACCATTGCGGCGATTGCCGGCGCATGCACCGGCGGCGGGGCGGGAATCGCCGCCTGCTGCGATATCAGGATCGGCACCGCCTCGACGCGGATCGGCTTTCCGATCGCGCGCACGCTCGGCAACTGCCTGTCGATGTCCAATATCAGCCGGGTCGTCGCGCTGGTTGGGCCGGCGCGGACCAAGGACCTGATCTTTACCGCGCGGCTGATCGAGGCGCCGGAGGCGCTGGCGCTCGGTCTGCTCAACGAAGTGGTGCCTGACGTTGCGACGCTGCAGCGCCGCGCCGCTGAAACCGCCAAGCTGATTGCCGGCCACGCGCCGATCACGATGGAAACCGCCAAGGAAGCGGTACTCCGCCTCCGCCGCACCCTGTCGCGCGAAGAGGGCCGGGATCTGATCCTGCGCGCCTATATGAGCGAGGATTTTCGCGAGGGCATGGACGCCTTCCTCAACAAGCGGACGCCGAACTGGAAGGGCCAGTAAGCCCCGCAAGCGATTGGACTTCCAAAGCGGCCGGTGCCTTGGCGCCGGCCGCTTTTTTGCGACTGCACACCCGATCCACGCAATGGCGGGTTCCGCGGCGCAGCCATGCTGCGATTTCCAGCTCCGCACGGACTTGTTGACGGCGCGTCAAGCTCGGGAATATGAACGGTGAGGTTGCAGGTGATTATCTCAACCAGGGATCAGATGAGTCGTGGGGACAGCCAATCGGTAATTCCGGCAGTCATGATCTTGACCGGCGGAACTGGCAACGACAGTTTTGTGTTCCTGCAGATCTCGGACGGTCCCGGCATCATCACCGACTTCAACAACCTGACCGAAATTGATCACATCTTCATCGCCGCCAATGGTTTCGGCGGCGGGCTGACCGCGGGCATGGACGTGACTGCCCTGTTCGAGGCATCCGGTGACGATCAGTTCTCCGGTTCCGGCGCCGTATTCCACTTCGATTCGGCGAACCAGACGCTGTATTTCAGCACTGACGGAACGCAGGCCTCGGCGATCACGGTGGCGACCGTCCGGGCCGGCGTGACCCTCAATTCGCACGATCTGTTGATCGTGTAGGCGGACCGTACCGCCCGGGTTCTCGCCCGGCGGCACGGGTCTCTTTCAGGCCGCGGCTCCGGACAGCGATGTCCGGGGCCGCGTGGCCTGCTTGAATTGGCGGTCGTAACGCCGCAGAATGACGCTCAACGGGGCCATGCGCGATGCAGCCGGGCCGAACCAGGACAAAGGGATGAAACACGTGCGAAACACCATCAAAGCCACGGCCGCGCTGGCGGCCATGCTCGCGAGCGCGCCGGCCGTCGCCGCCTGGGAGCCGACCAAGCCCGTCGAAATCGTGGTCGCGGCGGGCGCCGGCGGCGCCTCCGACCAGATGGCGCGGATGATGCAAGCCGCGATCCAGAAGAACAATCTGATGAAGCAGCCGATGGTGGTGTCGCTGAAGGGCGGGGCTTCCGGCGCCGAAGCCCTGATGTACATGAAGTCCTCGGACGGCGACGCCAACAAGGTGCTGATCGCCTATTCGCTGATCTACATGCTGCCGCTGTCGGCCAAGATTCCGTTCAACTGGCGCGAACTGACGCCGGTGTCGGTGGTGGCGATGGATCAGTTCGTGTTGTGGGACAATGCCGCCGGACCGAAAACCGTGAAGGAATTCATCGCCGCCGCCAAGGCCGCCGCTTCGCCGTTCAAGATGGGCGGCACCGGCTCCAAGCGTGAGGATCATGTCCTCACCGTCTTCATGGAACAGAAGACCGGCGCGAAATTCTCCTATCTGCCCTACAAGTCCGGCGGCGAGGCGGCGACGCAGCTGGTCGGCAACCACACCGAAGCCAACGTCAACAATCCATCCGAAAATCTCGAAGTCTGGCGCGCCGGCCAGGTCCGCGCCCTCTGCGTGTTCGACAAGGAGCGGATCGCCTACAAGACCAAGGTGACGGACACACAGTCGTGGAACGATATCCCGACCTGCAAGGAAGAGGGGCTCGACGTCCAGTATCTGATGCTGCGCGCCATGTTCCTGCCGGGCAAGGTCACGGCGGAGCAGGTCGCGTTCTATGTCGACCTGTTCCAGAAGGTGACGCAAACCACCGAGTACAAGGAATACATGGAGAAGCAGGCGCTGAAGCCGATCTTCCTCACCTGAAAAGACATGCTGAATTTCCTCGAGGAAGACGACAAGCTCAACGCGTCGCTGATGAACCAGGCGGGCTTCGTGGCGAAGTAGTCCGCCGGCAAAAGCCCGGCTTGGTGCCGGGCTTTTTGTTCGATATGTCCGTGAAAGCGAGTTCCTCGCGGCAGCAGGTCGTCAAACCACCTTGGCTTGCCGCAACTCGGCGATCTCTCCCGCAGCAAAGCCGAACTCGGCCAGCACCTCGTCGGTCTGCTCGCCGAATTCCGGCGGCCGCGCCGCCATCTTGCTCGGCGTGCGCGACAGCGTGACCGGCTGGCCGACCAGACGGATCTGACGGTTCTCGGCATTGGGCACGTCTTGCGCG
>JBBQUA010000256.1:0-6846 GCA_038212905.1 Hyphomicrobiales bacterium
GTGGTCCACTCGTGCGCTCACTATGCGCACGACCGCGGGTGCGATCGGCGCCCGGCTTTCCCTGCGCCCTTCTTTCTTGAGAAGGGTGAAACCGATGCAAACCTCGGGCGCATCGCGCCGCGAGAATGCGGACGTGTATCCGCGCGCTGTTTGAAATTTGAATATGAATTTGAGCGCACACCGCTCGCACCAACACCGGTGTCATCGCCCGGCCATTGACCGGGCGACCCAGTAACCAGAGACGTCAGCGATAGAGCCGAGAAGCCGCGGCGTACTGGATCGCCCGGTCAAGCCGGGCGACGTCAAGTTTGGTTGTAGCGGCCGCCTTTTCCGAGTCTCGGTTTGTTCAAGGAGAGGATCAGGTATCTCCATCCAGCACCGGCGGTCGCGCCAGCCCAAAATGCCGGAGCAATTCGACCATCTCCGCGAGCCGCTTTTCGCGGTAGGCATCGAGATCAAGGCCGGAATAATCGAGGAAGCCGGCGCCGGTGCGCATGCCGATGCGACCGTCGCGCATGTTGGTGGCGATCACCTCGGGCGCGCGGTAGCGGTCGCTGTGCAGCGCGCCTTCGAGATAGCGGCTGGCGTAAAAGAGAATATCGCCGCCGCCCCAGTCGATGAACTCCAATAGGCCCAGCACCGCATAGCGGAAGCCAAAACCATAGCGGATCGCCTTGTCGATATCCTCCGCGCTGGCGACGCCTTCCTCCACCATCCGCGCGGCTTCGTTCATCGCCAGCGCCTGGATCCGCGGCACGATGAAGCCGGGCGTGGCGGCGCACACCACCGGCATCTTGCCGATACCCTCCAGCAGCGTCTTCACCCGCGCGACGATTTCGGGATCGGTCGCAGCGCCCTGCGAGATTTCGACCAGCGGAATCAGGTAGGCCGGGTTAAGCCAGTGCACGTTGAGAAAGCGTTCTGGATTTTCGACGGCGCCTGCGAGATCGTCGACCAGGATGGTGGAGGTGGTCGAGGCGATGACGATATCCGGCGCGACGCATTTGGATGCCGCCGCCAGCACCTCGCGCTTGAGCTCGACCACTTCGGGCACGCCTTCGAACACGAGGCCCGCGCCAGCCAGTGCGGCAGCCATGTCCTGCGCAGGCGCCACGGAGACCCGCGTGAGGATGGCATCGGCGTCGTTGCCGGACAGCAAGCCGAACCGCGAGAGGCTCGCCAGCGTCTTGCCGACCTCGCCGAGTGCCTCGGCCTTGAGTGTCGAAAATTGGTCGGCCGAACGCGCCTTGACGTCGATCATGATGACGGCGTGGCCGGCATAGGCAAAAGCCACCGCGATGCCGCGGCCCATGCGGCCGGCGCCGAGACAGGCAATGGTGGGGCGGACAGCAGTCATTACTCAAAATCCCTTGCGCAGCAGCGCCTGCAACTCGTCGCGATCGAGATGGCCGAGCCCGAGGGTCGCCAGTGTGCGTCCGCTTTTCGAAAAGTCCTCGCCGCAGATGGCGCCGCCGATGGCCAGAAAGGCCTTGGCCAGCGGTGTCGCCACCCCGGCCAGATCGGCGACCGAGACGAGAAGCGACAGGCCGAGCCGCAGATCTTCCCGCATGTAGCGATGCTCCGTCAGAACGATCCGCTCGCGCCAGTCGCCGGAATCGGTCAGGCGGTCATGCGAGCCGCGGCCGTACATCCATTGCTCGCCCTCGCTGGCGTAGTGATGCGCCAGCGGAAAGTGTGGCCCGGCATAGCCGAGGCCCTCGCGCACCGCGATTCGCTCGGCGTCGAGCGCGTCGGTAACCCTGCGGATTGCGGCCTGCGTGCCCTCCTTGTGAATGTCCCATTTCTCAAAATGCTCAAGAGGGCCGGCATTCATCACGATCAGCGGCGGATGGATGATCGGCCCGGCGTTCATCAGCGCGCCCGACAGCGCGTCGCCGCACGGCTCGATCACGCCGGGAAAGGCGCGGCCGATCACATCGAGCGCATGAGGAGCGGTATCGAGCGGAAACACGCCGACCGGCAGCCGCTTGGCGCGGATGGTGATGGCGACCTCGAACGGGCCATGCTTGCGGGTCAGCCAGGGCAGCGTGCCGGTCTCGGCAAAGCTGACGTGCGCGCGATTGCCGGCGTCGTGCGCGGCCTTGGCAAAGATCATTGAGCCGAAGGTCGCCGGCGGCAGGAACACCACCTGGCCATCGGTCAGATGCGGCGCGAGCAGCCCTGCGATATCGGGCTGCGCAAACGCTGGCGCAGGGCACACGATCAACTCGGCGCCGCGCACGGCTTCGGCGATGTCTGACGTCACCAGCGCCAGCTGCGCGTCGTGGAGGCCATTGCTGTCCTTGACGAGGACGCGGGAGCCCACCGCGCGATGCTGCGCCACCAGTTCGGCGTCGCGCCGCCACAGCCTGACGTCATGGCCCTGCAAGGCAAAATCACCGGCGGCCGCAAAGGAGCCATTGCCGCCGCCGAGTACCGCGATCTTCAAAGTGAGCCTCCTGGTGAAGCCGTCGGCGCGTCGAGTTGGCGCAGCATGAAATGCTGCACCTTGCCCAAAGCGGTGCGCGGCAGGTCGTCGACGAACACGATATCGCGCGGCGCCTTGAAGCGGGCGAGCTCAGTCAGCACATGCGCCTTCAAATCCTCCGCCTCGACCGAACTGCCGGCCCTCCGGATGACGTAAGCCACCGGCACCTCGTCCCATCTGACATCGGGCCGGCCGATCACGCCGCATTCGACGACATCGGGATGCTCCAGCAGCACGCGCTCGACCTCCGCCGGATAGACGTTCTCGCCGCCGGAAATGATCAGGTTCTTCTTGCGATCGTGCACGAAGAAATAACCGTCGGCATCGCGCAGCCCGATATCGCCGGTGCGATACCAGCCGTCGCGCAGCGCCTCGCTTGTGGCTTGCTGGTTGCCCCAGTATTCGTAGAACACGCTGGGGCCGCGCACCGCGATTTCTCCAGGCATACCCGGCGGCAGTTCGGCGCCGCTGTCATCAATGATGGTGGCTTCGCAGCACAGGCCGGGGAGGCCGGTCGATCCTGTGCGCGAAAGGTCACCGCCGAGCCTCGTATAGACAGCGACCGGACAGGTTTCGGTGGAGCCGTAGACCTGCAGCACCGGCACCCCGCGATTGACAAAACGCTCGATCAGATGCGGCGGCACGATGGTCGATCCGGTCGAGATCGCCTTCAGCGAGGACAGATCGGTGGCGGCCCAGTCGGGATGCTCGGTCACCGCCTGGATGATCGCCGGCACCAGCACCGTCAAGGTCGGGCGGTCGCGTTCGAAGGCGGCGAGGGTGGTGTCCGGCGTGAATCGCGAATGGATCGTCACGGTGGCGCCGACATGCAGCGCCGGCGTGGTCTGGATATTGAGGCCGCCGACATGGAAGAACGGCAGCACGGTGAGCACATGATCGTCGGAGGTGAAGCCGTGCATGTGCTGGCTCATCACCCCGTTCCACAGCAGCGCCTCCTGCCGCAGCACTGCGCCCTTGGGCCTTCCCGTGGTGCCGGAGGTATAGACGATCAGCAGCGGGCAGGTCAGGTCCGTGTGTGGATTACGACCGTCGCCGGACGCGCGGGCCAGCAACGTCTCGAATGCGCTGCCGCGCGGCGGTGCGAAATCGAGACCCACGACGCCGGCCTCGGGCAAGCTCTCTTCCAGCGCGGGCAGAATCCCTGCAAAGGCCTGTTCGAGCACCAGCACTTTTATCGAGGCGTTCGACAGGATGAACAATTGCTCGGCTACCGCGAGCCGCCAGTTCAGCGGCACCAGCATGGCGCCAAGTCGCGCGCTGGCATAGAGCAGCACGAGGTAGTCCGGCCGGTTCAGGCTGAGGATCGCGACCCGATCACCGCGGCCGACGCCGTATTCGGCCTTCAGCGCTCGCGCAGTCTGCCCGATGCGAGCACTGAGTGCCGCATAGCTGAGAACGTCGCCCTCGAAGATGGTCGCGGGCCTGTCCGGCGTGAAGGCCGCGTTCCGTTCGATGAGATCGGAGAGGTCCATTGCGAACTAGTCGTCCGTCTCGCCGGTCTCGTATAGCGCCTCGCGGCCGATGCGGTCGAGACAGAGTTCGGCGGTCCATGGCAGCATCAGCGAGCCGCAGCGGCTGTCACGATAGATACGCTCCAGCGGCAGCGACTTCAGCATCGCCTGGCCGCCGCAGGTGCGGATCGCCAGCGTCGCGATCTCGTTGGCGCCCTCCATGACGGAATATTGTGCGGCGTAAGCGCGCAGCACCTGTTCCTTGCTGGGATTCGGACCGGCTTCGGTGACCGCCTGAAACCAGATCGCCTTGATCTGCTCGAGCTTGATCTGCATCTGCGCCACCGCGATCTGCTTGGTCGGATACATCCGTCGCTTGACCGGCGGCGTGCCCGGCATCTCGCCGCGCAGGTAGCGCACGGTGAAATCGTAGGCGGCCTGTGCCAGGCCCATATAGGTCGGCGACAGCGTCAGGAACATGTGCGGCCAGCGCATCGCCGCCTGAAAATACACGCCGCGCGGCATCAGCGCGGCATCCTCTGATACGAACACGTCCTTGAACAGCAGCGTGCGCGATACCGTGCCGCGCATGCCGAGCGGATCCCAGTCGCCGACCACTGAAATGCCGTCGGCCTTGGCCGGCAGCGCCAGATAGAGCGTGTTGCGGCGGGAGGCCTTTTCACCCTCGGCGATCTCGGTGCAGAGCACGCCATAATAATCGGCATGGCCCGCCAGCGAGGCAAAGATCTTCTTGCCGTTAACGAGCCAGCCGCCCTTGACCGGTTTCGCCTCGGTCCCGAAGGCGACACCGCCGGCCGCGGCCGCACCGCCTTCCGAGAACGGCTGCGAATAGACCGCGCCGTCGCTGACGATGCGCTTGTAATGCACGGCGCGCCGCGCCTCGTGTTCGTCGCGGGTGGCGGCGTCCATATCGAGGTCGTCGGCCAGCGGGCCGGACCACAGCGTCGAGCAGACATGCATGTTCCAGGTCAGCGCGGTAGCGCCGCAATAGCGTCCGATCTCCGCGGCGGCCAGCGCATAGGTCTGGTAGCCGGCGCCGAGACCGCCGTGCTTCTTGGGAATGGCGATGCCGAGCAGGCCGGCATGATGCAGGTCGCGGTAATTCTCGGTCGGAAATTTCGCTTCGCGGTCGTAGGCCGCGGCGCGGCCCGCGAACACCGCCTGGCCGAGCTGGCGCGCGCGCGCGATAATTCCGGCCTGCTCGTCGTCGAGGCGGAACGCGTGGGGATCGAAGATCGGTGCGTCCAGCACGATACCGTCGGTCGCCATTGTGCCCTTGCCAACTTGTACCGTCATCATGCCGTCACTCGGGTTGCAGCCATGTGGGCCCTGAGGAATTGATCGAGCGCGGCGTTGAACGCGGCGGGACGCTCCAGATTGGCGAGGTGGCCGACGCCTTCGAGCTCAACATAGGTTGCCTGGAGAATATAGGTCGCCATCTTCGCCATCATCGGCGCCGGCGCATTGTTGTCCTTCGAACCCGACAGCACCAGCGTCGGCAGCGCGATATTCTTGAGCGCATTGCGCTGATCGAACCCCAGCAGCGCCAGCATGGTGGCGCGATAGGTGGCCTCGGGAACGGAAGCCATGCAGTCGCGCGCCAGGTCCATGCCGCTGGCGTCGGGGTCGTCACCGACCAATTCCCTGACCAGGGTCGGCGCCAGCGAAACCATCGTCTCGCCGCGATCGAGCGGGCCGAGCCGGGCGTCGATAAAGGATTTCTGCCAGTCGCCGTCGGCTTTGCCGAACGCCGGGCTGGTCTGCGCCAGCACAACCGCGCTGGCGATGTCAGGGCTTTGCGCCAGCAATTGCTGCACGATCATGCCGCCGATCGAATGTCCGACCAGAATGGGTTTTGTGGCGCCGACCTGCCGCAGGAAATCCCGCAAGGCATCGGCGAGGGCGGCGATACTGACGGTGGCCAACGGTGCCGAGCCGCCATAGCCCGGCATGTCCCAGGCGATGGCGCGATAGCGGTCGCCGAAGGCCTCGATCTGGCCGCGCCATGCCCGCGCCGCGCCGCCGATTCCGTGCAGGAATACCAGTGGAGTGCCAGCAGGATCGCCCGCGGCCTCATGGCCGAAGCGTCCGTTGCTGGTTTCGAGGGCTACAGAAACGGGCACGCCGGACCTCCGCCAAAGTCGGACCTGCCGCCGCCAACAGGACCCTATGAGTCCCGCCGACGCTACCTGCGGGGTCCGCGCTGTCAAGCTCGCCGCAGTCGGGTTTCTTGCAAAAGCTTGAAGTTTAAAATATATCCGAACGGGCACGTCGAGAGCTCAATCGGGGAGACCGCTGATGTCCGGATTGCCGCATTCCCCGCATGCGCTCGTCACCGGGGGCGGACGCGGCATCGGCCGCGAGATCGCCTTCGCACTGGCGCGCTCGGGGGCAACGGTTACCGTGCTCGGCCGTCATCGCGCCACCCTGGATGAAGCCGTCGCCGCTGGCGCCGCGCATTTCGCTGGGGTGGCCGACGTCGCGGATCAGGCAGCGGTCAGCGCTGCCATTGCGGAAGCCGCAGCCCGGCAGCCGATCGATATCCTGATCGCCAATGCCGGCAGTGCGGAGTCCGCGCCGTTCGGCAAATCCGATGCGGCGCTGTTTCAACGCATGATCGACATCAACTTCATGGGCGTGGTTCACACCATTCAGGCAGCGTTGCCGTCGATGAAGGACCGTCCCTACGGGCGGATCGTCGCCGTGGCGTCGACCGCCGGTCTGAAGGGGTATGCCTATGTCAGCGCCTACAGTGCGGCAAAGCACGCGGTGGTCGGGCTGGTGCGCTCGCTGGCCCTGGAACTGGCCGCTACGCGCGTGACGGTCAATGCGGTGTGCCCCGGGTTCACCGATACCGATCTCGTC
>JBBQUA010000257.1:0-6745 GCA_038212905.1 Hyphomicrobiales bacterium
AGCGATCGTCAGCACCACAATGCGTGCGGTATTCATACGCTTCACTTTCCACATTACGCCGCGACGCTTCCGTCGCCGTGATGGGAGTTGACCAGCTATTCGTCAAAGCATGGTTAATGAGGCGTATCTAAATCGCGTTAATGAGAGTTTACCGAACGGATGCTCAGCGCATGGCGAAATGGGTGAGGTCCACCGCCCTGATCCATTCGGTTTCCGGATAGATCATCAGCGCGCCGATCGCCAGCGCGATGCCGTAGGGGATGCCGGTCTCCTTGGCATGCAGCTTGAGCAGCCAGGGCTGGCCCGCGAGCTGCCAGGGCAGCGGCCATTGCCGGAACTGCAGCAACAGTAATGTCAGGGCGCCGCCGAACAGCGAGGCATACAGCAGGTAATTGAGCAGATGGCCGAAGCCGAACCACAATGCTGCCGCGGACGCCACCTTGGCGTCGCCACCGCCGACCCAGCCCATGGCAAAGCAGCCAAAGGCGATGACGAGTACCGTCAAGCCGGCGCCGATGTGCGAGAGGATTTCGGGGAATGGCATGCCGCTCAGTAGTGCGAGCGCCAGAAAACCCGCGGCCAGCGCCAGCGACACGCGGTTCGAAATCGTCATGGTGAAGAGATCGCTCGCCGCCGCGAACGCCATCAGGGCCGGAAACAGCAAGAGACGAACGATATCGAGGATCATGGGACTAAGCGGCCCGTGTGGCTGACGCGAGGTCGGAGCATCGCCCGAGTCTAGCGGTCAGAGATGAACAATCGGGAAACGGCCGGAGCGCTCACCAGATGCTGGCGATCCGGGCGACGATGGCGAGCAGCGCCAGCGCCAGCGCGAGGCAGACCAGTTCCATGGCCCGCCTGTCCCGGCTGCCGGACGGCAGGGCGCTTGTTGCCGCCGCGGCGGCGGTGATCGGTTTACGCATGTTTACGCCAACACCACTCAGTAGAGACAGCAAAGGCCCCGGAACTGCCGGGGCCTCTGTCGTTTTCAGCAGCAGTCGCTTATTTCAGCGAGCTGTTGATCGAGGTGAACTTGGTGTTCAGGTTGGTACCGAGGCCGTTCACCACAGCGATGATCGCGAGCGAGATGCCGGCTGCAATCAGGCCGTACTCGATGGCGGTGGCGCCGGATTCGTCCTTCACGAAACGCGAAATCAGGTTCTTCATATTTAACTCCATGTGTACACGTGGCGGGTCGACTGACGTTTGGTCTCGCCGGCGTTCTCAGCACCGTGACCATGGGCGCAACCATACGGTCGGGAAATTTCGGCGCAGTTAATTCGACTGCGTAAACATCGAGGCATTCGGCAGTTCTTGAGCAGAGTAAATGTGGAATTAAAGAGCTTGCCGACAATTCGACTGATCACCGGATCGCCCCGATTTGGAGAACTGCAAGGCAGCGAACCGCCACCTGTTCATGGCTCCTTAAGCATGAACGGGTACCCCTGAAGGGCCCCGTCGGATGAGGTTGACATGTCCAATTTGCCCCTCGAAGTCGTTGTGATGTTTGGCGAGACGATCGCCAAGGTGGTGCCCGTCACGATCGGTCTGGCCGTGGTGTTCTCGGTGCTGACCCATTTCTGGGCCTGCAATCCGGGAACGCCGTGGTGGCGCAAGAAAGAGCTCGTCACCGACGTCTGCTACTGGTTTTTCGTGCCCCTGTTCGGACGCGTGCTGCGGATCGGGCTTCTGGTGCTCGGCGCCGGCGTCTTCTTCAAGATACACGACGCCGACGAGTTGATCGCGTTCTACGACAATGGCCACGGCCCGCTGGCCCAGCTGCCGCTCTGGTTCCAGGCGGTATTGTTCCTGGTGCTGTCGGACTTCATGCTGTACTGGCTGCACCGGATGTTTCACCGGGGCGACTTCTGGAAATACCACGCGGTCCATCATTCGTCCGAGGAACTGGACTGGATTTCCGCGGCGCGCTTCCACCCCGTCAACCTGTTCCTGGGAACCATCCTGGTCGACGTCTTCCTGCTGATCGCCGGCATTTCGCCCAACGTCATGCTCTGGGTCGCGCCCTTCAACATGTTCCATTCGGCGTTCGTGCACGCCAACCTGAACTGGACGCTCGGCCGGTTCAAATACGTGCTCGCCACCCCGGTGTTCCACCGCTGGCATCACACTGCGCTGGAAGAGGGCGGCAACACCAACTTTGCCGGCACTTTTCCGCTCTGGGACATTCTGTTCGGGACCTTCCGGATGCCGGAAAGCACGTTGCCCGACAATTATGGCGTCGATGACCAGGCGACGTTTCCGACCGAGATTGCGGGACAACTGGCCTATCCGTTCCGGCAGTCGTAGGCGTCTGCCGGGGATCTCGCCGCCGTTTGCACTTCGTTCACACATTAAGGTCAGATTTGTCCGGTCGGGCGCCGGTTCCGCTGTGTATCGCTTTTGCCGGCTCGTCAACGCCCCGGGGTAGAGTATGTCGTTCAGTTGTTTGCGTATGCGCTCACGCGCGCTCTTTTCGTTCCGCTCGCTCGCGATCGGAATGCTGCTGTGGCCGGTAGCAGCGCTGGCCGCGCCCGCGGCCGACTCCATTCTTGTCAATGTCGATCAGGCCAAACTCGTCAAACTCCCGAGCCGCGTCGCCACCATCGTGGTCGGCAACCCGCTGATTGCCGACGTCACGCTGCAGCATGGCGGCATCATCGTCGTCACCGGCAAGGGCTACGGCGCCACCAACTTCATCGCGATGGACCGAGCCGGCGATATCCTGGTCGACCGTATCATCCAGGTCGAGGGTCCAACCGACCAGCTTGTCACCATCTATCGCGGCGTCGAACGCGAATCCTACAGCTGCATGCCGATCTGCCAGCGCCGCGTCACCCTGGGCGACGGCGAGAGCTACTTCAAGGCCGCGATCGATCAGGCCGGCTCGCTCTCCAACCAGGCCAGCGGCGTCGCCGCGGCGGCGGGCAAAGCGCAGAACTGATGTCCGCGCCAGCCGGCGTGGCGGCGGCCGGTTACGCCCTGACGGCGCCCGGCATGGCGCCGCACCGCGAATCGCAGCCCGCGGGCGACACCGAAAATGGTTAAGGCCGGGTTAACACCGCGGGTCACTCTGCTTCATTCCGGCGAAACACTTCAACAATCTGTTTCCGGTAAAACTCGCGGGCAGGAAATTGCCGCCGCGATTTAAGGATTGTTCGATGTCGTTGCCCGCTGCCGCACCAGGCCCGTTTAGAACCGCATTGCACAGGTTTCGCCGTAACCGCCGCGGTTCGGCCGCCGTCGAGTTCGCGCTCGTGGCGCCGGTGTTCTTCGCGCTGCTGTTTGCGATCATCGAGACCGCGATCGTGTTTTTCGCAGGCCAGGTGCTGGAGACCGTCACGCAGGACTCCGCGCGCATGATCATGACCGGCCAGGCGCAGACCGCCAACTACAGCAAGGATCAGTTCAAGGACACCGTCGTTTGCCCGACCGGCGCTCTCGCCAAGGTGCTGTTCAACTGCAACGACCTCTATGTCGAAGTGAAGAGTTACCCCACCTTCCCCAACGTCACGATCACCGAGCCGATCGACGGCAGCAAGAACTTCATTCCGCCCAACAGCTATTGCCCAGGTGCGGGCGGCGACATCGTCGTGGTGCGGATGTTCTATCAATGGCCGCTGTTCGTCACCGGGCTCGGCTACAACATCTCGAACCTGGCCGGCAGCAAGCGGTTGTTGTCGGCGACCGCCGCCTTTCGCAACGAGCCCTTCCTCGCCACTGCCCCTTGCTGACAGGACAAAGCGATGAATTCGATTTCGATGTTATCAATCTGGCTTCGCATGCGGCGCGCCGCGGCGAGGATGCTCGCGGATCGCAGCGGCATCGCGGCGACCGAATTCGCCGTCATCGTGCCGGTCATGCTGGTGATGTTCTTCGGCACGGTGGAGTTTTCATCCGGCGTTGCGGTCAATCGCAAGGTGACGCTGATGGCGCGAACGCTGTCCGACCTGACGTCGCAGTCGACGTCGGTCAACGACACCGACCTGACCGGCTTCTTTGCCGCCAGCAAGGGCATCATGACGCCCTATTCGTCGACACCGACGCTATCGACGATTTCCGAATTGTATGTCGTCCCGGGGACGCTGGTGGTGAAGGTGCTGTGGAGCAAGGGTTCCGCGCCGCGTGGGGCGGGAACCACGATCACGATACCGACCGAGCTCAAGGTTCCCGGCACCTATCTGATTTTCAGCGAAGTCAGCTATCGCTATGTACCGGCAGTCGGCCAGGTGATGTCGCCGACCGGGGTAAACCTGACCGACGTCGCCTATACCCGTCCGCGGCAGTCGACTTGCGTCATCTACCCGACGCCGAGTTCCGGTTCGCTCCCTAACTGTCCGACATAGTAACCACAGGCCCGTCCGACCACGATCGGTATCAGTCGAAGCTGTCGCGCGAATAAAAAAGGCCGCACACCGGGCGCGGCCTTTCACATTAGTCAGGTCGGACTTCCCCGGGCAGCGCCCGAAAGATATCCGTTAGCCAGCGGCGCGCAGATTGTCGGCCGAAGACTTGCCAGAGCGGCGATCGGCCACGATCTCGTAGCTGATCTTCTGGCCTTCACGCAGCGTTCCAAGGCCGGCGCGCTCTACGGCGCTGATGTGCACGAACACGTCGTTGCCACCGTCATCCGGTTGAATAAAGCCGAAGCCCTTGGTCGCGTTAAACCACTTCACGGTTCCCATGCTCACGGGGGTAGTCCCTTCTCAAGATAGATATAGTAGAAGCCCACTTGCGGCGGGCTGGTGAGATCGAATTTTTGGAAGGGTCGTCAGCGTCTAAACCGGCTGTACCGGTGGATAGCTAATGTCGTCCGGCCGAAAATCGATAAGGTTATATTATTGCAAAATAGCCCCCAAAACAATCCTGACGTGCACGATTTTTTGATCGCGCCCGGGATCGCAGTTGGAGGCTATTGCCCACTCGACCGCCATGGTTTTGCCACGCGGTCTGTGTGATTTTAGCGGCGGCGGAATTGACCGCGCGGCGGTGCGCCGCGAGGCGCTCCGCCACCCGGGCGCTCGTCCTTGTGGCGGAAGATCAGCCGGCCTTTTTCCAGATCATAAGGCGACATCTCGATCGTCACCCGGTCGCCCGCCAGCGTCTTGATCCGGTTCTTTTTCATCTTGCCGGCGGTGTAGGCGACGATCTCGTGTCCTGCGTCGAGCTGCACGCGATAGCGTGCATCGGGCAGGATTTCGGTGACCAGTCCTTCGAACTGGATCAGCTCTTCTTTAGCCATGGTTGTCTCCAGATCGATCGACGATCAGCGCGGTCGTTGGGTGCGGTTGGGTCGGGTATTCGGACGGCTTTCGCGATGCAAAAACGCAACCCCTTGCATCCCTTCGGCCTTGCCGCTGGCCTGCGCCGACGGACGGGACGGCTCCTGCCGGCTGGTCTCGTGGCGGTTGGTTTGCGGCGCGCCACCATTACCACCGGGACGGCGGTTACGGCGAGGGCCTTTCGCGCCGGGAGCGGCTTCATTGCCCCTGCCGGTATGCCCGCGCGGCCCGGATCGTGCCCCGCGATGCTGCGCCGGCGGCGGAGCGGCTTCGCGATGGCCGGGCGTGCGATGATCTTCCCTCGGCAGGACGATGCGGATCAGCTTTTCGATGTCGCGCAGATAGCCCATTTCCTCGGCCCCGGCGATCAGCGAGATCGCAACGCCCTCGGCGCCGGCGCGCGCGGTGCGGCCGATGCGGTGGACATAGGTCTCGGGAATGTTGGGCAGATCGAAGTTTACCACATGGCTGATGCCGTCGACGTCGATGCCGCGGGCGGCAATGTCGGTGGCGACCAGGGTGCGGATCTCGCCGGTGCGGAACGCCGCCAGCACCCGCTCGCGATGGTTCTGCGACTTGTTGCCGTGAATGGCGTCGGCGGTAATGCCGGCGCGGGCCAGGCTCTTCACCACCTTGTCGGCGCCATGCTTGGTGCGGGTGAAGACCAGCGCGCGGTTGACCGTCTCGCTCTTCAAGAGGTTGGCCAGGAAGGTCGGCTTGTTGGAGTGGTCGACCTGGATGATGCGCTGGGTGATGCGCTCGACGGTCGAGGCCACCGGCGTCACGGCGACCCGTGCCGGATCGCGCAGCATCGCTTCGGCGAGTTCGGCGATGTCCTTCGGCATGGTGGCCGAGAAGAACAGCGTCTGCCGCTTGACCGGCAGCTTGGCAACGACCTTCCGGATGTCGTTGATGAAGCCCATGTCCAGCATGCGGTCGGCTTCGTCGAGCACGAGGAACTCGACCTGCCCGAGCTTCAGTCCGTTGCTCTGCACGAGATCGAGCAGGCGGCCGGGCGTCGCCACCAGGACTTCGACGCCTGGCATGATCGAACGGACCTGGCGGCCCATCGGGACGCCGCCGATTGCCAGCGCCGAGGTGAGGCGCATGTGGCGGCCATAGGCGTTGAAGCTGTCGAGGATCTGTCCGGACAATTCACGGGTAGGCGAGAGCACCAGCACGCGGCAGGCCTTGGGCTGCGGCTTGATGCGGTTCTCCAGAATGCGGTGCAGGATCGGCAGCGCGAAGGCCGCGGTCTTGCCGGTGCCGGTCTGGGCGATGCCGACAACGTCACGGCCGGTGATTGCGAGAGGGATGGTTTGGGTCTGGATGGGCGTGGGCGTCAGATAATTCTCTTCCTTGAGCGCACGCGAGATGGGTTCGGCGAGGCCGAAATCCTGAAAGGAGGTCAAAAAGGTGGGTACTTTCCATCATAAAAGGCAAGCGCCCGGCTGATACAGCCAGGA
>JBBQUA010000258.1:0-6706 GCA_038212905.1 Hyphomicrobiales bacterium
GGCCTGGCCTGGACCGATGTCGGTGGCGAGCTGCTCACCATCGAAGGCGTCATGATGCCCGGCAAGGGCAAGATGACGGTCACGGGCAATCTGCGCGACGTGATGAAGGAGTCGATTTCGGCGGCGGCATCCTATGTCCGCTCGCGCGCCGTCAGCTTCGGCATCGAGCCGCCGCTGTTCGACCGCCGCGACATCCACGTCCACGTGCCGGAGGGGGCGACCCCGAAGGATGGCCCGTCGGCCGGCGTTGCGATGGCGACCGCGATCGTCTCGATCATGACCGGCATCCCGGTCCGGCACGATGTCGCCATGACCGGCGAGATCACGCTGCGGGGCCGCGTGCTCCCGATCGGCGGCCTGAAGGAGAAGCTGCTGGCGGCGGCCCGCGGCGGCATCAAGACGGTGCTGATCCCCGAGGACAACGCCAAGGATCTCACGGAGATTTCCGATGCGATCAAGGGCGGCATGACCATCATCCCGGTGGCCCGGCTCGACGACGTCGTTTCCAAGGCGCTGGTGCGACCGCCGGTGCCGATCGTCTGGGAAGAGGACACCAAGGTGCCGGTGGCGAAAACCGATGCCACGGACGAGGCGGCGGGCGGCCTTACGGCGCACTGAGCGTTCCGATATGACAATGGCGGCGTCCCCTCGGGGGCGCCGCTTTCTTTTGCGTTGCGGCCTGCTGCCCGACTTGCGCCCGACGGCAGGGCAGCGGTAAACAGGCGTCGAGGGCGGCTAGCTCAGCTGGTTAGAGCATCTCGTTTACACCGAGAGGGTCGGCGGTTCGAATCCGTCGCCGCCTACCAGCCTTGGCTGCTGCGCGGGCTTCGGCTGGGCAAGCCAGGGATTGCGAAGAGCGAGACGACGGTCGGGCCGAAGTGGTGTAGCAACAAGGCCGACTGTTCATACCGGAGGTCCGCCATGAGAATTTTCCTCGCCGCCATTGTCATCGCATCGCTGGCCGGGCCCGCTTTTGCCCAAGAGAAGCCGATTCCCAAATACGGGGAACTCGAGGGCAAGAAACCGCACGAGATCAAGGCCGAAAAGGAAGCCCAGGAGGCCTACCAGAAGTCGCTGCGCGGCATCCCCGAACAGAAGGGTTCTTCCGATCCCTGGGGCTCCGTGCGCAGCGACAATGCGCCCAAGGCTGTTCCGCCGGCGAAGCGAGCCAAGGCTGACGCCAAGGCCGACGGCGCGGCGAAATAGCGCGTGATGGACACGCCGGCAGGCCACGATCTCAACGCGGATCAGATTGCGTACTGGAACGGCCCCGCTGGCCAGCGCTGGACCGACCGGCAGGCGTCGCAGGACGTCCTGCTGGCGCCGGTCTCCGAACTCCTGATCGACCGCGCCGGGGTCAAGGCAGGCGAGCGGGTGTTCGATGTCGGTTGCGGCTGCGGCGGCACCGCCATCGCGCTGGCGCAACTGGTTGGGCCATCAGGGCATGTGCTGGGCATCGATATCTCGGCGCCGATGCTGGCGCGGGCGCGGCAGGTTGCGCCTGATGGTCTGCCGGTCGAATTCGTGCAGGCAGATGCCACGGTGTTTCCGTTTTCGCCTGAAAGCTTCGACCTCTTGGCGTCGCGGTTCGGCGTGATGTTCTTCGCCGAGCCGGCGGCTGCCTTCGCCAATATGCGCCGGGCGCTGAAGCCGTCGGGGCGACTGGCGTTTGCCTGCTGGCGCGAGCCGCGCGAAAACCCGTGGATGATGGCGCCGCTGCAGGCGGTCTATCGACACGTGCCGAAGCTGCCGCCGCAAGGGCCTGACGATCCCGGTCCGTTTGCATTCGCCTCCGAGGCGCGGGTGCACCGCATCCTGAGCGAGGCCGGCTTTACCGGCATCGCGATGGAGGCCTGTCCGCTCTCGCTCGATATCGCGATCGGCAGAGGTCTCGACGCGGCTGTCGAGGCCGTGCAGGAAATCGGCCCGGCCCATCGCGCGCTGGAAGGCCACCCGGCCGAGGTGCGCGAAGCCGCGAAAAATTCGATCCGCGAGACGCTGGCGCCTTTCGTCAGAGGTAACATGGTAGCTCTTGGCGGGTCGATCTGGATCGTGACCGCAAGGGCTCGCTGAGTTTCGCCCCCGCAGCGGCGACCAAATTCATGAGTGAAAACAAGCCCACTCTATCTGTGCATGGGGTTGTTTTCGAAGTTTTTGTCCAGGCCCGCTTTAAGCCCGCTCTTCGAAAATCATGGCCAGATGCACGATGGTCTGCACGGCCTTTTCCATGTCCTGCACGCTGACCCATTCCAGCCGCGAGTGGAACGCATGCTCGCCGGCAAAAATGTTGGGGCAGGGCAGTCCCATGAATGACAGCCGCGAGCCGTCGGTGCCGCCGCGGATGGACGTCCTGACCGGGGTGAGGCCGGCACGGCGGATTGCTTCCATGGCGTTGTCGATGAGCTCGGGGTGACGGTCGATCACCTGCTTCATGTTGCGGTATTGCGGCTTGATCTCCAGCTTGTAGGTCGAGTGCGGATAGTCCCGCATCACGTCCTTGACGATGCTTTCCAGCAGGGCTTCCTTTTCTTTCAGGCCCTCGTCGGTGAAGTCGCGCACGATGAAGCCGATCGTGGCTTGCTCCAGCGCGCCGGAAATGCCGATCGGATGCAGAAAACCCTGCCGGCCCTCGGTGGTCTCCGGCGAGCAGGTATTTTTGGGCAGCCGCTCGATGATGGCGGCCGCGATCTTGATGGCGTGCTCCATCTTGCCCTTGGCGAAACCGGGATGGGTGCTGACGCCTTCGATTGAAATGGTGACGCCATCGGCGGAAAAGGTCTCGTCCTCGATATTCCCCGCGGTTTCGCCGTCCATCGTGTAGGCAAAATCGGCGCCGAGCTTTTTCAGGTCGGCCTTGTCGACGCCGCGGCCGATCTCCTCGTCGGGCGTGAACAGGATCTTGATCGCGCCATGCCTGATCTGCGGGTTTTGCAGCAGGAAATGCGCGGCATCCACGATTTCGGCGAGCCCGGCCTTGTTGTCGGCGCCGAGCAGGGTGGCGCCGTCCGACGTAATGATGTCGTTGCCGATCTGATCTTTCAGCGCGGGATGGTCGGCGGCGCGAATCACCTGGCTGGGGTCGGCCGGCAGCACGATGTCACCGCCGAGGTAGTTTTGGACGATCTGGGGTTTGACATCCTTGCCGGTGCAATCGGGCGAGGTGTCCATGTGCGAGCAGAAGCAGATCACCGGCACCGGCTTGTCGGTATTGGCCGGTAGCGTCGCATAGACGTAACCGTGTTCGTCGAGATGGGCGTCGGCGAGGCCGATCGCCTGCAACTCGCTGGCGAGCAGCCGGCCGAGATCCTTTTGCTTTTCGGTCGAGGGGCAGGTCGGGGAGGTCGGGTCCGACTGGGTGTCGATCACCACGTAGCGCAGGAAGCGCTCGGTCACGGTGTGGGTGAACTTGAGAGGTAAAACCACGATCAAAACCACTGGCAGGGCCGGGGAAGTCGGGTGGAGGCCGGAGCGTCATTCCGGAGGCCGCGTCGGCCGGGCCGGAATGACGCCAGGTACGGATTTACTTAAAGTCAGGTGCCGGAAAACGTGTCCTGTCAGACCGCTTCCTTCAGTTCCTTGGCCGCGCGGAAGGCAACCTTCTTGCTGGCCTTGATGTGGATGGCTTCGCCGGTGGCGGGGTTGCGGCCCATGCGGGCGGCGCGCTTGCGCACCTGGAGGATGCCGAGACCGACGATACGGACGCGTTCGCCCTTCTTGAGGTGCTTGGTGATGCGGCCGACCAGGTCGACCAGGATCTCTTCAGCCTTCTTCTTGGACAAATCCTGCTCCTCGGCGATCGCCGCCGCCAAATGCTTCAGCGTGACGGTGCTCGCGGTCGCTGCCTTCTTCGCCATAGGGCCCTCCTGCTTGATGGTGGCTTTGAGGAAACTCAGTCGTATCAGGCCTTAAACGATTCGGTGACGGGCTGACTACGCTGTTTTGCCTGCAAACAGGCCCTTATTTGCATCGGCATCGCAAAAATGCCCGACTGACAAGGGGATTCGCAACGACCTTGACTTGGAAGGAACGCGCCTTTATGCCCTCCTTTCCAAGCGGATCTGTCAGAGATCACGGCATCCGCGGGAGTAGCTCAGTTGGTTAGAGCGCCGCCCTGTCACGGCGGAGGCCGCGGGTTCGAGTCCCGTCTCTCGCGCCAGTGATCGCTGGATTGGCTTGATTTCCGGAACATCGCCAAACGAAAAAGGCCGCCCGAAGGCGACCCTTGTTGCTGCTATCGCTGTGGAATTCCAGAGCTGCCTAGCGGACCAGCGAGGCGTTGGAGCTGGTCACCGTCATCGGCTTGCCGGCCTTCACCACCTGCGCGGTCTGGCTGTAATCCGAACCGGTCCGGGCTGAGATCCCGAGAGCCGCCACCGCGATGCCGGCCACCAGCGCGACAACCACGATCTTCAGGTGGGTAGAGCGATCCGCCGAGTGAATTGAGTGGTTCATCTGAGCCTCCAGGGCGACTTTGCCGCCGCGTCGTTGGCCAGATGAGTACGCCCGCTCTGTTTCAGGATGGTTTCGTGGATTTCGCAAAATGGTTTCGTCGGCATTTCCGGGGTATTTCGGCCGCTACCAGCGGATCTCGCTCGGGTAACGGCCTGTCGGGTACCTCGCAGATGGCGCGTGCCGCCCGCCCGAACTTTCGGCTGAAGGACGTGGCCCGGCAGGCCGTCTCCCGACGCTGTTCCCGAGTTATCCCGCCGCATGAAGCGGCCGGCTGAGACATGAAATTAGCTTGTCTTGCGCCCCTTGTTGCGCTGCGCTAAGCCTTCGAACAATTCCAATTAACGAATCTGCGGCCCCAGAAACCGCGGAATAAGGGCTCCGCCGATGACCGGCATCTTGCAGCAATATCTTCCCCTGGTGGTGTTTATCGGGGTCGCGGGCCTGATCGGTTTGGCGCTGCTGATCGCTCCCTTTCTCCTCGCCTTCCAGCAGCCCGATCCGGAAAAGCTGTCCGCCTATGAATGCGGATTCAACGCTTTTGACGACGCCCGCATGAAATTCGACGTCCGGTTCTATCTGGTGGCCATCCTCTTCATCATCTTCGACCTCGAAGTGGCATTCCTGTTCCCGTGGGCGGTGGCGTTCGGCAAGTTGGGGGCGACCGGGTTCTGGTCGATGCTGGTTTTCCTCGCCGTCCTGACCGTCGGCTTTGCCTATGAATGGAAGAAAGGCGCGCTCGAATGGGATTGAGCCCCACCGCCGCAATGCCAGGATTTACGCCGGTTATCGCGCCGGCTGCGACCGGCATTCTCGATCCCTCGACCGGCCGGCCGGTCGGGGCCAACGACCCGTATTTCCTCGAGGTCAATCACGAGCTGTCGGACAAAGGCTTCTTCATTGCCGCCACCGATGACCTGATCACCTGGGCGCGCACCGGCTCGCTGATGTGGATGACCTTCGGTCTGGCCTGCTGCGCGGTCGAGATGATGCAGATGTCGATGCCGCGCTACGACGCCGAACGATTCGGCTTTGCGCCGCGCGCCTCGCCGCGGCAGTCCGACGTGATGATCGTCGCGGGCACCCTGACCAACAAGATGGCGCCGGCGCTGCGCAAGGTCTACGACCAGATGCCGGAGCCGCGCTACGTCATCTCGATGGGATCCTGCGCCAACGGCGGCGGTTACTATCATTACTCGTATTCGGTCGTGCGCGGCTGCGACCGTATCGTGCCGATCGACATCTACGTGCCCGGCTGCCCGCCGACGGCGGAAGCGCTGCTGTACGGCGTGATGCTGCTGCAGAAGAAGATCCGGCGCACCGGAACCATCGAACGCTAAGGGTTTGGGTATGGACGACGGCAGGCTCGACGCCCTGGGGCAGACGATTGTTGGCGCGCTACCGGGTGCCGCGACCGGTCATTCGGTCGCGTTCAATCAACTGACGGTCGCGATCGAGGCGAGCCGAATCGTCGACGTCGTCAAATTCCTGCGCGACGATCCTGGCTGCCGTTTTGTCAGTTTCATCGACGTCACGGCGGTGGACTATCCGGGCCGCGAAAAGCGCTTCGACGTGGTCTATCATTTCTTGTCCCCGACACTGAACGAGCGCATCCGTCTGCGCGCGCAGGCCGACGAAACCACCCAGGTGCCCTCGATCATCGACGTCTTTCCCGGCGCCGACTGGTTCGAGCGCGAGTGTTACGACCTCTATGGCGTGATCTTCACCGGCCATCCCGACATGCGGCGTTTGTTGACCGATTACGGCTTCGACGGTCACCCGCTGCGCAAGGATTTCCCGCTCACCGGCTTCGTCGAGGTGCGCTACGACGATCAGGAGAAGCGGGTGGTCTACGAACCCGTCCGCCTCAACCAGGAATTCCGCAAGTTCGATTTCCTCTCGCCGTGGGAAGGCGCCGACTATCCGGTGCTGCCGGGCGATGAGAAGGCGGGGCCGAAAGTCTGATCATGACCGAAGCAGCAGCACTGCGTAACTTCACCATCAATTTCGGCCCGCAGCATCCGGCCGCGCACGGCGTGTTGCGTCTCGTGCTTGAGCTCGACGGCGAAGTCGTCGCTCGCGTCGATCCGCATATCGGCCTGCTTCATCGCGGCACCGAGAAGCTGATCGAGCACAAGACCTATCTGCAGGCGATCCCGTATTTCGACCGGCTCGACTATGTCGCGCCGATGAACCAGGAGCACGCGTTCTGCCTCGCGGCGGAAAAGCTGCTCGGCATATCCGTGCCGCGCCGCGG
>JBBQUA010000259.1:0-6670 GCA_038212905.1 Hyphomicrobiales bacterium
TGCATCCAGCACGAGATCGATCACCTCAACGGCGTGCTGTTCGTGGACTATCTGTCGAAGCTGAAGCGCGACCGCGTGCTGAAGAAGTTTGCCAAGGCCGCCAAGCGGGCGGCGGACTAAGCCCGGCCGCGCCCAACAGAGCGCCGTCACCCTGAGGTGCGAAGGCGCCTCTTGGCGCCGAAGCCTCGAAGGGCGACGGCCGATGCAAGTGACGTCCTTGCTCTGCTGCACATCCTTCGAGGCTCGCAAGGGCTCGCACCTCAGGATGACGCTCGTTATGTTGATGCTTGTTTACAGGAAGCCCCACGAATATGCCGCTCCGTCTGATCTTCATGGGCACGCCTGACTTCGCGGTGCCGACGCTGCTGGAACTGGTCGCCCATGGCCACGAAATCGCGGCGGTCTACACCCGCGCGGCAAAGCCTGCGGGACGCGGCCTGCAATTGCAGCCGACGCCTGTGGAGCTGGAAGCGCGGCGGCTCAACATCCCCGTCTTGACGCCCTCTACCTTGAAGACACCGGAAGCGCTGGAGCAGTTTGGCTCCCACCAGGCCGATGCCGCCGTGGTCGTCGCCTATGGCATGATCCTGCCCAAGACCATTCTCGACACCCCGCCGCTCGGCTGCTTCAATTTGCATGCCTCGCTGCTGCCGCGCTGGCGCGGGGCGGCGCCGATCAACCGTGCCGTCATGGCCGGCGATGCCGAGAGCGGCGTGATGGTGATGAAAATGGACGTCGGCCTCGATACCGGCGACGTCGCCATGGCCGAGCGGCTGGCGATATCGGATGCCATGACAGCCGCCGATCTGCACGACGCGCTGGCGCCGCTCGGGGCCGATTTGATGGTGCGCGCGATGGGCGCGCTGGAACGCGGCAGATTGCAGCTCACGAAACAGAGCGATGAGGGCGTGACCTACGCCGCCAAGATCGAAAAGGCCGAAGCGCGGATCGACTGGAACCGGCCGGCCCGCGAGGTGTTGCGCCACATCCACGGGCTGTCGCCGTTTCCCGGCGCCTGGTGCGAACTGGCGATCGATGGCGCGCAGGTCCGGGTCAAGATCCTGCGCTGCGAACTGGGCAAAGGGGCAGGCGCGCCGGGCGACCTGCTCGATGACCAGCTGACGATTGCCTGCCAGGACGGCGCGATCCGCATTCTCGACCTGCAGCGCGCCGGCGCAAAGCCGATGAAGGCGCAGGAATTTTTGCGCGGGACGCCGCTCAAGCCGCCGCTGCGGCTGGCGTAGCGCTGTTGCCATGCATAACACTGTCATACCCCGCGAATGCGGGGTATTTAGTACGCCGCGCCGTTTGAGATTGAACCGCGACGCCGCAGAATACTGGATCATCCGCTTTCGCGGATGATGACGATCTTTCCTGGGACGGCCTTTTTCGGATCGATATGCCCCGCTACAAACTCATCATCGAATATGACGGCGCGCCATTTTGCGGCTGGCAGTTACAAGACAATGGCGCCACGGTGCAGGGCGCGCTGGAAGATGCGGTCAAGGCGATCTGCGGCGAGCGGGTGCGCGTGCACGGCGCCGGCCGCACCGACGCCGGGGTGCATGCGCTGGGACAGGTCGCGCATTGCGACATCGTAAAACATTTCGTGCCGGGCCGCTTTCGCGACGGGCTGAACGCGCATTTGCGGCCGCATCCGATCGGCGTGCTCAGTGCGGACATCGTGCCCGACAGCTTCGAGGCGCGGTTCTCGGCCAGGAAGCGCCATTATATCTACCGCATCGCCAATCGTCGGGCCAACCTCGCGCTCGACATCGGCAAGGTCTGGCGGCTGCCGCGGCCACTCGACAGCGACGCGATGCATGACGCGGCGCAGCGCCTGGTGGGAAAATTCGACTTCACCACCTTCCGCGATACCGAATGCCAGGCCAAGTCGCCGGAGAAGACGCTCGATCAGCTCGACGTGGTGCGAGACGGCGACGCCGTCAACATCGTGACCTCGGCGCGTTCGTTCCTGCACAGCCAGGTGCGCTCGATGGTGGGATCGCTGGTCTGGGTCGGTGAGGGCCGCTGGAACGCCGACGATCTGCAGAAGGCACTCGATGCCAAAAATCGCGCCGCCTGCGGCCCGGTCGCGCCGCCGGACGGGCTGTATCTGGTGCGGGTGGATTATTGAGGCGCGGTCCTGCGGTGCCCCATCTCGTCGTACCCCGCGAAGGCGGGGTACCCAGTACGCCGTGCCCATTGAAATTAGACCGAGACGCCTCGGAGTACTGGATCGTCCGCCTGCGCGGACGATGACGCCGGTGGCCTAGTCAAAATACCGATCCAGCACGCCGCGGTAGACCTTCGTCAGCTTCTCGAGGTCCGACACCGGCGTGCGCTCGTCGACCTGGTGCATGGTCTGGCCGACCAGGCCGAACTCGATCACCGGGCAGTAGCTCGAAATGAACCGCGCATCCGAGGTGCCGCCGGAGGTCGACAGCTCCGGCTTGCGGCCGGTGACTTCCTCGATCGCCGCCACCGCGAGATCGGTGAAGGGGCCGGGTTTGGTCACGAACACATTGGAATTCGACGGCTCCCACACGATCCGCGCGCGGATCCGGTTGCCGCACGCCTTGGTCATGCGCGCTTCAACCAATTCCCGCAGCGTCTCCTGGGTGTGGAGATCGTTGAAGCGGATGTTGAACTTGGCCCTCGCCTGGCCGGGGATGACGTTGCCGGTCTTGTTGCCGACATCGACCGAGGTGAATTCGAGGTTCGACGGCTGGAACTGGGCGCTGCCATGGTCGAGCGGTTCGTCGCTCAGCGCCACGATCAGCCGCGAAATATCCGGCACCGGATTCGCCGCGCGATGCGGATAGGCGACGTGGCCCTGGATGCCATCGACATACAGCATGCCGTGCAGCGAGCCGCGGCGGCCGACCTTGATGCAGTCGCCCATCACTTCCTGATTGCTGGGTTCGCCGAGCACGCAGTGATCGAACTTCTCGCCGCGCGCCGCCGCCCATTGCAGCAGCTTGATGGTGCCGTTGACGGAAATGTCTTCCTCGTCGCCGGTGATCAGGAATGAGATCGAGCCTTTTGGCTTGCCGCCATGGGCGGAGAGATACTCCAGCACCGCGGCGACGCTGCAGGCGATGCCGCCTTTCATGTCGACGGCGCCGCGGCCGTACAAAAAGCCGTCCTTGACGTCGCCCGCGAATGCGCCATGGGTCCAGGCGCTCTCGTCGCCCGGCGGCACCACGTCGGTATGTCCGGCAAAAGTGATGTGCGGCGCCGAAGAGCCGATGCGGGCATAGAGATTGTCGATATCGACGGTGCCGGGTTCGCCGAAGGTGACCCGGTGCAGCTCGAAACCGGCGGCTTGCAGGATGGTTTCGAGCACGCCGAGCGCGCCGGCGTCTTCAGGGGTTACCGAGGGGCAGCGCAGCAGTTGCTGGGCGATCGAGAGGGCATCGATCATGCCCTAGTCCCGCAGCAGCTCGTTGATGCTGGTCTTGGCGCGGGTGCGCTCGTCGACCCGCTTGACGATCACGGCGCAGGCGGTGGAGGGGCCGGGCTGGCCGTTCTTCAGGGGGCGGGCCGGCAGGTTGCCGGGCACCACGACGGCATATTCCGGCACCTCGCCGACAAAGATCTCGCCGCTGTCGCGGTCGATGATCTTGGTGGAGGCGCCGAGGAACACGCCCATCGACAGCACCGCGCCCTTGCGCACGATGACGCCTTCGGCGACTTCCGAGCGCGCGCCGATGAAGCAATCGTCCTCGATGATGACGGGCTCGGCCTGCAGCGGCTCCAGCACGCCGCCGATGCCGACGCCGCCGGAAATGTGCACGCGCTTGCCGATCTGGGCGCAGGAGCCGACCGTCGACCAGGTGTCGATCATGGTGGATTCATCGACATAGGCGCCGAGATTGACGAAGGATGGCATCAGCACCACGTTCCGGGCGATGAAGGCCGAGCGGCGGACGATGGCGCCCGGCACCGCGCGAAAGCCGGCGTCGCGAAACCGGTTCTCGCCCCAGCCGTCGAACTTCGAGGGCACCTTGTCCCACCACGAGGCCTGGCCGGGGCCGCCGGCGATCGCACTCATGTCGTTGAGACGGAACGACAGCAGCACCGCCTTCTTCAGCCACTGATTGACCTTCCACTTGCCACTGGCCTCGCGCTCGGCAACCCGGGCCTCGCCCTTGTCGAGCAGGTCGAGCGCGGAATCGACGGCGTCGCGGACTTCGCCTTTGGTCGCGGTCGAGACGCTGTCGCGGGCATCGAACGCTGAATTGACGGTGGCTTCGAGGGAGGCGAGAGACATCGAGATTTCCTTGAGGCGCGCGGGATTGTTCTGGTCGCGATTGGGACGCTTTTGTCGGGATTTGGGGGCGGAGAGTCAAGCCGCACCGGCACGTGCTTTCTTCCTTCTCCCCTTGTGGGAGAAGGTGGCGCGCTTCTCAGCGCGCCGGATGAGGGGTTTCTATCGATAGGCCGGAACCCCTCACCCGTCACGAACGCGCTTCGCGCGTCCGTGCCACCCTCTCCCACAAGGGGAGAGGGAAAGAGAGCGTCGACTCAGGGGTTATCTCGCAGCATCACCTTCTGCAAAAACCCGGTCAGATCGTCCGTGACATGATCGACGTAAGCTTCGCCGCGGCCCTCCAGTTCCCAGTCCTCGCGCACCACTTCCTGTGAGCCGTCGGGCACCACCAGCACGGTGATCATGCCGAGCTGGTGCGGCACCACGAGGTTGCGCGCCAGATCCTCGAACATCGCCGAGGAGCCGGGGGTCACGCCGTGATCCCGGAGGAACTTCTGATAGGTCTGCGGCGCCGGCTTCGGCTCCAGTTCGGCGGCGATGATGTCGAACACCGCCTCGAAATGCTCGCCGATGCCGAGCCGCGCCAGCACCGCTGAGGCGTGATCGGTCGAGCCATTGGTCAGGATCAGCTTGCGTCCGGGAAGTCTGGCGATCGCAGCACCCATCGCGGGGTTCGGCTCGAGCGGCGAATGGTCGATCTTGTGCACATAGGCGAGATAGTCGTCGGCGCGCACCCCGTGTTCGGTCATCATGCCGCGCATGGTGGTGCCGTAGCGGCGGTAGTAATCCTTCTGGATCGCGCGTGCCTCCGCCGGCGTAATCTTCAGCCAGGCGCTGACGAACTCGCCGATCCGCGCATCGACCTGCTGCCACAGATTGACGTGATGCGGATACAGCGTGTTGTCGAGATCGAACACCCAGGTGTCGATGGCGGTGAAGGGACGGGTTTTCGCGGGTGCTAATATCATGGCGCTTTCTTCACCTCTCCCGCTTGCGGGGGAGGTCGACGCGCTCGATAGAGCGCGGCGGGTGGGGGAAATCTCTCGTCGTACTCTGGCACCAAATATGCGGCGACACCCCCACCCCGACCCTCCCCCGCAAGCGGGAGAGGGCGCGCGGCGGCGCAAGACGCGCGATCACGATATCCCGTCATGGCAGCGCAAACCGCAGCGTCTTGCCGCCGCCGCTCATGTCGACGGTGGCGAAGCCGGCTGCGGTGAGGCCGCGGTGGCCGCAGTCGTGCTGCTCGTTGACCTCGAACTTGCTCTCGCGCGTGCAAAGTTGCGTGGTGCCGCCCCAGTTCAGCGGCTTGTCCCTGAATTTGAGCGGGCGGTTGTCGCCATCGACCGCCTCGGCGAAACTGAAGATCTGCCTCGGCTGGCCCGACACGTCGGGATGCAGGCATTTGCCGGGATCGATGCGGTACCAGCCGCGGCTGATCACGGTCTTGCCGTCGCCGGTGCCGACCGCGGCCATGATCTTGTGCGGCGTGTCGTTGCACCAGGTCAGCCCGGTGGTGGACGGCGATTGCACCGCGTCGATCATGGTGGCGAAGAATTTCGGCGACTGCACCAGGTCGGCGGTCAGCCCGCGGCTTTTCAGGAATGCCGCCAGGGCCGCCTGCGTCTTCGGGCCATCGACGCCGTCGATCGGCGCCGCATCATAGCCCGCGATCACCAGCAGCCGCTGAATGGCGGCCAGCCGCGCCTGCTCGTCGTCATAGGCGCTGCCTTCGGCCAGATACGCCACCAGATGGCCGTCGTCGGTCCTGGTCGGGTTGATCTGGGTGAACGGCGCCGCGGTCTGCCCGGTGCGGCACTGACGCGCCGCGGCAATGACGAAATTCTCGGGCGCGATGCACAGCGTGTCGTTGCCGCTCTGCGGCAGCGGCGACGAGCCGTAGACGCCGAGTGCGCGGGCGTTGAGCAGGATGCGGTCGGCGGTCAGCGTGCCCTGCGCGACGACGCGGCACGCCGCCGGATCGATCCGGAACCAGCCGCGCGTCGCAGTGGCCGCCTTGTCGTCGATGCCGATCGCGACCTCGACCACATAGCTCATGCGGTTGCACAGTTTCAGATCGGCAAAGGCGGGCGCCGACGAAAACAGGAACGATACCACCGCCGCCGGCAGCGCGCAGGCCATGCGCACCCAGGTTCGCTTCGCCGTTGCGCGGAAACGGCGCGTCAATGGGGGAAGCGGGGAGAGCGTGGGGTTCACTTGTGGATCAGCGTGCCGGTGCCCTGGTTGGTGAATAGTTCGAGCAGCACGGCGTGCGGGGCCTTGCCGTCGATGATGACGACGCCCTCGACGCCCTGCTCGAGCGAGTAGATGCAGGTTTCGACCTTCGGGATCATGCCGCCGGAAATGGTGCCGTCGGCGATCAGCTTTCGCGCG
>JBBQUA010000260.1:0-6543 GCA_038212905.1 Hyphomicrobiales bacterium
GCAGCGGGCGGTGACGTCCTCGGTCGGCGGATCGAGCAGCGCGCCATGATCGGAGAACGGAATGTTGTTGAGGTAATATTCGAGATTGTTGACGTCGAAGGCGGCCCAGCCGCCATCGCGGCTTTGCATGCCCTCGATCCATTCACGGCCCCGATCGATTGCGACATCGTATTCCGGATCGTGGCTGGCGCGCCGGGCGCGGTCCATCGCCATCACCACGACAGCGGTATCGTCGAGATCGGGATAGTAGTCGTTGTTGTACTGGAACGCCCAGCCGCCGGGGCGGACGTCGGGCCGCTTCACCGCCCAGTCGCCCTTGACGTCCAGCACCTGTCTCGGCTTCAGCCAGTCCAGCCCCTGTTTGGCCGGAGCCAGCGCCGCTTCGCTGCCGGCCTCGATCAGGGCATGGCAGCTCAGCGCGGTGTCCCACACCGGCGAGACGCAGGGCTGGCAATAGGCCTCGTGCTCGCCGATCACCAGAAGCTTGTCGATCCCCCTTCGGGTAATGGCACGGGGCGGATAGTCCGCGCCCTTGCCCAGCACCTCGTACATCATCACGGTGTTGGCCATCGGCGGGTAGATGGCGCCGAGGCCGTCTTCGCCGTTCAGCCGCTCCTCGACGAAGGCGACCGCGGCATCGATCGCGCGGGCGCGCAGCTTCTTCGGAAACAGCGGCTCCAGCGCCCGCAAGATGCCGTCGAAGCCCCGGAACAGATAGAACCAGCCCGCGCTCTGATGCGGCGCCTTGGCGGTCATCCCGATCGAATGCGGCGGCTGCAGAAACAACTCGTCGATGCCGATGCCGCGCAGGTTCTTGGCGCGCGGCTTCAGCGCCGCCAGCACCATCAGCGGCACGATCGTGGTGCGCGCCCAGTAGGAAATCTTGTTGAGATGGAACGGCGACCACATCGGCAGCAGCATGATTTCGATCGGCAATACCGGCACGCTGCGCCAGGTCAGCACCCCGAACATCGACAGCATGAAACGCGTGAAGACATTGCTGTTGACGGCGCCGCCGCGCGAACGGATCGCCTCGCGCGCCCGCGCCATGTGGGGGGCATCGAGGGAATCGCCGATCATCTTCAGCGCGAAATAGGCCTTCACGCTGGCGCTCATGTCGAAAGCGCCGTCATGCACCAGCGCCCAGCCGCCATGGGCGCCCTGAACCCGGCGCAGGTAGTTTGCGATCTTGCCTTCAAGCACGGAATCGACGGGCTCGCCGAGATAGTGGCGGAGCAGCACATATTCCGCGGGGATGGTGCAATCGGCTTCCAGTTCGAACACCAGATGGCCGTCGGGCTGCCGGTAGCCGAGCAACCCCTGCGTCGCCGACGCGATGCTCGCCTCCAGGGCGCCACCGCTTTCATTTCCAGTTGATCTGCTGCCGGAAGGCATGGTGCTCGACATCCCCAATATTGCCCTGCCTGGTCTCACGGCAAACCCAAGGCATCGCCAGGGGATCGCTGTTCCCGGTCAGGCCTTCGATCAGCGCTTCAATCAACCCTTGCGCATGGCGAGGACGAGATCGGCGGCGCGGTTGCCCGACCGTACCGATCCCTCAATGGTGGCCGGCAACCCCGTATCAGTCCAGTCGCCGGCAAGAAACAGGTTTTTGTAGGCGGTGATCGGGCCCGGCCGCTGCGCGTTCTGCTCAGGGGTAGCCTCGAAGGTGGCGCGTCGCTCGCGCACGATCTGCCACGGCGGCAATTCGCCCTCGACCCCCGCGGCCTTGCAGATATCCCGCCAGATCGCCTGCGCCAGTTCCTCGCGCGGCATATCCACCAGGCGGTCGGCGTTGCTGATGGTGACCGACAGGCGCTGCGGAAACGCGAACAGCCACTCCACCAGCCCGCCGACCACGCCGAGGATGGCCGGCTGGCCCTTCGGCGGATCGAAGCGAAAATGCGCATTGACGATAGCGCGGTACTTGGTTGGCGTTTTCAGCCCCGGCAACAGCGCGGCGGCAGGACGTGGCGGAACCGCCAGCACCACGGCGTCGCCGGGCTGGATCGCAACGCTGTCGTCGCCGAATTTCAGTTCACCGAGGCGGTCCGCCGAGACAGCGAATTCACGCAGCTCATGTCCGAACGAAATGCTGGCGCCCTTGTCCTGCAAGAGCTTGATCGCGGGCTCGACCAGCACCGCGCTGAGGCCGTCGCGCGCGATCAGCGGTCGGCAGGCCGCTCCTCCCGCCAGCAGCGTTTCCCGCACCACCGCGCCGGCAAGCCCCGCGGAGCCCTCCGGCGGGTCGACGTTCAGCGCCGCCAGCAGCAGCGGCTGCACCAGCCGCTGATAAAGCGTTCCCTCGCACGGGATCGCGTCGCCAACCAGTTTGCTCTGCGCCGCCCAGATCAGCGGCATCAGTGCCAAATAATCCAGCACGCCAGTGTCGGGGACACGACGCGCCTCGTCGAAGATCCACAGCGGCAACCGGCTCTCGCCAAGATCCAGCTGCCAGCGCTGCCCGGTCGCAAGATCGACGAACGGGAATTGCGCGCGCTTCGGCCCGACCAGCCCCGCCTCGGTGCCGATCGATTTGGCGTAATCGACCGCGGCCCGGTTGCCCGAGAGCAACAGATGGTTGCCGTTGTCGATCGTCAGATTGGTCGCCGCATCGAAATAGGAACGGCAGCGGCCGCCGGCCTGCTGCGTAGCCTCGTGGAGGTGCACTTTGTATTTGGCATTCGCCAGCCGCACGGCGGCCGACAGGCCCGAGATTCCAGCGCCGATGATATGGACGGTCTTTTTCATCAGATGAACGCGTAACGAAGGAGGATAAGGATGCGGGCCATCTTGTTGAGACGGACCGGCGCGCGCGGCGCGTCGAACCCTCTGACAACAAGCAGCTCCAGAATCGCGCGATAATATTTCGACATGATCCGGGGCGCGCGCACCACCCGCCGCGGATTGCGGCGCATGATCTCGTCGGCATTCTCGAAATGCGACCGCGCGCGCGCCACCAGCGGCACGCATACTTTCGGCAGCGCCGGATCTGATGTCACCTTGGCCGGATCAGTCGAGGTGATGCCGGCGTGGAGCAGCCCCTCGAGCGGCAGATAGAGCCGGCCAATGCCGGCGTCTTCGTCGATATCGCGCAGGATATTGGTCAATTGCAGCGCACGGCCAAGATGATGCGCGAGCAGGATGCCGTCGGCCTCGGCGAGACCGAACACCCGCACCGACAACCGTCCGACCGCGCTGGCGACACGGTCGCAATACAGATCGAGCGCCGCCAGATCCGGCGCTCTGATATCCTGCGGCACATCCATCTCCATGCCATCGACGATGGCCAGGAAATCCTCGCGCTTGAGGTCAAATCGTCGAACCGACGCGACGTAGCCGCGCAAACGCGCCGGCGGATGGTCCTGATACAGCGCGTCGATATCGTTGCGCCACTGCTGCAGCTCGGCCAGCCGCGCATCGCGCGGGCCATCGGTGTCAGCAATATCGTCGACCTGACGGCAGAAATCGTAGATCTGGAACATCGCCTCGCGCTGCTCGCGCGGCAGAATGCGCATCGCCGCGTAGAACGAACTGCCGGACGCGGATGTCCCGTCACTCGCATTGGCTGGCGCCGCCTCCGACGTCATGCGCCGGCCGCCGGCTTGGACACGGGGCGCCGTCCCACCGCGCGGCGCGCCATCTCGCTGGCGATGCCCCCGAGGCTGTAGCCAAGCAGTTCGAGCGCGCCGAGATGCACCCGCTGGCTGAGGGGATCGCGCACCTTCAGCAAGCCGACGATCTTGTCGGCGAAAGCCTGGATCACGGAGACTTCGCACCCCAGTCGGATATCCCTGACTTCGGCGCTGAGCGATTTGCTTTCATCGAGCAGCGCCTCGGTGCGCACCGCGAGCGCATGCAGGCATTGCAGCAGCGCCGGCGATGACCGCGCCTGTCCAAGCTCCTCGACGGACGCGCCGGCGGCGGCGAGCGCATCGCGCGGCAGATAGACCCGGTTGAGATCGCGAAAATCCTTGCCGCAGTCCTGCAGATGGTTGTTGATTTGCAGCCCCGCGCAGAGCGCGTCCGAGGCCGCCCAGGTCGAGGTGCTCTCGCCGTGGACGTCGAGCATGAAGCGCCCGACCGGCATCGCCGAGTACCGGCAATAGTGAATTACTTCGTCCCAGTTTTCATAGCGAAGCTTGGTCACGTCCATCCGGAAGGCGATCAGGACATCGAGCGCGTGGCGCGGCGGCATCGAACGCTCTTCCAGCGCGCGGCGCAGATTGACGGCCTCGGGCTGGGTATCGCCCTTGCCGAGCAATTCCGCTTCCAGCAAATCGAGAAGCCTGAGCTTCTCCGGCGCGTCCAGGGTTGCATGATCGGCGATGTCGTCGGCGGTTCGCACGAAATTGTAGAACGCGAGGATCAGCGCCCGGTGTCGCGGGTGAATGATCCATGACGCCACCGGAAAATTCTCGTCGCGGTGAGTCTTGCCGGATCGCAGTTCGCTCGCACTGGTCATCAGGAACTGGCTACATTCATCTGGGCATGGTTACGACGCACGCGCCGGCAAGGCCGGCTCATGCGTATCAATCGCGAACCCCATATAGGGGAATACGCTGCCAAAACCAATGCTATTGCGACTTCTCGCAAATTCCGACCACATCCGAATGAGGCCCCGCAAGCGCCTGCGGCGATTGGCTCGGCCCGCGGCCCGTCTTATTGGCCGTGGCTTTTCAGCACCTGGTCGCAGGCCTTGGTGATCTTGGGACGGTTCTGCTGCAGGCAGGCCAGAATGGTGAAGTCGCCTTGATCGATGACCGGACGGCAATAGCGCTGAACGTCGCGCGAACAGGCCGCCTGCTCTTGCGCCGTGCCGCTGCGCTGCTGAGCGATCGCGCCGGCCGGAACCGATACCGACAAGAGTGTGAGTGCAACGAGAAATTTACGCATCATCTTCCTTCATTCTGGGAATGGAAAATTCCGTCCCGGGGCGCGGGAGGCGGAGGGCGCGGATTGCAGGCGCAGCGAACCGCAGCATCGAGCCGTCAGAAGCACTGGTAAATGCGGCCAAATTTGCGGCGGCCCGATTGAGAAACCCGCCCGCGCGGGCGGAACCATGTGGCAAGTGTAACCACTTGATATTAAATGGTTATTTATGGGAAGAACTTTTTCGCTGTGAGACTGTTGCAGGAGACCCCGACGAATAGCTACATGCTTTAATGCGAATCTTGCAGATATGTCAGCTTTTTGATTTCGTCGAGCCGGGAAATGCGGTTCGCCAGCATTATCGGGCTCGTGTATTTGCTGGCGGCCGGTCCAACGGGAAGGGCAACCGCCGCGACTGCAGGCAGCGGCCAAGCCTGAAATTTGAACCTGACGCACTGCGGCGACACTAAATCTTCGATGCGGCGCGACGGTTCTGGTAGCATAACGTCAATTTGAATGGGAAGATTCACGATGAAGTTGTTTGGTTCCGGCTTGTTTGGACAGGCGATCAAGGCTGCCGGCGTGGGCGCCGCTCTCATGCTGTCGGTATCCGCAGGCCATGCCCAATCCGGGCCCTTTGCCGGCTTCGAGGGATCGTGGGGCGGCAACGGCACGGTTGCGCTCTCCGATGGCACGATCGAGCGCATCCGGTGCAAGGCCGACTACAAGGTCAACGGCACCGGGCTCAGTCTGAAGCAAAATCTCAATTGCGCCAGCGACAGTTACAAGTTCGTTCTGAGCAGCGATGTGACGAGCTCTGGTGACCGCATTTCCGGTAACTGGAGCGAAAAGAGCCGCAATATTTTCGGCAATCTGCAGGGCACCGCGGGGGGAGGCCAGATCGACGTGTTCGTCGAGGCTGCAGGATTTGCCGCGAATCTGACGTTGCGGACCACCGGCAACAGGCAGACCGTGCAGATCAGTTCCAAGGGCGAAATCAGGGGCGTGAACATCACGATGTCGAAAGGCGGCTGACGTCCGTACTTTTTAGCAACCGCTCACTGCGCCGGCTTGTTTCGATCCAGGGTCCGGTTCTGATTCAACAGAACCGGACCCTGGTCTTTTTGTTTTGAACGCTACCGGTTCCCGCGAATCCGGTGCGACATATTGATCAGCCACATCGCCGTCGGCCGCAGGATAAAGAGATCCGCAACCAGGGCCGCGACCATCGCGAAGGCGCTGAGCCAGCCGAACAGGCGCAGCGACGGCAGGTCGGAAAACACCGTCACGACGAGCCCGCAGGCCAGCACCACGGTGGTCAGGATCAGCGCCGGACCGACCAGCACGGTCGCGCGCTCGACCGCCAGCGCCGCATCGACGCCCGGCACAGTCTCCAGCCGCAAACGGTTGAGGAAGTGGATCGTCGCACTGAGGCCGAGGCCGAACGACACCGTCAGCGCGACCACGCTGGCGAATTGCAGCCCCTCTCCCAGCGCCGCCAGCACGGCGCCCGACAGCACCACCGGAAAAATGCCGGGCAGGATGCAGGCGAACATCACGACCCATGAGCGGAACGCCAGCCCGATGAACACGGCGACCAGGACAAATTCGATCGTCAGTCCGTGGTTGAGCTTCGAGATCATGTTGGCGCTGTTGCGCGCCGCGATCGCC
>JBBQUA010000261.1:0-6535 GCA_038212905.1 Hyphomicrobiales bacterium
CACGGCGGTCGCAGCGGCTTCCGAGGAAGCCTCCACCAACGTGCAGTCGGTGGCCTCCGCCACCGAGGAACTGACGTCGTCGGTCAACGAGATCAGCCGCCAGGTCCAGGAATCGGCGCGGATGGCCAATGATGCCGTCAATCAGGCCCGCACCACCAACGATCGCGTCGGTGAACTGTCGAAAGCCGCGAGCCGGATCGGCGACGTGGTCGAACTGATCAACACCATCGCGGGCCAGACCAACCTGCTGGCGCTCAATGCCACTATCGAGGCGGCGCGTGCCGGCGAGGCCGGTCGCGGCTTTGCCGTCGTCGCCTCGGAGGTAAAAGCGCTCGCCGAGCAGACCGCCAAGGCCACCGGCGAGATCGGCCAGCAGATCTCCAGCATCCAGGCCGCGACCCAGGAATCGGTCAACGCCATCAAGGAAATCAGCGGCACCATCGAAAGGTTGTCGGAGATTTCGTCGACCATTGCCGCGGCGGTGGAAGAACAGGGCGCGGCGACGCAGGAAATATCCCGCAACGTGCAGCAGGCGGCGCAGGGCACCCAGCAGGTGTCTTCCAACATCATGGACGTGCAGCGCGGCGCCAGCGAGACCGGATCGGCTTCCTCGCAGGTGCTCTCCGCGGCACAGTCGTTGTCCGGCGACAGCAACCGGCTCAAGCTCGAGGTCGGCAAGTTCCTCAACACGGTGAGGGCGGCCTGACGGCGCAAAAGCCGGCTCGTTGCGTCGGGCCGCTGAACTTTATTGGTGTCGTCATTCCCGGATGTGCCATTTGCACATCCGGGAATGGTTCGACGGACCAGATCCGGAATCCGCCTTCTGAACCACCACTGAGATTCAAGGTTTATTGTCGCAACCCATTATCGTCCCGTGCCGTCCCCGCCCCGCCGGACGCATCCCGAAATGACACCTCGCCCGGCGAACTGACGATCATCGCGACGCCGGGCTTCGGGTCGCGATTGCTTCTTATCGTTTATCAGTGCGTGCAGTTAACGCCATCGACGCGCAACACGTGCCGTTTAACAGCGAATTTTACTCAATTTCGGTATTAGTACGGGAGTTCCGTTAACGGAATAGTGGAACCGCGAAGGCATCTTGTTTGCACGAAAAGCTCGTTGTGCTCTTCGAACGCAAATTGTGAACTTCGCCGGTCCTGACAATTTCCGTCCTCCGATTTCAACTTTCTTCACCGGCCAGGATTGATCCAATGTCCTTTTTCAGCGGCTTTTCTCTGCGCTTGACTCACAAGATCACAGCGATCGGAATCCTCGGTGTCGCCGGGGTCATTCTGGTCGGCGGGCTCCATTTCTACGGCGAATCGGCGTCGGCCGTGTACCGGGACAGGGCGGAAAAGGCCCGAACGATCTTTGAATTGAACGGCAAGATCGCGATCGGGTTGCTGGAAGGCCGTCGCGCCGAAAAAGATTTCCTGCTCCGCAATGAACAGAAGAAGGCCGACAACCAGATCGAGATCAGCAAATCAGTCGCAGCAGATATCGATGCGATGCGCGGCAAACTCGCGGCGTTCGGCAAACCGGATTTGGCAAGCCAGATCGACGCGATGAACAGCTCGCTGAAGCAGTACCAGGCGCATTTCACCTCCGTCGTCGAACAGAAGGTGCGCCTCGGCCTCGATGAGAAGTCGGGACTCGAGAGCCGCCTGCGGACCTCCGTTCACGCCATCGAAACCAAGCTCAACGAGTTTCAGGAGCCTGCCGTGCTTGTCACCATGCTGATGATGCGCCGACATGAGAAGGACTTCATGCTGCGCCGCGACGGCAAATACGGCAACGACATGAAGAAGCGAGCTTCCCAGTTCGCTACCGAAATCCAGGCAGCGAATATTCCGGAGGCTGCCAAGGCCGAACTGAAGCAGAAGCTCGCCGATTATCAGCGCGACTTCTTCGCATGGATGGAAACAGCCTTGAAGCTTGCTGACGAACTGAAAGCCACATCGGCGTCTTTTTCGGCCGTCGAGCCGGTGATCGATGCGGTGTCGAAGGCCATCAACGATCTCAGGGTCGAGGCCGAACGGTCGGACCAGGCGATGGGCGCAAGTATTCAGTGGCAGATGCAGATTGCGATCCTGCTGATCGTATCCACCGTGTTGGCAGCAGGGTTCTTCATCGGCAGATCGGTTTCCAGGCCCTTGTCCGCCATGACGGCTGCCATGATCGATCTGGCAAATGGCAACTTTGAGGTTGTGCTTCCGGGACTTGGCCGCCCGGACGAGATCGGGGAAATCGCCCAGGCAGTCGAAACCTTCAAGGTCAACGCCGAGCAAAAGGCCAGTGACGAAGCGGAGGCCAAGATGAAGCAGGATCAGATCGCTGCGCAGCAGCGCAAGGCCGATATGATCAAGCTCGCCGACGATTTCGAAGGCGCGGTCGGCGAGATCATCGAAACCGTCTCCTCTGCTTCGACCGAACTCGAGGCCTCCGCGGGTACGTTGACCTCGACTGCCGAGCGCTCGCAGGAACTCACCACCATGGTTGCAGCGGCCTCCGAAGAAGCTTCCACCAATGTACAGTCGGTGGCCTCCGCCACCGAGGAACTGACCTCGTCGGTTAACGAGATCAGCCGCCAGGTTCAGGAATCGGCGCGGATGGCCAATGAGGCCGTCAGCCAGGCCCGCGTTACCAACGATCGCGTCGGCGAACTGTCGAAGGCGGCGAGCCGCATTGGCGACGTGGTCGAACTGATCAACACCATTGCAGGCCAGACCAATCTGCTGGCGCTCAATGCCACCATCGAGGCGGCGCGTGCCGGTGAAGCCGGGCGCGGCTTTGCAGTGGTCGCCTCGGAGGTAAAAGCGCTCGCCGAGCAGACTGCCAAGGCGACCGGCGAGATCGGCCAGCAGATCTCCAGCATCCAGGCTGCGACCCAGGAATCGGTCAACGCCATCAAGGAAATCAGCGGCACCATCGAGAAGTTGTCGGAGATTTCGTCCACCATCGCCGCGGCGGTGGAAGAGCAGGGCGCGGCGACGCAGGAAATATCCCGCAACGTGCAGCAGGCGGCGCAGGGTACCCAGCAGGTCTCCTCCAACATCATGGACGTGCAGCGCGGCGCCAGCGAGACCGGATCGGCTTCCTCGCAGGTGCTCTCCGCGGCGCAGTCGCTGTCCGGCGACAGCAACCGGCTCAAGCTCGAGGTCGGCAAGTTCCTCGACACGGTGAGGGCGGCCTGATGGCTGCGGCTGCTTCCGCACGAGGAATCCTGCCGATGGGAAACGTTGTCGAATTCGCTCCGAAGCCGGCAAAGACAGTGGATCCGTCCCGGCAGGCAACCGATGTCGCCTCCATGTCTTTGGCTTTGACCCGGCAACTGCAGACGATTGAAGTCTGCAGCAGGTCTTTCGAGTAGGACATGAGAACGATCGAGTCGATAGCGTGCCGCACCGGCGATCCCGAACTGCGCGAGCGCCTGCTGCGAGAATTGCAGTCCTTGCAGGACCGGCTCTCGCTGGCCTTGACGATTGCATCGAGCGCGAAGCTCTCGATGCAGGAAACCGGCGGCGAAGCGGTCAAGCATGATTTGACCGATCGATAGACAACTCGGGATCAACCCGACCGCCCGCGGACGGGGCGCCGTCGCTGTCCGGCGACGGCGGCCTCAAGCGCGTGGTCGGCAAGTACCTCAACAGGGTAAAAGCGGCCTGACGATATCAAAGCCCGGCTCCGGTGGCGCCGGGCTTTTGGTTCTTCATGCTGCTCAGCTTGTCGGCGCCTACGGTCCGGACGGTACAACAGGCGCAGGCAGAGACGGCTGCCTTCGAAACAATATCCGCTGGTACAGCCAGCCGATCGCCACCAGCACCAGCCCGAGGCACATGAACGACAGCGCGCGGTAGACACCCGTCAGCGTCGACATGTCGATCAGGAACGCCTTCAGGATCGTCAGCGCGATCACCACCGCGGAGGCGAGGCGGGCGCGCTGCGAGTTGAACAATATGCCGATGCCGAGCAGCGCCACGCCGAACGCCAGCCACGCTATCGAGTAAGTGTACTGCTCGACCCCGGTGGTGGGGCCGCGCGTCAGCACCGGACCGTGATAGAGCCTTCGTATTTCGAACGTGACATAGCTCAGCGCCAGCACCAGCGCGCCCGCCGCGATGGTGTTGGCATAGCTGGCCGGGCGCCGGCCCGCCACCGCGTAGGACAATAGCAGCGCCAGTACCGCGGGCAGCGCATAGCCGAGCAGCAGCAGGTTGAAGAACACGCCCCCGACATCGGTCGGCCACAGGATTGGCGTCTCCAGCACCAGCAGCCCGATCCCACTGGCCGCGCCGGCAAACAGCGTGAGCCCGATCGCGCCGATGTTATGGACCATGCTGCCGGTGCGGATCCGCAACCGTTCCAGCCCGATCGCCATCGCCAGCGCCGCGCAGACCTGCAGCGCCACTTCGGCAAGGCCTGCCGTATCGCGGTAGACGTCGCCGCCGTTGACGGCATGACGGATTTGCAGGAACACCAGCAGCACCGTGAGCAGGATCGCCGCCGATTCCACCGCGCCCACGGGTGCATCGTCGCCGCCACGGCGCAGGAAGATGCCTCCGGCCCAGAACGACAACGCCGGAATGCCGTAGCCCCACAACAGCCAGTTGAAGATCGGCGTGGCGCCGACCATATCGCCGACGATGCGCGGCTCGTAGCCGATCCGCAGCACCACGATCCCGGCGAGAATGGCGGCGAGCGAGCGCAGGAACGGTATCGGCCGCTGCAGCGAGATCCAGGCGGTGCCGAGCGACATCAGCGAAAGCGCGATGGTCAGCCAGCCCTTTTCGAGCGCGAAGGTCAGCGCCAGCGCCAGTGCGGCGAGCGCGCCGGTGGCGAACAATGCGATCGAGACCTGCAATCCGGGCCGATCCGCGCGTTTTGTCAGACTTTCGGTGGCGGCGCCGAACGCAGCCGCCAGCAGCACGGCCAGAATCGCAAACGGGATCGAGCGATCGAGATGCGCGATGCGGGCATAGAGCGCAACCAGCAGCGCCAGCGGCGTGAACACGGCGGCGGCCGACCATACCACCGGGATCATGGCGCCGGTCGAGCGGCCCTGCGCCATGAATCCGGCGATGCCGAATCCAGCAGCGAAGATCGCCGCGGCGACGAGATGCATCATGACGGCGCTGTCGGTGGCGGCGGGGCCGATGCCCGGCAACGGGCCGCCCGGCAGCACCAGCATGTCCGGATTGCCGCGGACCGCCCTTTCGGCAAATACAGCGAATACCAGCGCGGCGGCGGCGCCGACCGCGCCGGTGGCGGCTTCCGCGCGCCAGGCGACCAACAGCGTGCCAGCGACCAATAGCGTGAATACAGTGACGGCGGTGTCGGCATGCGCGCTGTTCAGCACGATCAAGGTGGCGCCCACCAGATAGACCGCGAGCGAAGTGGACGAGAACAGCTCGACCTCGCCCTCCTCGGCGGGCGGTCCGAACATGAATCCGCACACCACCAGCAATGCTGCGAGGATGAATCCTGCCATCACATGGAACGCGTGCGGCCCGACCATCGACGGCCCGCATTGCAGGCAGGGAAAGGTCCAGAGCAGCGCGAATACCAGGGTGGTCACCGCGAGCCAGCGCCACAGCCGGATCCGCGCCAGCCCGAACGCCGCCGCGGTGACGATGGCAAGATAGAGATAGAGCGCCCAGAAATCGGGCTTGTCGGAAGACACCAGAACCGGCGTCGCGAAGGCGGCGGCGATGCCGAGGCCGGCCAGTGCCGGCCCGTGTAGCAGCGCCGCGGCGAGCGTGCCGAGCGCCACCATGCCGAGCAGGACGAACGCGGTCGCGGGCACCAGAAAATCGTACAGCGCGTAGGCGGCGTACACCGTTGCGAACGCCACCGCGGTCCCGGCGGCGGTGAGGATGGCCGGGATATTGGCGATCGGAAGCGCTTCGATCGCCGAAATGCTTTCGTTGCGCCGGGTCCATTCGCCGGCAGCCAGCAGCGCCAGCGCAAACAGGCCGCCGAGCATGGTGCGGACGCCGGGACCGAGCAGCCCGGCCTCGATCGAATAGCGCACCATGAAAAAGCCGCCGAGCGCCAGCGTCAGGCCGCCAACCCAGACCACCCAGCGGGTGCCGATGCGCTCCTCGAAGCCGGGTTGTGCCGGCGGAAGCGGCGGCGGCGCGGACGCGGGCATGTCCGAATCGGGCTGCCGCGCCGCTGCGGGCTGTAGCGGCGGCGCCTCGGCTTCGGTGGTTTCAATCCGGATCGTGTCGGCCGCTGATGGCGCGACCGGAGCTTTATGCGCGGGCAACGCCGGTGGCGCGGGTCTTGTCACGGTCGCCGATGACGCCAGAATCTCCATCAAGTCGAGCCGCGCGCGCAGCACGGCGACCTGATTGAAGGCCTTGCGGGCGAAGATCAGCGCGACGATGGCAACCACCAGCGAAAAAAAGTCGAACGGCAAATCGAACATCCAGCCTCCAGGCGATCGCCCGGCGTCGGGGCCTACCGCATCAAATAGTCCTCAGCGTCTTGCGCGCACGCGCAGCCCCGGTGCCGGCCGCTCCTGCAGCACCTC
>JBBQUA010000262.1:0-6530 GCA_038212905.1 Hyphomicrobiales bacterium
GATATCGACAACCACCACCCGTATCGAGGAGCCGCGGAGTCCCCACGTTCGCGGGGACGACGGATCGATGGTTTCACGCGAGGCTGGCAAGTGACCTTCGCCGACCAGACCGTCGAAGCCGCGCGGCGCGCACTCACCGCGCGCTTCAAATCCGCAGCAATCGACTCGGCCGAACTCGACGCACGATTGCTGCTCGGTGCGGTGCTCGGTCTCGACCTCACTGGCCTGATCAGGGCCGCCAGCCGGCGCCTCACCTCGAACGAATCGATTGGTCTGGAGGATTTTGCGCGCCGCCGCCTCGATGGCGAGCCGGTCGCGCGCATCCTCGGAACCAGGGAATTCTGGGGGCTGTCATTGCGTCTCTCGGCCGCGACGCTGGTGCCGCGGCCCGACACCGAAACCGTGGTCGAACTGGCGCTGGAAATGTTGCACGCTTCCCCTCCTCCCGGTCATCCGTTGCGGATCGCCGACCTCGGCACCGGCTCCGGCGCGATTCTGCTGGCGCTGCTGTCGGAACTGCCCGACGCGGTCGGGTTCGGCACCGACATCAGCGTGGCGGCGTTGCAAACCGCGCGCGGCAACGCCGTCGATCTCGGACTGGCCGATCGTGCCGACTTCGTCGCCTGCGATTATGCGGCGGCCTTGTCGGGTCCTTTCGATCTTGTTGTCTCGAACCCACCCTATATCCGCGCCGCCGAGATCGCCGGTCTCGCCCCCGAGGTCCGGAATTTCGACCCGCTGCGCGCGCTCGACGGCGGTCCGGATGGACTTGACGCTTATCGCGCGCTCATTCCGCAAGCCGCGGGGCGGCTGGCGCGGCAAGGCGCACTCGTCGTGGAAGTGGGGCAAGGCCAGGACGACGACGTCAGGGCTTTGATGATCGCAGCGGGGTTGACGCCGGAGGGGCCTGCCAAGGCCGATCTGGCGGGGATCCGCCGGGCGGTGGCGAGCCGGAAAAAACCGTCATAAAGCCCAATTAGGATGCAAAAAAACCGCTTGGAATATTCCCCGGGAGCGACTACGTTCCGCCACAACGTCGGTCCAGGGTTGCTGGCTCCGTAAATGCCCCGCGGGGATATTGCGGGTGGAGGCCAGAGTTCTCAAAGCGAGAGCCCGCCCCGAGTGAAAGGTTCCAAAACGCAGGTCCAATCGAGCGCGATGGCTGAAAGAGCTGCGCTGCTTCCGACCGCAAAGCGAACGAAAGCCTGATATTTGCGCTTGAAAGACTCACGCGAGAAACCTGTGCTTGTTTTGGCAGGCGGACTGATTTGATGCAGCCGGCGGCGTAGGCTGGGCTGGTGGGGAACGCGTCTTTGTTGATCGCGACTTACGGCAGAATCTGTGTGGAAGTGAAATGCACTGCGATCCGGTGCGCGTGACGCATGCCGGACCGCGCGATGCGACGATGACAACGGCAATCCAAGACTAAGTGCTTCAAGACCAAGTGCTTCAAGGCTGATAACTCCAGGGCTGGAATAAAGGCGAGACATGAGAAACGGTCAGAATCAAAACAAGCGGATGCGCAACCGGAACAGCAATCAGAACAGGAATGACGGCAACCGGCGCAGCGGTCAGAACCCGATGACCCGGGTGTTCGAGTCCAACGGACCGGACATCAAGATCCGCGGCACCGCATCTCACGTCGCGGAAAAATACGTGCAGTTGGCGCGCGACGCGCGCTCTTCCGGCGATCCGGTCGCCGCCGAGAACTACTATCAGCACGCCGAACATTATTTCCGTCTGATCGCCGCCGCGCAGGAGCAGTTCCGGCAGAACCAGCCGCAGCCGCGGACCGAAAACGAGATGGCGCCGGAGGACGGCGACGACGAGAGCGAGAGCTTCTCGAATTTCGGTCAGGAGCCCGGCTTCGTGCCGGCGCAGCCGCAGCCCTTCGTGCCGCGTGACAATCCGCCGCCGCGCGACCACCAGCGCGAGGGCCAGCCCTACCAGCCGCGCGAGCAGCGCGACCATCAGCCCCGCGAACAGCAGCCTCGTGAACAGAATGCCCATCGCGAGCATCGTCCGCAGCCGCAGTTCCAGCCGCCGCAGCCGCAGTTCCAGCCGCCGCAGCCGCAGCCGGTCATCGCCGATGCCGGCGTCGATCGCCTGCCGTCGTTCATTACCGGACCGCAGCCGCAAATCAGCAACCCGCCGGCCGCATTCGAAGGCGGCGAACGCTTCCCGCGACGCCGCCGCCGGCCCCACGGCCCGCGTCCCGAAGGCGCCGCCGCGCCGGCCGCGCCCGGCGAAGATTTCAATCCGGGGAATGAGTGAGCAGTATTCGATTCGTAGGGTGGGCAAAGGCCTCTTGGCCGTGCCCACCGGAAACGCGGATGAAGAAAGATGGTGGGCACGGCGCGAAGAGCGCGCCTTTGCCCACCCTACGAGATCAACGTTTCATCCCGTCGCACTGACGATGACGGCACCAGCACCGGCTGCAGCGCCGGAATCAGCCGCGTGCGCTCGCGGTGCGCCGGGATCGCGCGATAGACCTGCTTGGTCGCTTCCACGATATGCACGCCGGCGAACGGCAGCGACAGCGCGGCGCCGACGCGCTCCCATGCCATCGCCGAGCGCAGGAACCAGCCGCCGGCGAACGGCGGCATGAACAACGCCTCGTCCCAGGAGGCCGGCGTGAACCAGGTCTGGCGCAGCAATTGCGTGATCTGCGAGCGCGAATAGGGCCGGCCGTGACCGAACGGCGTGTTGTCGGTGCGGGTCCACACCCCGCGCCGGTTCGGAATCACCACCATCAACCGGCCGGAGGGCGCCAGCACCCGCCACACCTCACGCAACAGCCCCTCGGGATCGTCGGACATTTCCAGCGCATGGACCAGCAGGATGCGGTCGACCGCGGCATCCGGCAGCGGCAGCGAGAATTCGTCGACCAGGGTGGCCAGCGTCGGCCGCGCCGTCGGCCATTTCAGTACCCCCTGCGCCGCCGGCATGAAGGCGATGCAGCGCTCGGAGTCCTCGCGGAACAGGCCGAGATAGGGCGTTGGATAGCCGAGGCCGAGCACGCGCTGACCCTGCGCGTCCGGCCAGCGGGCACGAATGCCGCGATTGATCAGCCGCCGCGCCACGATGCCGAGGCGCTGCGAATAGAAATTGCGGAGATCGATGACGTCGATGGTCATGACGCCAATCTAACACGCCGGGGGGCTGGTGCGGGACGCGGAATATGGCCATTGCCTGCGCAGCCTTAACGCCATATTTCATGCCTGTCTGCGGCGCGACCGGAGCCCTAATTTCACCGGACCGAGCCTCACTTGATCACGGAGATATCATGGCCGCCGAAATTCGCCTGTTCCCCTGCCTCACCGATAATTTCGGCTATCTGATCCACGACCCCGCGACCAGGGCCACCGCCTCGATCGATGCGCCGGAGGCCGCTCTCGTCATCAAGGCGCTGGAGCGCGAGGGCTGGACGCTGACGGATATCCTGATCACCCACCATCACGGCGACCACGTCGGCGGCGTCGCCGAGCTGAAGCAGAAATACGGATGCCGCGTGGTCGGGCCGCACGACAAGTCCACCAGGATCGCGAATGTCGATTTGCGCGCCGGCCAGGGCGACGTGGTGAAAGTGGGAAGCCTGCTGGCGCGGGTGCTGGAAACGCCGGGCCATACGCTCGACCACATCAGCTATGTGTTCGACAGCGAGAAAGCGCTGTTCGCCGCCGACACGCTGTTCTCGATCGGCTGCGGCCGGGTGTTCGAGGGCAACTACCCGATGATGTGGGATTCGTTGTTGAAGCTGCGCGTCTTGCCCGACGATTTCAAACTCTATTGCGGCCACGAATACACCGCCGCCAACGTCAAATTCGCGCTGACGGTGGAGCCCGACAATGCCGCCCTGAAGGCGCGCGCCGAGGAGGTGACGCGGCTGCGCGCAGCGAACCAGCCGACGATTCCGACCCTGCTCGGCGACGAGAAAAAGGCAAACGTGTTCCTGCGCGCCGACGAGCCGTCGGTCGCGGCCAGCTTGCGGATGAAGGGCGCCGATGCGGCCGCCGTGTTCGGCGAGTTGCGCGAGCGCAAGAACAAGTCCTGATGTCTGCCGAATTCCGATGACAATCCTGCCCTCCGCCGCCGAGATCATCGCGCGGCTTGACCTGAAGCCGCATCCGGAAGGCGGGCATTATCGCGAGACCTTTCGCGATGCGCGCGTCGACCCCAATGGTCGCTCGCTGTCGACCGCGATCTATTTCCTGCTGGCGCGCGGCGAGCGCTCGCACTGGCATCGCATCGATGCGGTGGAGATCTGGCACTATTACGCGGGCGACGCGCTGACGCTGCGGATCGCCGACCATGCCGGAGCGCGCATGGTCAGGCTCGGCCCCGATCTCGCCGGCGGCGCTGTGCCGCAAGCGATCGTGCCGCCGCAGGCGTGGCAATCGGCCGAAACCACCGGCGACTGGACGATGGTCGGATGCACCGTCGCGCCGGGATTTGATTTTGCAACATTCGAATTGGCAAAGCCCGACTGGTCCCCGGGCCGCTGAAGCATTGCTGTCGGGAATCGGGTGGGCTCCACGAGTGCCCGCGAATAGGTTCCGCTCTCATGAAAGAGGAGCAAACCATGCACGGGACCCCGGGCGTTTCGAATATTCAAATCGAGCCGTCGATTCTCTATTTCGGAACGCCGGTGGTCCTGATCGGATCGACCAATGACGACGGCTCGTTCAATCTGGCGCCGATGTCGTCGGCATGGTGGGTCGGCTGGCGCTGCATGATGGGACTAGCAAGCAATTCGAAGACCACCGCGAATATGATTCGGACGGGCGAATGCGTGCTCAATCTGCCGTCGGCCGGCCTTGTCGGCGCCGTTGATCGTCTGGCGCGCACCACCGGCTCCCTTCCGGTACCTCCCGGCAAGACCATGCGCGGCTACCGGCACGAGCAGGACAAATTCGGCCTCAGCGGCCTGACGGCACAGCCCGGCGAAACCGTCGCCGCGCCCCGCGCCGTGGAATGCCCGGTGCAGATCGAAGCGAAGGTGGCGCATGTCCACGAGATGGCGCAGGAAGACGAAATATGGCGCGGCAACCTCGTGGCGATCGAGGTCCGGGTCACCCGCGTGCACGCGCATCCGCAAATCATGATGGACGGCGAAGCCAGCCGCATCGATCCGGACAAGTGGCGACCGCTGATCATGAGCTTTCAGCAGTTCTACGGGTTGACGCCGGCGCGGCTGCAGCACTCCGAACTCGGGCAGATTCCCGAGACCGCCTACAAGCCGCCGGGCTGGCGGCCCACACCTAGCGCCGCGTGAACATATCCCTCGCCGCGATCAGGCCACCGCCGGCGATCAACACCGCCGCGATCGCGATGTTCGCACTCGGCCGGGCAAAACCCGCCAGAATCAGGAACGCGGTCGACAGCAAGGGCGTCGCGTAGGACGCCGCCCCCAGCACGCGAATGTCGCCGCGCTTCATGCCGATATCCCAGGCAAAGAACGCGGCCCCCACCGGACCGACACCGAGTGCCGCGATCGCCAGCCACTGCGCCAAGGTGTCGGGCCAGATCGTGGTTTCGACCAGCCCATGCACGAACGCGGCGAGCAGCGCCGTCGCCAGACAAAAGCCGGCCACCGCGTCGGTCGGCACCGCCTTGAGCTTGCGCGACATCACCGAATAGGCCGCCCACACAAAGGCCGCGACGAACGCCGCGAGCAGGCCGGGCAACTGGCCCACTTCAAAGCTGGCGCCGCTGCCGGTGAACAACAGCACGGTGCCGGCCAATCCGAGCAAGGCGCCGACGATGTGGTGCGACAGAAGCCGCTCGCCGGGCAACAGCGACGAGAACAGCACGATCAGCAGCGGCCAGAGATAATTCAGCAGGCCCGCCTCTGCGGGCGGCGCGAGGCGCAACGCCAGAAAATACAGCGCGTGATAGCCGAACAGGCCGCCGACCCCGACGATCCATGCGGTCACGGGCTGCTTCAAGGCGCCGAACGCCGCGGGGCGAAACAGGAAGCTCGCGAACGCCACCGCGGCGCCGATCGCGAACGTCATCGCGGCGAGCTGGAACGCCGGAATCGTTCCGGTCGCGACCGTCAGTACCGACAGCAGCGACCACATCAGGATCGCGGTCAGTCCAATCAGGGTGGCGGTGCGGGAGGTCATTCGTCCGTCATTGCGAGCGAAGCGAAGCAATCCATCTATCATACGTAACGCCGCATGGATTGCTTCGTCGCATCCGCCTTCGCCCGAAGGCGGGCTTCGGCGGACAAGAGTGCTCCTCGCAATGACGATAGAATGTCACACCATATACTGGCCGCCGTTGACCGTCATCGTCGAGCCGGTGATGCCGCCGGCCTCGTCGGCGGCGAGGAACACCACGGTGCGGGCGATTTCCTCGGGCTCGCCGAGGCGGCCGGTCGGGATCAGCGGCAGGATGCTCTTCTCCAGCACCTCCTTCGGCACCGCCTGCACCATCTCGGTGTTGATGTAGCCCGGGCAGATCGCGTTCACGGTAATGCCGGCCTTGGCGTTCTCCAGCGCCAGGGCCTTGGTGAAGCCGATGTC
>JBBQUA010000263.1:0-6488 GCA_038212905.1 Hyphomicrobiales bacterium
CGTCGAAGGCCATCGGTGGGCGATCGAGGACAGTTTTGAGACCGCGAAAAACGAATTTGGGCTCGATCACAACGAGAGCCGATCCTGGCATGGCTGGCATCGTCACGTTTCCATGGCCATGCTCGCCTTTGCCATGATGGCGGCAATCCGACATCGCGCTAATCCGCCGCCGCCCAAAAAAACGAAACGTCGATCACCGGCAAAAGCCAAAGCAAAGCCACGACGTCACTGATCCGTTGGTCTATCCAGGAAATTCGCCGCATCGCCATCAGGCTCGCTCGAAAGCGGATCCAACCCGCGCACATCATCGCATGGTCATTCTGGCGTAGAGCGCACCAGGCTGCCGCTCAGCGAGCGCATTTCAAAGCAAAACGGCAACTGTAATGCTAGGGTCCGCTCGCTCACATCAGCCGGTTTTCTCCAGGGGCCGGCGGGTTGTTACAGGCGGCGTCAAACAGTTTGGTCATCGCGCGGGGAGGGGTGGGGATGTCACCCGGGCCTCGGCGCGAAAAGATCAGCACGGATCAGGGAGGGCTTCTCAGGCCCTCCCTTTTTCGTTGGGGCACGCTTGCTGCGCCGCGGGCGGGACACCAAGCAGGCCCTTGCGCTGCCCGGCCAAGCCGCCTAATGGGGCGCAACCGCTCCCATGAGCCGCTTGCTTCAGGTCTTGAGCCCTTGGAATCCCCGCCAGAATTGCCGCAGGACAGCCCGCGCGAACCGATCCTGACGCTGCCCGGCGCGCTGACCGCCTATGTGCTGCTGCTTGCGGTTATTCACCTGCGCGTGCTGCTGCCATCAGACCTGGAATACGGCACCATCGAGCTGTTCGGATTCATTCCGGCGCGCTACGATTCGACGCCGCTGGCGCTCGCCTTTCCGGGCGGCGCCGGCGCCAGGATCTGGACCTTCGTCAGCTATTCACTGCTGCACGCCAATCTCAGCCATATCGGTTTCAATGTGCTGTGGCTGCTGCCGTTCGGCAGCGCGCTGGCGCGCCGCTTCGGCGCCTTCAGGTTTTTCGCCTTCATGGCGGTCACCGCCGTGGCCGGGGCGCTGGCGCATCTCGTCACCCATGAGCATGCGCTCGCGCCGATGATCGGCGCTTCGGCATCGGTGTCCGGCGCGATGGCGGCCGCGATCCGCTTTGCCTTCGTGCAGGGAAGCTTCCTGTCGTTCCGCCGCGGCGGCGACGCCGATGCGGCGGCGCGCGTGCCGGCGTTGTCGCTGCTGCGAGCCTTCCGCAACCCGCGCGTGCTCGGCTTTCTCGCGGTCTGGTTCGGCGTCAACATCATCTTCGGTGTCGGATCGATCGCGATCGGCGCCGACGGTGGCAGCGTCGCCTGGCAGGCGCATATCGGCGGATTTCTGGCAGGGCTGGTGTTGTTTTCGCTGTTCGATCCGGTGCCGCGCGCACCCACGGATGCCGCGGGTGCGACATTCCCCGATGTCCGGGATCGCGGCTGATCGTCGCTTGCGGTGCAATGCGATTTCATCCATCATCTTGACACTATGCAACAATACCAAAGCCTGCTGGCGTGCATAGCAACCGGGCTTGCGGCCCGCGCCTGAAACGAAGCCGGCGCTGAACTGTTGATTGAAGACTCGCGAACAAGAGACCGCGCTCGCCGAAGGGCGCGATTCGGCTTCAGGGAGACGACAATGACGGTACGTACGATTCTCGATTCCAAAGGCCATCACATCACCAGTGTCGAGCCCGACGCCAAACTTTCGGCGGCGATCGGGATTCTGGCGGAAAAAAAGATCGGTGCGGTGCTGGCGATGAGCGACGGCCGTATCGAAGGCATCCTGTCGGAACGCGACATCGTACGGGTGCTCGGCGAACGAGGGGCGGCGGTGCTCGACGAGCCGGTCAGCGCCGTGATGACGCGGAAAGTCATCAGTTGCCGGGAGTCGGACACGGTCGCCGCGATCATGGAAATGATGACCTCGGGAAAATTCCGGCATTTGCCGGTCGTCGAGGACGGCAAGGTGGTCGGCCTGATCTCGATCGGCGACATCGTCAAGTGGCGGGTCAGGGAATTCGAGAACGAGCAGGAAGCGCTGCAGAACTACATCAAGACTGCCTGACCCGCGCCGCCACCGTCACGGCATCTTGTCGATGACAGCCCCCGGCTCGCCGGGCACCGGCGCCAGCATGTGGATGGCTTCCTGGATGGAGTCGATGGCGCGCTCGGCGGCGCGTGCGCCATGGGCAATCAGATCCTCGGCGCGGTGGAAATCGAACCAGCCGATTTGACCGACGCGGGGCGTGATCAGCAGATCCGGCGGATCGCCGGCGAGGCGCGCGCGCGTGATGCGGTCCTGCATGATGTTGAACGCATCGACCATCACCGAGGAGATTCCCGGCCGTCCGCCGCTGCCGAAGAACTCGCGTTTCATGGTGCGTTCAGCGGAAAACAACCGGCCGAAGCCGCGTTTCGGCGGTGCCGGCTCGACCACGGTCTCCGGCGCCGCGGCCGTCGGGCCGTGCGAGTAGATCGTGGTCGAGAAGATATCGCTGGAGAGATTGGCGGCGATCACGATTTCCGCGCCGAGCGCGCGCGCCGCCGACACCGGCACCGGATTGACCAGCGCGCCGTCGACCAGCCAGCGGTCGCCGACCAGGACCGGTGAGAAAATCCCCGGCAGCGCGTAGGAGGCGCGCATCGCCTCGACGATGCTGCCTCGGGTGAGCCAGATCTCGTGGCCGGTGCGGACTTCGGTCGCCACGGTCGCAAATTTCAGCGGCAAGTCCTCGATCAGGGTCGGGCCGATCGCCGCTTCCAGCTGCGACGCCAGCCGGTCGCCGCCGATCAGTCCGGAGCCGTTGAGGCGGATGTCGAGATAGCCGAGGATATTGCGCGGCTGCAGGCCGCGCGCCCATTGCTCCAGCGTATCGAGCTGCCCGGCGGCATAGGCGCCGCCGACCACCGCGCCGATCGAGGTGCCGACCACGACACTGGGGACGATGCCGTGGGCCAGCAATGTCCGGAGAATCCCGATATGGGCGAAGCCGCGCGCGGCGCCGCCCCCCAGTGCCAATCCGATCACCGGCCGCCTGATACTGCCGAGCCCGACCTTGTCATGGTCTTCCGCGCGGCGTCCGATCAAACTCTTCAGCACCTGACACTCCTTGCAGCACAAGGCTCTTCGCAAGGCTCTTCGCCATGACTTCCAGCCCATCGAAAGCTCAATAAGCATAGTTCGTGCCGCGGACCGGATTGTGACGGGATCGCGACCTCGCGGGAACATGGCCCCAACTCTCAAGCGCTTTTTGGGTTCCATACCGGGAACATCGTGCGAACGGTTCGCCACAGGCTTGAATTTGCCGCGTTTTCAGTGAAAAGCATCTGCATGACATCAGGGGATCAAGGGACTGCTGGTTCCGGCTGGGGCGGACGCCTGTTTCCGGTACTTGCGCTTGCCGCAATTCTGGTAGTCGCGCTTGCGGCCCCTGCCTCGGCCCAGATGTTCAGCGATCGGCCGCCGCCGGTGCCGCCGGCGTCGGTCCCGGATGCGCCTTCCGGACCGGCGATGAATCTGGCCCCGCCATCCGGTCCGGCCTCTGTTCCGCTTTCGCCGGCGCCGTTGACGCAGCCGTCGGTGGCCGCGGTGCCGCCGGTGGTCCCGCCGCCGGGCGCATCGACCGCCGGCCAGGCGGTGCTGTCGCTGACCGCGCGCTATGGCAAGGACCTGCCGGTCATCAACAACGGCCTGGTGTGGCGGGTGTTCGCCGACAAGCCCGATGAGACCGGCGTTTTCAAACTGATCCGCGAGGACCGCGGCGCCACGCCCAACATCGTGCTGCCGCCGGGCGGCTACGTCGTTCACGTCACGATGGGGCTGGTCAGCGCTGTCAGGCCGGTGACGCTGAAGTCCGAGACCGACCGCGAATCCTTCGTGCTGCCGGCAGGCGGCCTGCGCATCGAGGGCCGCGTCGGCACCAGCCGGATTCCGGCGAACCAGATTTCCTTCGCGCTCTACAAGGGCAGCCAGTTCGATGGCGGCGAACGCGCCTCGCTGGTGCCGAACGTCGCCGCCGGCGACGTCGCGCTGCTGACCGAGGGCACCTACTACATCATTTCAAATTACGGCGACGCCAATTCCGTGGTGCGCTCGGATATCCGCGTGCAGGCCGGCAAGCTGACCGACGTGGTCATCACCCATCGCGCCGCGGTGATCACCCTGAAACTGGTCGGCGACAAGGGCGGCGAGGCGCTGGCGAACACCGCATGGTCGGTCATCACTCCGGGCGGCGACGTCATCAAGGAATCGATCGGCGCATTCCCGCGCGTCGTGCTGTCCGAAGGCGAATACCGCGCCATCGCCAAGAACGAGGGCAAGGTGTTCGAGCGTCCGTTCAACGTCGTCAACGGCGTCGACGGCGAGGTCGAGGTCGTCGCGCGGTAGATCTCGCCTCACGACGTCATCCGGCTGTCATGGTCGCTAACGCGGACTAACCATCGAAACACTTAGAACTGTCATAATCGCCGGATCGGCGTACCGCTCCGGCAATTTTCACACCGCATTAAGCCCGCCAGCATTGGATGCGTTCGGGTTGAACATTCGCGCTGTGGGGAATGACATGATTGCAGCCAAGAACGCGTCCGGCAAATCCAACGCCGAGATGTTCGATGACGTCCCGGTTCTGCAGCGCAAATGGCAGGCAGCACTGCGGTCCGGCGAAGGGTTGCCTCGCTATGAAGATGTGATGCTCGGCAGCCTCGGGCGACTGGCGGATCACATCGTCCTGCTGAAGAGCAATCATGACGCGCTCGAAGTATCGCGCACCGGCCGCTACGCGCAGAAATGGCTCGGCGACGACCGCTGGGATATCCCGCTGACCGAGCTGCCGCCGGATTGCGCCATCGCGCTCAATGAAGCCGCAACCAGCGCACTTCGCAACGGCCGTCCTTACCTCGCCGCGGCGCACTGCGTGCGTGATGGCGTGGTCCAGACCTACGACATTCTGGCACTGCCGACCTCCTCGCGCTGGGGCGGCACGCTGATCGGCGCCTACGTCAACGAGCGGGGATCGCAGTATAATCTGCTGGATGCGATCTTCTCCACCACCGATGAGGGCGTGCTGTCGCTTGCGACGATCCGCGATTCGGCCGGGCAGCCGTTCGATTTCCAGATCGTCCATCACAATCAGGGTGCGTCCCGGTTACTGAAGCTGCCATCGACCGACCTGCTGTGGCACCGGCTCAGCGCCGGAGGAAACCTGCTGTGTCTGCCTGACGTGATCGAACGATTGCTCGACGTCATCAAGAGCGGTGACGGGCAGCAGTTTGAGATCGACAGCGATCATCGCAATCTGATGCTGGGCGCGAGGGCCTTGGGCGACATTCTCTCGTTGACGGTTTCGGATGTCACGGCTCTCAAGCGGCGCGAAGCCTCGTTTCGTTTGCTGTTCGACAACAATCCGATGCCGATGTGGGTTTTCGATGCCGAGACGACCGGATTTATCAGCGTCAACGATGCGGCCGTGCAGCACTACGGGTACAGCCGCGAGACGTTTCTGGACATGAAGATTCGTCAGATCTGGCCTGAAGATGAATGGGTGACTCATACGGAGGCCCTGCAGCAGGTCGGCGACACCTATCATTCCGGCCGCAACTGGCGGCATCTCAAGGCCGATGGCGGCGAGATCGAGGTGCTGACATTTGGACGGCGCGTCGCGTTCGAGGGTCGCGACGGTTTTCTCGTGGCCGTTTTCGACATCACCGAACGTCGCAAGGCAGAGGCCCGGATTGCCCATATGGCCCATCATGATGGTCTGACGAATCTGCCGAACCGGGAGCTCTTCCAGGATCGCCTCAAGCAGGCGCTGGAACAGGGCCTGTCGGGAAGCGCGAGAGTGGCGGTACTGTGCGTCGATCTCGATCTATTCAAGAACGTCAACGATTCATTCGGCCATCCGGCGGGCGACCGCTTGTTGAAGATGGTGGCTGATCGGCTGAGCTCGGAAGTTCACGGCAACAATCTGGTGGCGCGTCTTGGCGGCGACGAGTTTGCGATCGTGCTGGTCTCCGATGTCTCACCGAACGAGGCGAGCGACTACGCGGCCCGGCTGATCAGGATCCTCAGCGCTCGTTATGACATGGACGGCATCGAGGCCGTCATCGGCGCCAGCATCGGCATCGCACTCTCGCCCGGCGATGGCGACACCAGCGAGGAACTGATGCGCAACGCCGACATGGCGCTGTACCGCGCCAAGTCGGACGGCGGCGGTGTTCACCGGTTCTTCGAAAGGGAGATGGACCGGCAGGCGCAAAAACGTCGCGACATGGAGTTGGACCTGCGCCGCGCTTTCGCTAACGGCGAATTCGAACTCCACTTTCAGCCGCTGGTGGACCTCGCCGCCGACCGGATCAGCGGTTTTGAATCCCTGCTGCGCTGGCGGCATCCCGAAAAGGGCATGATTTCGCCGGCGGATTTTATCCCGGTCGCCGAGGATATCGGACTGATCGTTGCGCTGGGCGAGT
>JBBQUA010000264.1:0-6478 GCA_038212905.1 Hyphomicrobiales bacterium
TTCAGGATGTCCGTCATGGCTTCGCGCGGTGCCTCGATACAAACGGAAAGTCGCAGCGGTTCGTGAACGTAGTGTTCGCCGTCATGCACGGACTGCCAGGGCAGGCCCGCCCGCATCACGCCGCCATTGCCCTCGACAACGCCGATGCCGCCCGTGACGTTGTGCAGGAGCTTGTTGCCGCTGCCAAAAATCTCCGGCGCTACCGTTGAGCCAAAATATTGAAGGCTGATCCAGCTCGCGACAACAACCGGGGCGGTCATGATCAACTCAAGCACGCCAAAGCCCTTGTCCCGCGTCCAGTCATAATCGTGCAGAAAGGCGCGGCCTTGAAGATTCTTACCCGCCGTGCGCATCCGCGGCGCGGCAATGAACGCCTTGCATCCCGCAAGCGCCCATTCCGGCCGCACTTCGGCCCAGTCGCGGCTCCTCCGCGGAATGCTGCGCTCACCTTCCGTCCGTGGGAGACGTAAAGCCCGTTCCGCCCGGGTCACTCTGCCCGCTGCTTCGAGCCAGATTCGAGCCTGCTTGAGGTCCTGCTCGTGCGGCGCCGACAAGTGATCGGCGGCGTAGATCGTCACGTGATCCGTCGTTGTATCATGGAGGGCGCCTAGGAAAAGGGTATCTGCCGGGATCTCAATCCCAGCCGAAACGAGGCCGGCACGGACTTCCGAATCATTTAGCAAAGCCGCAAGAAGCCGCGCATTGACTTCGCCGGAATAACCACCGCATGCGCCGCAATGCAGCCCGCTGGCGTGGGGGTTGTTGACCACATTGGCGCCGTGACCCGCCAGCAGCACGATCCGCGCGAAGTTACGGGTCAGCGACATCGCGCGTAGAACCGTCTCTGCCGCGTTTATCCGTGACGCAAGATCAAGCGCGGGATCAAAGCGCGGCACTGGATCGTTCGGCGCCGGCGATGCGCGAAGTCCGAGCGCGTCGCTTACCAGTTTTGCCACATAGATTGGTCCCGTCGCCTCGACGAAAGCAAACGATGATACGGCGGCCAGTTTGAACCGTCCCCAGGCCCGCTTGGCCCTGGCAGCAAACCGCGCGGACTGATCCGCGGACGCATCTTCAGGTCCGCCGGAACACGTCATCACCCCCGGATTGAGGAGCACCGGAAGGCGCAGTTCCCGCAGGTCCGACGCGAACCGCCGGTGCGACGCCGTCAGGCCGAAAAAACCGGCAAAGCCCAATGTCTGGATATTCGGATTCACGGCCTCGAGCGCGCGTCGAAACACTTCGGAACGCACGTCGATGCAAAATGCCGCCTGAAGCGGAGACCGACCCTCTCTCGCCTCGATCGGCGGCACCGCGAAGGTTTCGGCCAGTTCGCGCTGAGTTGCGCGTTCCGAGGCTTCCTGCAGGATAGCGTCAACGACGAGAGATGCCGTCGGCATCACCGGCAGCGCATGTCCTGTACGTACAGCCCTCCACTTGCGGGAGATCTGCGCGGCGTAGCGATCGAGAAGGGCTTCTTCCCAGATCAATCGGATCGCGAGAAAATCGGTGATCGTGTCGTCCGAATCGCCACCAAGCTCCGCCTGCCAAAGCTTGTAGCGGGCATACTGCGCCCAGCCGCCGAACGTCATCAGCATCTGATGGAAGTAAGTCTCCATCGCGCTGTCGCACAGACTGAGCCGTTGCGACACCTGGGCCAGTGCGCCATGCGCGCTTTCCGGCGCCTCCGAGACATGACTCGCGAACCCGGTCAGTCCTGCTATTTCAGGCGTCAGGTCATGCGTTGCGACGGCCCGCCACGCGGCATACGCGCCCTTGCCGCGCGGGGCAGCCCAAAGCGCCTGGCCTTCGTCGAAATACCCGGCGGCCCAGGCGCCAAACCGTTCAGCGATCAGGCCCGGCCAATCGATTCCCGAGGCTTCAGCTGCCAGATCAGCGATCGTCGGCAACGCTGCCAGCTTTGGCGCGGGCGCCAGCGCCGCGGATTTCAGTGCGGCGAGATCCGCTGGACGCAAATCTGCGGGTGCGATGAACAGTGCCTCCAGCAAATCCTTGTCCGATATCGCGCCGGACGCGATCCGGGCCTGATACCAGCCGCGCGGCATCGTGACAGAGACACCCGCGACGCGCGACAGCCGCGACCCGGCCTTGGCGAGGCTCTCACCCGTCTGTCCCAGAAAGGGGTTGACTGCAACGCTCGATGCCAAGGGCCATAATGGAGGAATTGCGCTTGCCGCAGAATTGGCCGCTTTGACGAGCGCTTGGAGATCGTACGGTCCGGTGTTGTCTGCTTTCATTGTCTTCATTCCCAGGGAGGCATCAGGTTGAATTGCGTATGGACCAGCCGCGCAGCAATCGGTCGAACACCGCGTTGGCGTAAAATCCATTTGAAAGGTGCACGCGCAGCCCAGCCGCAGCGGGGTGATAGGCCCACAGCGGGAACATCGCCTGCACGACGGCGACGAGCCCGAAGCTGAGCACGGCGAGGGCAATCAACGTCCATTCGAGAGGGCTTGGCGCAGGTGCTGCTGGCAAAATTCCGGAGGTTAACCACTCTGTGACGGTTTGAAGCGCGAAATAGCTGATGGACGCGGCGACCGCGTAGATGGCGGTACGCCAGGTCAGGGCTCTTGGCGCGGCATCGGCCAGACCCTGCGCCAGCAGATAGGCCACACCAAGTATCAGAATTGCGCCGAGTGCGATGGCCTGAGGCGACTTGTGCTGGAACCCGAATGCTATCCCAATGATTGCATAAATCGACAAAGCCAACAGGAAGGCCCGTCCAACCGCACCGGCCTTGGGAATCGCGACGGGACCCGGTCTGCGATTAGCTTCGATACGCTCCACCGCGCCGCCTGAGGCCAGGAAGGAATGCGCCTTGTAGAGTGAGTGGGCTATGATATGCAGCAGCGCCAGCGGAAAGAGCGCCAGACCGCATTCCAACATCATGAAGCCCATTTGGGCCACGGTGGACCAGGCGAGCGAAGTCTTCACCGCTGGCTGCGTCAGCATGACCAGGCCACCAAATAGCGCGGTGAAGCCGCCGATCATTGCAAGGGCAGCGAGCGCTCCTGGTGCCAGGAGCATGACATCGGCGAAACGGATTATCAGAAATCCGCCAGCGTTGATGACACCCGCATGCAAGAGCGCCGATACTGGCGTCGGCGTTTCCATCACTTCGGTCAGCCAGCCATGGGTCGGAAACTGCGCCGATTTGAGCAGTGCGGCGATCGACAGCAAGGTGGCTGCGCCGACCGCAAAGCCGCCGCCGCTTCCAGAACGGGCTTCGCTCAAGATCGTAGCGATGTCCGTCGTGCCATATCCAACCGCCATCAAAACGGCTGCGCCAATCAGCGCGACGTCGCCGATCCGTGCCGTGACGAACTTCTTGCGGGCGGCGCGCTGCGCCGCCGTACGGCTGGGATAGAACAGCAGGAGCCGGTGCAGAAACAGGCTCGTTGCGATCCACGCCAGCACGAGTTGGAACAAGTTGCCGGCCGTCACAAGCAAGAGGACGGAAGCAAGGGTCAGGCAGAGCCAGCCGGTGAACGCGCCTTGCCTGGACTCCCCGTCCAGATAGGTCGCTGAGTATCGCACGACGATCCAGCCGATAAATGAGACCAACAACAGCATCGCGACGCTGACCGCATCCAGGCGAATTGATAACCCGATGCCACCCAGGCCGACGAGTTGGCTACTGCCGGGGCCTCGCAGGATGAGCAAGATCGCAGCGATCATTGCGACAAAAAGGGCGGCGATGGCTGACGCCTCAGCCAGCGTGGGGATAGGCTTGGGCCGCCGGCCCGGTTTGAAAAACCCCAAGGTGGCGCTGACGAGCAGGACGGCCGGCGCGAGCAATGGCAAGAGATAGGTCAGCATTGGATCTCGTTTCACGTCGAAGAGTACCGTTGGGAATTGATAGCAGCGCGGCTCATGCAATAAAAATTCATTGTTTCTTCCAAATCGTTCGGTTTAATAGAACGATGAGAAACCTCAACTACAACCATCTCCGGTACTTCTGGACGGTCGCGCACGAGGGCAATCTCACCAGAGCTGCAGAAAGGCTGAGCCTGTCGCAATCAGCTGTGTCCGTGCAGATACAGAAGCTCGAGCACCAGGTCCGCCATCCGCTGTTTGAGCGGGTCGGCAAAAAGCTCATCCTGACCGAGGCCGGACGCATCGCGCTCGATTATGCTGACACCGTTTTCAAGGCTGGCGACGAGCTAATCAGCACCCTGCAGGGAAGACCTCTCGCAAGCCGGCAGGTTCTAAGAGTCGGTGCGCTGACGACCTTATCCCGGAATTTCCAGCTTGAATTCCTTCGTCCGCTAGTTGGTAGGCCGGACGTAGAGCTTATCGTGCGGTCTGGAACGATGCGCGACCTGTTAGCCCAGCTTGAAGCGCACGCTATAGATGTCGTGTTGGCGAACAGCGCTGCCCCGCGCGACGCCCGCTCGTCCCTGCGCAATCACCTCCTGAACGAGCAGCCGGTGAGCCTGGTAGGCCGTCCACGGCGAGGAAGGCGAAAATTCCGATTTCCGGCCGACCTCCGTACAGAACCGCTTCTGCTTCCCAGCCTGGACAGCGACATCCGCATCGCATTCGACCGCGTACTTGAACTGGCCGGCATCCGGCCGATAATCATGGCCGAAGTGGACGATATGGCAATGCTGCGTCTATTGGCCAGGGAGCGTGAGGGCGTCGCCCTGGTGCCGCCCATCGTCGTGCGCGACGAACTTGAAACACGGAAACTGGTTGAATATTGCCGCATCCCGGAAGTCGTCGAAAGCTTCTATGCGATCGTCCAGAAGCGTCGCTTTCCCAACCACCTCCTCGCCGAACTGGTGAAGGTAGCATCTGGCTAGGCCAAACGCCTGCCGAATCAAACAAGATCAGCCGCCAGGCCGCCGGACGTGTGGATGCGACATTCGGCCATCGATTGAGCCTTGGTAAACGGCTGGTTATGGCGTCTAATCAATCGAAATAAGGCTGGCAGCCATCACGGTGAGGAGAAGGAGACATGGGAAACTGCATCGTCGTCGTTCAGTTTGATTTGCCGAAGCGAACGCAAGAGCAAGCGATCAAGGGCGGCACGGGGAGCGCCCCCATTTACCGGAACCTGGCGACCAACGGGCTGATCCGCAAGGATTACCTCAACGGCGAAAACGGCACCGGCGGCGTGTACCTCTGGAAAGACCGCCAGTCTGCCGAAGCCTGGTTTACCGAGGAACGGGTCACGGAATTGACCGAGCGATTTGGCGCAAGGCCCCGGCTCACCTGGTATGACACACATGTCACCGTCGACAATCTCAAGGGCGAAACGCGGGTGAATGGTGTCCCGCTCCCGGGCACCGACGCGAAGGATGCCGCGGCCTGAGGGAATGGACATGACGAATCTGTTGAGCGTGGCCCGGTCGGCAGTTGGCGCCCCATCCGCTGACGGGGCAGCCGGACATCGTGACGGACTGTCGTTGTCTTCGATCCCCCTGCCTGCCACGCATGGCCGCGCAGTCGATCTTTCCCCTATCGCATGCTGACCATCGATTTTTCAGATCCGGCGACCAATGCCGATCCTTTTCCGGTCTTCAACAGGTTGCGCGCCGAAGACCCCGTCCACTGGTCCGAGCCGATGAAGACATGGGTGGTCACCCGGTATGACGACGTCAAGGCACTGGCGCTGAACAACGAGGAAGTTTCGGCGAACCGGCTCGCGCCGTTCTTTGCGGCCGCGCCGGACACGCGCCGCAATGCCTACGCCAACCTGATGACCTATCTCGGCAACTGGATGGTGTTTCGCGATCCTCCCGATCACACGCGGCTGAGGCGGCTGTTCACCAAGGCGTTCACGTCCCGCTCCATCGATATGCTGACGCCGAATATTTCCGGCGTGGTCGACATGCTGCTCGACGACATGGCGGAACGACAGAAATCCGGCGAGGCCATCGACTGGATCCCGGACTTTGCCTACCCGCTGCCGGCCACCGTCATCATGGACCTGCTGGGTGTCCCGCGCGGCGACCTCAAGCGCGTCAAGATATGGTCCGACGAGATCGCGCTGTTCATCGGCACTGCGCGCGCATCTTCTGACAAATATGGCCGGGCCGAACTCGGGGCCCGGGCGATGGCGGACTATTTCCGGGGTATCGTGGCGGAGCGAACGGCCGAGCCGCGCGACGATATCATCAGCCGCATGGTCGAAGCCCGCGACGAGCAGGAAGTCATGAGCGCCGACGAAGTGATTGCGACCTGCATCCTGCTGCTGTTCGCAGGACATGAGACGACCGCCAATTTGCTCGGCAACGGCCTCTATCACTCCATGCGGTTTCGCGACCAATGGGAGCGCTTGACGGAAAATACCGGGCTGATCGAGTCGGCGATCGAGGAATGGCTGCGATATGACGGCCCCAGCGGCGCGCTGGCCCGTGTTGTGCAGAGCGACATCGAGTTCGGCGGCAGACCGATGCGCAAGGGACAGCGCGTCTTTGCTTTCACGAGTTCGGCCAACCGCGACGGCAGC
>JBBQUA010000265.1:0-6422 GCA_038212905.1 Hyphomicrobiales bacterium
TCCCGAAACGATTAAAGCCGGAACAACAAAAGCTGACCGTTAGGGCCTCAATATGTCGGAACCAAGAGACTTTATCGCAGTGCAGCAGGTGCGATGCGAAAGATCAATCCCGAAACCGTCAGCGCCAATTCCGCGCGGTGACGAACCTGAAATGAACCTATAGTGTCCGCTCATGACTGACGTCACCGCTGAAACCGCAACTGCGAAAAAGTTCGATCCCGAGGCCTTCGCGATGAACCTTGCGCGGGCGATGGAGAGCAGCGGCCAGGCGCTCGCGGCCTATCTGAAGCCGCGCGAGAATGGCGAAGCCAGGGACAAGCCACCCAACGAAATCGGCGAGGTCGTGAAGACTTTCTCCGCGGTGGCGGAATATTGGCTGTCGGACAACGAGCGGTCGGCGGACCTGCAGGCCAAGATCGCCAGGGCCTATATCGATCTCTGGGGATCGTCGGCGCGCCGGCTTGCCGGCGAAGCGGTGAAGCCCGCGATCGAGCCCTCGCCGCGCGACAAGCGATTCAAGGATCCCGAGTGGAAATCGAACCAGTTCTTCGATTTCGTGATGCAGTTCTATCTGCTGACCACGCAGTGGGCGCAGGACCTGGTACACAACGCCGACGGCCTCGACGAGCATACCCGCAAGAAGGCGGAATTCTACGTCCTGCAGATCAGCAACGCGTTGGCGCCGTCGAATTTTGTTCTCACCAATCCGGAAGTGCTGCGCGAGACGCTGGCCTCCAGCGGCGACAACCTCGTTCGCGGCATGAAGATGCTGGCGGAGGATATCGAGGCCGGACATGGCTCGCTGCGGATCCGTCAGTCCGACCCTGCCAATCTCGCGGTCGGCGTCAACATGGCGACGACACCGGGCAAGGTGATCTTCCAGAACGAGCTGATGCAGCTGATCCAGTACACGCCGACGACGGAAACCGTGCTGCGCACGCCGCTGCTGATCGTTCCGCCATGGATCAACAAATTCTACATTCTCGATCTCAAGCCGGAAAAATCCTACATCAAGTGGTGCGTCGATCAGGGCATCACCGTGTTCGTGATCTCGTGGGTCAACCCGGACAAGACGCTCGGCAACAAGACCTTCGAAGACTACATGAAGCAGGGTCCGCTCGCGGCGATGGACGTCATCGAACAGGTCACCGGCGAGATGAAGGTTCACACCGCCGGCTATTGCGTCGGCGGCACCCTGCTCGCCTCGACGCTGGCCTGGCTGGCGGAAAAGCGCCGGGTGCGCGTGACCTCCGCCACCTTCTTTGCCGCCCAGGTCGACTTCACCCATGCTGGCGACCTGCTGGTGTTCGTCGATGAAGACCAGGTTTCCGCGCTGGAGCGCGACATGCAGGCCGCCGGCGTGCTCGAAGGCAGCAAGATGGCGATGGCCTTCAACATGCTGCGCTCGAACGACCTGATCTGGTCCTATGTCGTCAGCAACTACCTGAAGGGGCAGCCGCCCTCCTCGTTCGACCTGCTGCACTGGAATTCGGATGCGACTCGGATGCCGGCGGCGAACCATTCCTACTATTTGCGCAACTGCTATCTGGAAAACCGGCTGTCCACCGGCAGTATGGTGCTCGACAACACGCTGCTCGACCTGTCGAAGGTGAAGGTGCCGGTCTACAATCTGGCGACCCGCGAGGATCACATCGCGCCGGCGGAATCGGTGCTTTACGGCTCGCAGTTCTTCGGCGGCCCGGTGAAATACGTGCTGTCGGGGTCCGGCCATATCGCCGGCGTGGTCAACCCGCCGGCGTCGGGAAAATATCAGTACTGGACCAACGATAATATCAGGGACACCACGCTGGCGAACTGGCTCAAGGGCGCGCAGGAGCACAAGGGCTCGTGGTGGCCGGACTGGCGCCAATGGCTTGAAAGCATCGACGCCGAAACCGTGCCGGCGCGGCCGGCCGGTACGGCGGCGATGCCGCCGATCGAAGACGCGCCCGGCAGTTACGTCCGGGTTCGCGCGTAGCGCAATCTTCCGCGATTAGGCTATAACGATCCCGGCTCCGTGGCCCGGATTCGCAATTGAGTGAGGGGGAACCTATGACGCGTGAAATATTCTGGCTGACGCTGACGGTGATTTTGACCGGCGTGATGTGGCTTCCCTACGTGCTCAACCGCTGCCAGATCCGCGGCCTCACCGGCGCGATGGCCAATCCGGCGCGCAACGACAAGCCGCATTCGGAATGGGCCACGCGCATGATGTTCGCGCATGACAACGCGGTCGAGAACCTCATCATCTTCGCGCCCCTGGTGCTGATCCTGGCGCAGATCGATTATTCGACGAAATGGACCGTCTATGCCTGCGCGGTGTATTTCTGGTCCCGCGTCGCCCATGTGATCGTCTACACGATCGGCCTGCCGGTGTTCCGCACGCTGGCTTTTACCGTCGGCTTCTTCGCCCAGGTCGTGCTGGTGCTGGCGATCTTCAAGATCGTTTGATTTCAGGTTCCGGACGTGGTGCAGCTGGTGCGCGCCGCGTCCGCGACCGAAACTCACAGGCTTTTGCGGGCCACCACGAACAGCATCTCGGCCCATTCATCATCAAAGCCCCTGACCTCGCCCTTCTCGATCGCCAATGAATTCCAGCGGCCCGCGCTGGCGTAGGTATCGCGCAGCCATTCCGGCGAGGGATAATTGTAGTAGCGATTGAGCGCATCCCGCCCGTCTTCCGCACCGGCCTTGAAGCTGGCGTAGAAATGACCGCCGGGCTTCAGCGCGCGCCAGATCAGCGTCAGCACCTGCGCCAACTCCGCTCTCGGCACATGCAGCAGGCAGGCGTTGGCCCAGACGCCGTCATAGACGTCGACCTTGTCGAGGTCATGAAACAGCAGCGTCTCGACCGGACGGCCGAGCCTCCGCGATGCCTCGGCCGCCAGTTCCGGCGAACCGTCGGTGGGACGAACGTCGAATCCCGCGGCCAGCATTTGGGCGGAATCGGCGCCGGCACCGCAACCGAGTTCAAGAATGCTCGCCCCTGATGGCAGCACCGCGAGAAAGCGGGTCAGCCGCGCATGCTTGGCGATCTCGCGACCGGCATAGGCCTGCGCGTTGCTGCGGTAGAACTGGAGCGTATCTTCGTCCACGGCGACTCCTCGATGATCGAAACAGCGCGGTATCCTGCCCGTTATGTCTCGGCAAGTCCCAACATCAGGCGCATGTTCTGCACCGCCGCGCCCGAGGCGCCTTTGCCGAGATTGTCGAGCCGTGCGACGAGCAGCGCCTGCCGGTATTTTTCGCTGGCAAAGACGTAGAGCTCGAGCATGTTGGTCTCGTTGAGCGCCTCCGGCTCGATCCGCCCGTCCCTGGTGGCCGCGTTGTCGAGCGGCAGGACCGAGACGTATTTGCTCCCGGCGTAACGCTTCGCGAGCGCGGCGTGGAGATCGGCACCGTCAGGCTTGCCCGCAAGCGTGTCGAGATGCAAAGGCACCGACACCAGCATGCCCTGCCGGTAATTGCCGACCGACGGCACGAAGATGGGCCGGCGCGCGAGATTCGCATAAAGCTGGGTCTCGGGCACGTGCTTGTGCTCGAAGCCGAGTCCATAAAGTTCGAAGGCCGGCGCCGTGCCGTCCTCGAAACTCGCGATCATGGATTTGCCGCCGCCCGAATAGCCGCTGACCGCATTGATGGTGACGGGATAATCCGCCGGCATGAGGCCGCCATCGACCAGCGGCCTCAGCAACGCCACCGCGCCAGTCGGATAGCAGCCCGGGTTGGACACCTTCCGCGCGGCCCGTATCTTGTCGGCCTGATCAGGCGTCAGTTCCGGAAAGCCGTAAGCCCAATCGGGAGCGACGCGAAAGGCTGTCGAGGCATCCAGCACCTTGGGAGCAGCAGCCCCCATGCTGTCAACCAGCGCGACGGTTTCCTTTGCTGCGTCATCCGGAAGGCAGAGGATGACGAGATCCACCTCCTCCATCAGGGCCCACTTGGCGCCCGCATCCTTGCGCTTTTCCTCAGCGATGCTCTTCACCGTGACGTCGTTCTGCAGGCCAAGGCGCTCGCGAATGCCGAGGCCCGTCGTTCCCGACGCGCCGTCAACGAATACGGCCAGCTTCGTGGCGGCGCCGGTGGTCAGGACCTGGCCGTTCGGCCGCTGTGTGTCGGAGAGGGTCATGAAGCATTCCTTCCATCCGCGGGTGCATTGGCACTCAATGGTGAGATGTAGTTCAACTGGGGCCGCAGTGCGACCATCTGTTCTCCGATGACCCGCGCAGCCGCGTCGTTCTGCAATGTCAGCGCATCGGCGATAGCTGCATGATCAACATCCGATTTGTGCTGGTTGAGCTTAAAACTGCCCTCGACCGCTTCCACCGTCATGACCAGGCCCACGATGGCTTTCCTCATCGCATCCAGCCGGCCTGCCGTCATCTTCGACGACAGCCATGGCGGTTTCGGCGCCAGCCAGTTTTCGAACTTCGCGCTCAGCGCGTCGAGATGGCGGCCGAGTTCATCGTCGGACTGTTTTCGCACGGTGCCGGTGAGGTGCACGGCCTGATACAGCCAGGTCGGCACCTGATCCGGCGACGCGTACCAGTCCGGGGAAATGTAGGCATCCGCGCCGTTCACCGCCATCAGCCAGGACGACACCCCGTCGGCGAGACCCGCCAGCGTGTTATGGCGTGCGACATGGAATGCCGCCAGCGGCGTGCCGTCGTCGGCATAGTCGAGGTAAAACGGCAGTGACGAGGCGACCGGCCTGCCGCCATCCCAGGCGCAGACCGTGCCGAATCCGCGCGCTTCCGCAAACGCGAGGCTGGCGGCGCGATCGGGCTTGAACGTCGGGGGCGTATACATCGCAAACTCCGGCTTGATGGTGGAGCCGCCGGGGTCAGATCACGCTGGCAAGGATCAGGAAAATGCCGCGGACCGGATCCGGCGGCAGGGGCGACAGTCTCAGACGCAGACGTCCGCCCATACCGCAGAGGTGCGGCGGCGGCGGGCGATTGACATGGTCACGGCGTTGATCATGGGCGCGGGCTATAATGCCCGGCGCCCTTTCCGTCAAGACATACAGCCCTCATTCCGGGATGCGGCAAAGCCGCAGACCCGGAATCCAGAGGTTATGGAGTCGAGATTCCGGGGTCGCGCTGGCGCGCGCCCCGGAATGACGCTTCCTTTCAGATCACCGGGCTCCATGGCGCCGGCACCAGCCGGTAGCCGCTGCCATCCTTCTCGACATAACCATTGGCCGGGAACGGATAGTGGAAGCCCTGGACCCGCATCTTGTCGGCAACCAGCATGTCGTAAATCTTGCGGCGGGTGGCTTCCGCCATCGCCGGGTCCTGGTCGAACATCAGGTGCCAGCCCGGATGAGTGACGAACAGCGCCGGAAGGTTGGTGACGTCGGACTGGATGAACACCTTGTCGGAGCCGGACGACAGAATGAACGAGGTGTGGCCCGGCGTGTGGCCGAACGAAGCCACCGATTGCAGCCCTGGCGCGACGTCCTTGCCCATTTCATAGGGGGTCACCTTCTTCTTCAGTCCCGCATCGAAAACGCGGCGGGCGTTGGCGAAGACGCCCTTCATGCGGTCCGAGCTCTGCTTGCCCATTTCGCCGTCGTCCATGAAGTATTTCCACTCGGCGGCCGGCACCAGCACCTCGGCGTTGGGAAACGCCGGCATGTTGTCTGCGGTCAGCAGGCCGTTGATGTGGTCACCGTGAAAATGTGAGATGACCACGATATCGACGGCTTTGGCGTCGAGCCCGGCGGCGGCCATGTTGCCGGCGAATTGCCCGACATTGCCCTTGCTCGATGCAAAGGCCGCCGGGCCGTTACCGGTGTCGACGACCACCAGCTTGCCGCCGGTATTGATGACCAGCGGCGCGAACTGGATGCTCATCTTGTCCTTCGGCATGAATGCCTTTTCGAGCGCGGCGTTGACTTCGTCCTTTTTCACGTTGAGCACGAAGGTGTCGCCCAGCGCAAAATTGTTGACGCCGTCGGAGATGACATTCACCTGCGCGTCGCCGACCTTGTAGCGGTAGAAACTGGGCGCCTGCTTGTCGGCCGCGGGCGCCGCGGCTTTGGCGGATAGGGTCGGCAGCAGCGGTGTGGCGGCGATTGCTGCGGCTCCGGCCAATGCGTGACGGCGTGTCAGTTCCATGGTGATGTCCTCCCAGTGAGACGATGGATTGGTGCGGAATTCCACTTCTTGGCTCTTCGAGCGTTTAACCGCGGCGCGCGATCACAAAGATGCGGTGGCAACGCATGCAGCTCAGGGGGTAACACCCCTGTCGGCGGATTATTCCCTGCCGGCAAGGCAGAGGCTCAGACCGCCCGCCACAACCACTCGGTGATTTTCGCGATCACGTCGCCGAACATCAGCAGCGCCGCCGACCAGACCAGCGCGGAGGAGAAATTGGCGAACTGGAAACGCCAATACGGCATCTCGAAAATGCCTGCC